>CAIRFN010000007.1 GCA_903877885.1 uncultured Candidatus Berkelbacteria bacterium
GAAAAGGTTGTTTCAAAATCTTTGTTCTTTTTCCGAGTTGTTATTTATAAATTAGCAATTAAACCAGAAAAGAATTAAAACCACATAGAGCGGTTTTATTCTTTTGGTCAATGACAGTTAAAGATGAACTAAAGTCAAAATATGCGACCGAGCAATCGGACGAGCTTAAGGTTATTAAAGAAAAGTTAAAGTTTGAATCGGAAAAAAGAGCCGAGGCCCAAAAAAAAGAATTGGATTTTATTCAAAAACAAAATGAACTCGAAGATAAATTAAAAAATCAGGAAATTGAAGTCGTCCGCCGCATTCAGGAAGAAAAGAAAAACATTGAGGAAAAATTGCAAATCGAGCTGGAAGAAAAAAAGAACTTTGAAGTTTTAGAACTGCGCAAACAACTTGAAGATACTAAAAAATCCTTGTCGGAAGCCCAACGCAAGGCTCAACAAGGCTCAATGCAAACGCAAGGCGAAGTAATGGAGCTGGTTTTGCGTGATGCTTTGAAAGCCAAATTTAAGTTTGATGAAATTGAGGATGTGGCTAAAGGCGCCAACGGCGCCGATATTATCCAGAAGGTTATGACTCAAAATGGCGAGCTGGCCGGCATTATCGCTTGGGAATCCAAACAAACCAAAGCCTGGGTTGAGGATTGGGTCACTAAACTCAAAGATGACGGCCATCGCGTCAAAGCCAATTTGCTGGTTTTAGTGAGCAACGTCTTACCAAAAGAGATTGAGCATTTTGGACCATACAAAGGCATTTGGGTTGCTGATCATGCTTCAGCTTT
The DNA here is from genome assembly GCA_903877885.1 of uncultured Candidatus Berkelbacteria bacterium. GTDB lineage: Bacteria > Patescibacteriota > UBA1384 > UBA12157 > UBA12157 > CAIRFN01. The sequence continues at coordinate 782 of CAIRFN010000007.1, forward strand.
GGGTATGGCTAGCGCGCTTCGCAACAATCTCTTGTCGATTTATTCCGTCGCGCTCGCCAATGAAAACAGTCAAGACAAAGCGATGGTACTATACAAGCATCTGACCAGCCAAGCTTTTATTAATCGCGTCCAATCAATTTCCGAAACGCATATTGCTATGATAACGGAACTATCTAAAGAAAAGCTGGCTATGGAGCGAATTTGGGTTTCAAGAGAAAAACAAATCGAAAGACTCGGTGCCAACACTCGCCAGGTTTTTAATGAAATCGGCGGCATTGTTGGCGGCCAATATTCTGGTATTGAGATTTTAGAGGAATTGGCGAGTGAGGCTTTGCCAGAACCAGAATCTAACCAATCCAAAACTGGAAAACCGAAAAATCCCACTGACGAAATCCAAGCTAATTTGTTTTAACCTTCCTTGTCATTCCAGACCGGCGGGCCGTAGGATCTGGAATCCAGAATTTAAATGAATACATATTATGTTTATATTTTAGCAAGTGATAAAAATGGTACACTTTATATTGGCGTAACAAACAATTTGATTCGGCGAATTTATGAACATAAAAATAAACTAGCTGATGGTTTTACAAAGAAATATAATATCGAGCAGTTAGTTTACTTTGAGCAAACAACAGATATTGAATCAGCAATAATAAGAGAAAAACAATTGAAAGCCTGGAATCGAAAATGGAAGTTGGATATAATCGAAAAAAATAATCCTAATTGGGATGACTTGTATTTAAAAATTCTTTAACTGGATTCCAGATCCTGACGCCGTCCGGTCTGGAATGACACTAAAATCATTACAAATAGATTCCAGATCAAGGTTGACACCTGTCTGGAATGACAAAATAAATTCACTAATGAAAAACATAATTAATTATCCAATAATTGATTTACATGTTCACCTGCGAGATAAGGTTAGTTTTTATAGCAAACAAGCTAAATATTCCGGTTTATCAATTTTAGCTTGTATGCCAAACACTAATCCTTGTTTAGATAATTTAGAAACAATTAAACAATATTTACTAGTTAAAAACTACACCAAAATAATCCCAGTTAGCGCAATCACGCTTGGTCGAAAAGGAAAAGAGTTAGTTAATATTGATAAGCTAAAAAAGCATGTCTTGGGCTTTTCCGACGATGGTGATTGTTTAATGAATCTAGATTTGGTTAAAGAAGCTCTGGACAAAGATGTTTTACTGATGGTCCATTTAGAACCAGAAGTTGAAATGACCCGAAAATATCTCCAAGTCTTATCTAAGGTTAAGTCTGGCCGATTACATATTCAACACGTGAGTCAAAAAGAAACAGTGGATTTAATTCGCAAAGCAAAGAAAAAGGGACTTTCTGTTACTTGCGAAACTTGTCCACATTACTTTACATTTGATAATGAAATTGAGGACAAAGCAGTTAATCCGCCATTAGGAAATAGTCAGGATATTAAAGCAATCAAAAAAGGCCTAGCTGATGGTACAATCGATTGTATTGTTTCCGATTTTGCGCCTGTTCCTAGACCTAAAAATACCGGTTTTGCTTCGTTTGATGCTTTTATCTGGCTAAGTTATGGTTTAGTTTTAGAAAGAACTCTTACGCCACAGCAATTAAAAGAAAAATTATATTTAAATCCGATGAAAATTATCAAACAAAATTTAAATCCAGAAATACTGGATTCCAGACCTGACGGCGTCAGGATCTGGAATGACAACAATAACCTATGATCAACAAAAAATTTATAACTGAATTTAAGAAACTCAATGACCATCAGCGCGAAGCGGTGGAAGCAATTGAAGGACCGGTGATGGTAATTGCCGGGCCCGGCACCGGCAAGACTCAAATCTTGGCTATGCGGATTGCCAATATTTTAAAAGAAGCTCAAGTTGATGCCGGCAATATTTTGTGTCTTACCTTTACCAACTCCGGTGTTTGGGCTATGCGAAAAAGACTACTAGAAATTATTGGTCCGGCCAGCTACAAAGTCCATGTCCACACATATCATTCTTTTTGCAATGAAGTCATCCAAACTTTTCCGGAAAAATTCCTATTTAGCCGCAATTTGGAACAAATTAACGACTTGGACCAAATTCTAACCATTAAAAAGATTTTAGATGAAAATAATTTTCAAAGAATTAAAACCCTTAAAGCGCCGTATTATTATCAATCAGCCATCTTGCAATCAATTAATAGCTTAAAGCAAGAAAATATCAGCCCGCAGTTTTTTAAGAAAATTGTTCAAAAAGAAATTAAGACCATCGATCAAATTGAAGATCTCTATCACGACAAAGGTCCGAATAAGGGCAAGATTAAGGCTAAGTATGTGGACCTGAAAGATCAATTGGAAAAAAACTTGGAGCTGGCCGAGGCTTACAAGCTCTATAATTTAGCACTTCAAAAAAACGGTCAATACGATTACGCCGATATGATCTTGTACGTTGTTCGTGAACTAAGTAAAGACCAGGAACTTTTGAGTTATTATCAGGAAAAATTTCAGTATTTTTTAGTTGATGAATATCAAGACACCAACAGCGCTCAAAATGAAATCGTTCGGCTTTTATCTAGCTTCTACGATGAGCCAAACCTTTTTGTGGTTGGCGACGATGAGCAATCAATCTTTCGTTTTCAAGGCGCGGCCTTGGAAAACATTTTGGAGTTTATGAGCTTACATCCGAATGCTAAAAAGATTGTTTTAGAAGAAAACTATCGGTCGGGTCAACAGATTCTGGATGCATCAAGAAGCCTGATTAAAAATAATCAAAAACAGATTTTCAGTGTTTTAAAGATCGATAAACATCTTGTTAGCACTAAAGCGATTGAGTCTAAAATCAACCTGGCTCAGTTTAGTTCCGATCAAACCGAAAATTTTTTCATTGCCAAGGAAATTAAAAAATTACTCAAGAAAAACATTGACCCAGCCGAAATCGCTTGTATCTACAAAGAACATCGCGATGCTACCGCTTTAGCCGAAACTTTAGCTAAAAGTAAAATTCCATACTCGCAAAACAATTCTGATAATATTTTGCTTGATCCAGACACACAAAAGATTATCAACATGCTTAAAATCGTTGCAAATGCCGACACCGAACTTTTGTTTGAAATAATGCATTATCCTTTTTTTAAGCTTAATAAACTGGATATTTACCGACTGGCTAATTTGGCTTACAAAAACAAAACCAGTATTTTTAAAACAATGGTTGATCTTAAGAAAGAGGATTTGGCCCTGCCGGCAAATCGTAAAAAAACTTTAACCAAATTCATTAACTTGATTTTGACTAGCTCGAGTAATTTTTCCAATCTGACTTTTGCCGCCGCTTTTGAGGTTTTGGTTAACTCGAGCGGCTATTTAAATTACTTACTTAAACTCCCGGACGCGCCGATTAAACTCAATCGCTTAAAATCACTCTTTGATGAAGTTAAAACCATTAACACTAAAAATGCCAATTTGAATCTCAAAGGTTTTTTAAACTACCTTAACGAGCTGGAAGAAAATAATTTGAAGATTATGGAACGACCGATGGAGGCGGATTTTCATGGTGTTAAATTAATGACTGCTCACCAGGCGAAAGGTTTGGAGTTTGAATATGTTTTTATGATTCATTTAACCGATAATCATTGGGGTAACAAAACGGCTCGCAAATTAATTAAACTGCCGGCCGGTTTACTGAAAATTGAAAATGATACAGATGAAAACGACGAAGAAGAACGCCGCTTGTTTTATGTTGGTCTAACCCGGGCTAAAAAAGATATTTATCTAACTTATGCCGATATTTATAATGAAAGCGCAAGTCCGACACTGCCGAGCAAATTTTTATCTGAAATCGAGCCGAAATATTTGACTGACTTAAATGTAACTAAATACGAACAAAACTTTGTCGAAAGATTAAAAATCGAGTTAAAACCAAGTCTGCTGGCGCCAGCCAAAGACCTCAAAAAATACTTGGCAGAACTAGCCGAAAAATTTGTTTTAAGTGCCACCAGTTTTAACGCCTATTTGGATTGTCCACAAAAGTTTTTCTATAATCAATTTTTGAAAGTGCCGAAATTAAAAGATTTTAATCTTGCCTATGGTTCGGCTGTTCACTACGGTCTGGAACTGTTTTTTAAAAAACAAAAACAGGATTTTGCCTTGCCCTCAAAGAAGTTTTTACTTAACCAATTTAAGGTTGGCCTAAAACGGGAAATTCTTTCACTGGCCGAGCTTAAAAGAGCCTTACATTTGGGACGGAAGGTTTTGAGTGAATACTATGATTTTTATGCCGCCGACTGGACTCGCCACATTCCGATTGCCGCCGAATATAATTTTAGCTATCACAATGTTCATTTTGGTCCAATTCCAATTACCGGAAAAATCGACAAGATCGAGCTTCTTGATAAAATCGGTAAATCTGTCAAAATCGTTGATTACAAAACTACCACGGCCAAAAGTCAAAACTATTTACTGGGGCTTACCAAAGACGAAGATTTGTCCTATTTATATCAAGCTTTCTTTTACAAACTTTTGGCCGAAAATGATCCGTTGTTTGACTGGGTCATTGCCGAAGTCGAGTTTGATTTTATTTCTTCGGACAAAGGCAAATTTACTAAAGTCAGTATTCCGATTGACCAAGCGGCCTATGAAGAATTTAAAAAACAGGTTGGGACTACTTATCATGACATTTTGGATTTGAAATTTTCGCCTGATTTAACCGCTTGCGCTAAGAGTCGCTACAAATGCGATTTTGAAAACCTGTGCCATTAGTCTTTAATATCTTAAAAATAACTGATAGAATGAATTTATGAAGAAAAAGCAGAAAAAAACTTCGTTTAAACCCAGATGGTCTATTTTGGTTGTAGCACTGGCCATGATATTGTTTGGTTCGTTTTTGTTGTGGCAAAATTATCAAGCCATAAAAATTCCGATCCGGCAACTAAAACCAGAAAAAGCCATCGCTTTAAAATCAGCCGAACCGCAAATATCAGCTAGTCCAATTTCTAACCATAATAATTTAGAAAAATTCCAGGTTCCGATTTTAATGTATCATTATATTCGCGTCGCTGATCCGGCCGATACGATGGGTGTGGCTTTGTCAGTTACACCGGAAAACTTTGCTGCCCAAATGACTTGGCTTAGCCAAAACGATTACGAATCAATGAAATTGACTGATTTGGCTGACCCGGCTAAAACCGTTCTTCACAAAATCGAAGCCAAAAATAAAAAACCGATCATTATTACTTTTGATGATGGTTACGACAATGCTTATACACAAGCCATGCCAATCCTTAAAAAACACGATTTTACTGGTACGTTTTTCATTATTCGCCATTTTGTCGGCCGACCGGAATATGCTACTCAAACTCAAATCGATCAAATGGCCAAAGCAAGTATGGAAATCGGCTCGCACACCTTGGACCATAAAGATTTGGCTAAAAATTCAATCGAAGTTGATCATCAACAAATTTTTGATTCTAAGCTTGACGCCAACACTTTTTGCTATCCGTCAGGAAGATACACCGAAGAAACGGTTAATTTAGTTAAAGAAGCCGGCTATGTCGCGGCTGTCACTACCCGCGACGGCATCGCTAATCAAGACTCGAGTTTATTCGAATTACCCCGCGTCAGAATTAAAAATGTTGATTTAGAAACTTTTGCAAATAGAGTTAAAGGTTTGAAGTAAATAAACCACGGCCCACTTCCAGGGTGGGTTATAAGGTCAAAAATATGAAAATAATTTATGAAAATGACAATTATTTGGTGGTGGATAAACCAGCGGGAGTTTTGGTTCACCCAACCGCAGCCAATGAAACCAATACTTTGGTAGATTGGTTGTGCGACAGATATTCGGATTTTAAAAACCAAGCTTGGGCTGAACCAATGCGCGCCGGTATTGTTCATCGACTGGATAAAGACACTTCCGGTTTGATTGTGCTGGCTAAAAATCCGGCGACTTTGGAGCGACTCCAAAATTTGTTCAAAAGTCGCGAAGTTCACAAAACCTACCAGGCACTAGTAGCTGGACATGCACCGGAAAAAGGCAAAGTTGATTTACCGATTATCCGCGACAGCCAAAAAGATCTAATGCGGACTCAAGCGATGAGTTTTTCTTTTAGCCGTGGCACGGCCCGCGAAGCGGTCACAGAATATAAAACAATCGCAAGATATAAGTTTAAAAAAGATGAATTAAGTTTGGTTGAAGTCTATCCAGCGACTGGCCGCATGCATCAAATTCGCGTTCATCTAAAAAGCGATGGCTTTCCGCTCATCGGCGACCAACTCTATTTTAATAAACTGTCCAAACGCATTTCCAAGGAATTTAAATTTGATCGTCAGTTTTTGCATGCTGTCAGATTAGAAATCGATGGCCAAACATTTGAGTCAGATTTAAGCGATGATTTAAAAGAAATTATAACCAAACTAAAGGTAATCGAATGAGCAAAATCTTTATCATTTCTGGTCCATCCGGTTGCGGAAAAGGCACGATTATCGATAAGCTTTTGCAAAATCAAGAGCTTAATTTGTACTGGGCTAAAAGTTATACCACTCGGCCCATTCGCGAATCGGACCGCAAAGAAAATAAATATCTTTTTACTACAGTTAAAGAATTTAAGGAAATTGAACGCCGCGGCGAGATTTTGGAGTCGAATTTGTATAATGGCAATTGGTACGGCACCTCGCGGATGGAAATTCAAAATGCTTTAAAAAAAGGGGTAAATGTTATTAAAGACATTGATGTTCACGGCGCAATGGCCTATACCAAAATGTTCCAAAATTTAGTTTTGATTTTTATCAAAAGCGATTTGGTTGATATTGAAACCAGATTACAAAATCGCCAGCAAAATTCCGAAGAAGAAATTCAAAATCGTTTAGCTGAAGCTATTAAAGAAATGGAATTTGCCAAACACTATGATTATGTCGTCGAAAACAAACAAAATCATTTGGACGAAGCAATCACAGAAATATCAAATATAATCAAAAAGGAAAATAATGAGAGAAATTAACAGAGAAATTGTTTCAGCCGTAATTATTTCGAAGGATAATAAAATCTTTATGGGTCGTAGTGGCGACCAACGCGGCCAGGTTTATTCTGATTGTTGGCGAATTCCTGGTGGTGGTGTTGAAGAAGGTGAGGATCAAATCACTGCCTTAGATCGAGAAATGATTGAAGAAACAGGAATTGATACTACAAAATATAATAAAGAATTAATTACTGATCAAAAATTTGGAAATTGCGAAAAATGCCTAAGAACGACCGGCGAAAAAGTTTTAGTTCATATGCATTTCTTTGATTATAAAATCACAATTGGCGATAAAGACGCCGATGAGATTGTATTAAAGCCAGTTGACGATGAATTTGATGAAATTAAATGGTTTACTCCAGATGAAATTAAAAAATTAAAACTTTCCCCACCATCAATCGAATTATTTGAAGAGATGGGGATTATTTCAGGAGAATAAATAAATGACCTTTGATACACCTACGAGGTGTATCAAATTGGTGACATAAAGGATTAAAATGTTAAACGAAAAACAAATTGAACTTTTAAAAAATCAAAAAACTGTTGTGCTAACAACATCAGACGCTGATAACCAACCTCGATCGGTTTTTGTTGAAGCCAGCATTGTTAGAAACGATAGTATTTTTATTACAGACAATCATTTAGAAAAAACAATAGAAAATATCAAGCAAAATGAAAAAGTTTTTATTTTAGCTTACAAAGAAGATTACAGTTATATTGTTTATATCACTGGCACAACAATTTATCATGACAATGGTAATATTCTTGAAGAAATTAAAAATCTCCCAGAAAATAAAAAATACAATCCAAAAAGCGTGATTGAAATAAAAATAAATAAGATCGAAGAACCTTTTAATATTTAAGGAGCTAACATGGCTGAAGTAAAAGTTTTAATTGAAGGTTGGACCAATGCAGATACAAAAGCAGAGGGTGAAGACGAAACAACTTGTTGTACAACCTGTTTAATAACTGACGATAATTTAAAAATCGTCACTGATCCAGGCGTACTCGCTGACCAAAAAATTATGACCGATGCGCTCGCTAAAGAAAATTTAAGCGTCAATGATATTACTCACGTTTTCCTTACTCATTCTCACATCGACCATTATCGAAATATTGGAATGTTTCCAAATGCCAAAACCGTGGAATATTGGGGACTTTGGGACGGCGCTAAAACTTGGGACCGACCTGAAAAACTATCTGATAATATCGATATTATCGAAACGCCTGGCCATAACTATGATGGTTTATCGCTTATTGTTAATACTAATGAAGGTAAGGTTGCAATTGTGGGTGATGTTTGGTGGAAGGAGGATTATCCAGAAACCGATCCCTATGCTTCAGATCCAGAAAAACTCAATAAAAGTCGCAAAAAAGTTTTGGAATTAGCCAACTATATAATTCCTGGACATGGGAAGTTGTTTAAGGTGGAGAAGTAATCATGCAAGAATATTTTGATGTTTTGGATGAAAATGGCAAGAAGACAGGACAGATAAAATTGCGGTCCGAGGTTCATCGTGACGGCGATTGGCACGCGGCAGTTCATATCTGGATTTTGAATTCTAACAATGAATTATTGATTCAAAAGCGATCACCAGAGAAGGACTCGCATCCTAACCTTTGGGATATTTCCGCCGCCGGCCATATTTCCGCTGGCCATGAAATTATCGATTCAGCTATTCGCGAAATCAATGAAGAACTTGGCCTAAATATTGAGCCATCAGAGTTAGAACATCTCTATACCTACACTCAAAAACATACCCACGATGGTTTTAATAATAATCAACTGAATTATGTTTATCTTTTAAAAAAGGACCTTGATATCGATAAACTCGTTTTACAAAAAGAAGAAGTTGCCGAAGTTAAATTTATTCCTTATCAAGAATTAGCAGTTTTATCAGCTAATGGCACGATGGTGCCACATCCTGAGGAACATCAAAAAATCCTTGAAGTTTTGAATGAAAGGTTTAAGTAATGAATTGAATGATAGATTCCAGATCCTGCGGCCCGCCGGTCTGGAATGACAATAATTATTTATAAAATAATATAAAAGGAGCTAAATGAACGAAAGCAAATATCAACCACCATATGATGATGAATTAATTGCCGGCACTACGACCGAAAAAAACCGAATTGAAATTAATAGCATTCTCGCCGAAGAAGAAATTCAAAAATACGAGACCTATTTGGCTCATTTAAAAGAATCGTTTGCCAAAACAGCCAGTCCAAGAATCGGTCGGGATATTGCTAGAATTGAGGACATGCTCGCTCGGATGAAACATGACTATAAGGAACAAAAAGAAAATGTCGAGGGTTATAGAAAACAGGTTAGTTATCCCTTTAAACCAAAAGAAGAACAAAAACAAGTTGACTAATTACAGGTTTCAACCTAGAATAGAGACATATGCAAAATAATAACTACATTGTCATAATGGCAGGTGGATCTGGGACCAGGCTTTGGCCGGTGTCTCGAGCTAATTTACCCAAACAATTTCACAAGTTCTCGGACAATGAAAAATCGTTAATTCAAGAAACATATGACAGGGTTAAGGATTTGGTGCCGCGCGAGAATATTTATGTTTCGCTAGTTAGCAATATTTTCAAAACCACTCGCGAACAATTACCAGATATTCCGGAACACAATTTTATTATCGAGCCAGAAGGCAAAAACACAGCGCCGGCGATTGGACTGATCGCTAGTTTAATCGAGCACGAAAATCCCGAAGCGATTGTTGCTACTGTAGCATCAGATCATACGGTTGAAGATGTAGAACAATTTCAAAAAGTTCTAAAACAGGCTTTCAAATTCGTTAAAGACCGTCCAGGGTATTTAGTCACCGTTGGTATTAAACCGACCGAGCCAAATACTGGTTATGGCTATATTAAACTTGGCCGTAAGTTTCCTAATGAAGAAGTCCATGAAGTCGAAAAGTTTGTGGAAAAACCAAATTTAGCGACCGCCAAACAATATGTTGATTCCGGCGAATATCTTTGGAACGCCAGCTATTTTATTTGGAAAGCTAGCCAAATGATTGCCAATTTCGTTAAACACGCACCACATATTCACTCTCATTTAAGCTCAATTTACAAAGCGGTTAATACCAAAAACTATCAAGAAACTTTGGAAAAAGAATATGCTAAGTTTTTGAAAGAACCAATTGATACGGCTATTATTGAAAAATTAACCAAAGTCGCAGTTATTCCGGCCGATTTAGGTTGGTCCGATGTTGGCACCTGGTCCAGCTTGTACGAGTTGCTAAGCAAAAATACTGGTGAAACCAATGTTACGCGCGGTCATCACATTGGGGTTGACGACAAGAACTGTTTAATTTATGCTCAAGATAAGTTATTGGCTACGGTTGGGTTAGAAAATATCATCATAGTAGACACACCAGATGTGACTTTAGTCTGCGATAAGAGCAAAACCCAAGAAATCAAAGCCTTAATGGAAAAATTAAAAGAACAAGGTCAAGAAAAATATTTGTAGAATACAAAGGAGCTCATTTTGCGACGAAATCTCTGGATAATTTTAGGTGTAATTTTATTAATCGCCATTGGCGCTGGTTTTATGGATTGGCCAACCGGACCAAACATTTCCATTGGTAAGTTTTACAAGGAAATTAAGGTCCATGAAGGTTTGGATTTACAAGGTGGGACCCATTTAGTTTATGAACTTGACACTTCCAAAATCGACCAAAAAAATCTCCAATCCGCCAGTCAGTCTGTGGTCAATGTGATTGATCGCCGTATCAACGGTCTTGGCGTTTCCGAACCAGTGATTCAAACTGCCAAAATCGGCGACAAACAAACCGTTATTATTGAACTACCTGGCATTTCCGATATTAATGAAGCCACTAACTTGATTGGTAAAACCGCCCAATTAAAATTCAAGGAATTAGATACGACAGCCCAGCCGACAAAAAATGCCGATGGCTCAACTACTATTAGCGGTGGTCAAAATGTTGGCACAACTTGGAAAGATACGGAATTAACCGGCGCCAATTTACAAAGCGCAACGGTTGATTTTAGTAAAGATAATGGCGAGCCAGAAGTGGCGATTCAGTTTAATAATGATGGCGCCAAAATTTTCTCGGCTCTAACGCAAAAGAATTTACAAAAACCGATTGCCATTGAACTTGATGGCGAAATTATTTCCGCCCCAACTGTGCAAACTCAAATCGATAACGGTCAAGCGGTCATCACTGGTAAATTTACTATTCAAGAAGCTAAGAAATTAGCTTTAGAGCTTAACGCTGGCGCACTGCCAGTGCCAATTAAATTGATTGAGCAACAAAATATCGGCGCAACCTTAGGGACCGAATCAGTCAAAAAGAGTTTGGTTGCCGGCTTAATTGGACTTTTGCTTGTCGCTGTCTTTATGATTGTTTATTACCGTCTACCAGGCGCTCTCGCCGTCGTGGCTTTGTTTATTTACACTTTGGTAACATTGGCTTTATTTAAACTTATTCCAGTTACTTTAACCCTGGCTGGCATTGCCGGTTTCATTCTTTCTGTTGGTATGGCCGTGGATGCTAACATCTTAATTTTTGAACGCGTCAAAGAAGAATTAAATATAGGCAAGTCTATGGGGTTAGCGATTGAAGAAGGTTTTAAACGCGCTTGGAGTTCCATTCGCGATTCCAACATTTCATCGCTTATCACTGCCGGCATTTTGTATTATGGCACTACCGGCGTGGTTCGCGGCTTTGCTGTCACTTTGGCTTTGGGTATTTTCATTTCACTCTTTACCGCCATTACTGTCACCCGAACATTCTTACGATTGTTTGTCGGCACCAGCTTAGAGAAATATTTAACTGTTAAATAGGAGTCCATCATTATGAACATTATTGGTTACAGAAAAATTTGGTATACAATTAGCGGCATTTTAATTATTCCTGGCATTATCGCTCTCTTTGTATGGGGTTTAAAACCCGGGATCGATTTTAAAGGTGGCACCATTATTGAAACAAAGTTTAGTCAAAATACTTCAGTTGACCAGGTTAAAAATGGCTTAGGGGAGTTACAACTTAAAAATCTAACCGTGCAAACAACTTCGCCAAATACTTTTTTTATCCGAACTGAACCAATTACGCAAGATCAACACTCAAAAATTGGTGAGAGCCTTATAAAAGTAGGGGAGAACCAAGAATTAAGTTATCAAACTGTTGGTCCAACTGTCAGTAATGATTTGAAGACAAAGGCGGTTGTGGCTGTTATTTTAGCTAGTTTTGCCATTATTTTTTATGTCGCATTTGCTTTTCGTCAAGTCCCCCGTCCAGCCAGTTCTTGGAAATTTGGGGTAGCGGCAGTGCTCGCTTTAATCCATGATTTAGCTTTTGTCACTGGTATATGGGCGATTCTAGGCCATTTTCTTGGTTATGAAATCGATTCCTTGTTTATAACCGGTTTACTTACGATTATGGGTTTCTCGGTTCACGATACCATCGTTGTCTTTGATCGTATCCGAGAAAACCTGCGTAAACATCCGTCATTGGGCTTTGAAGAAAATGTGAATAATAGTATTATCCAAACCATCAATCGGTCACTTAATACGTCTTTGACCGTTCTAATCGTTTTGGCGGCCTTGTATTTCCTTGGCGGTGCTTCGCTTAAGCATTTTGTCTTATTACTCTTAATCGGCATTACCATTGGCACATATTCATCGATATTTAATGCTTCGCCGATCTTAGTCAGTTGGCAAGGATGGGCCATGAACCGTCTTAATAAAAAGACTGCGGCCTAGGCCCGTGTAGAGCCTTATTTAACAGGTTCAAAGTCTAACTAAAAATACGATCGTAAGCCAAGTAAACGTCTGCAAATCTACTTAACTCACGATCGTATTTTTAGTAAAATAACTACTATTATATAGTATATATAGTAGTGGAGACAGGTGAGAGTCAGGTTGAAAAACAGCACTACAGGCTGACTAGTTAGCTCCTGGTATAAAAAGATAATAGGTTAGTTGATATGATTTTACCTGTTATTCGTCAAAATGATGTAAATAATGCGTCTGAAAATAAACCTTTTGCGACGCAACAATAGTATCAGATATAAAGATCTATAAAAACACTTTTATTTAAGAGTGTTTTTGATTAAATAAAGGATTTCAAATTTTGTTAAATTACTCTATTTTGCAATGTTTAGCGCCCGACATTAAAATAAAACTACTTTTGAAAAAGTGCGAAAAATTCGAAATTCGCCTCTCTCGCCCTCTCCCCCAGTCTATTTCCAAAAATAACAGGTTTGTGAACCTGTTATTTTTGCGGAAAACTAGAAAACAACATGTCGCTAGACTGTTATTTTTTACTCAATCACCTATTTGTGTCTATATCATCTTAAATTTTAACCGATTTACCCTCTTCTAAAGGCTCTGCATTACTATTTGCTAGGCTTTTCATAATAATAGCTTTATCTTCTTCAATCTCTGAATTGATTGGCTTAAGCACTACTGGAGCTATAACAGCTGGCTCTTCGGTAGAAGTTTCTGGCTCTAATGCCGCCAGACGATCCTTTTGCCATTGTTCCATTTTATCATCAAAAACTTCCGCTTTTTCTTCAGTTTTTTGAATTTTTTCTTGGACCGTTTCTTCAGTTAAAGGTTGATCTTCGGTGCCACCGCCCAAGTACCAACGAACATCGCCGGGGTTTTGGACTTCGCGGTAATAGGTCTCCCCTATTTTTGGTGGGATTTTCACCACTAACTTCTTTTGCTGTTTAGTCATAATCTCTTCAATTTTTGGTAAATCCGCAATTTGACCAATTTGGGCTTCAACATATTCCCGATTCTTACTGTAAGTTTTCCGGGAAAACTCAATGATTTTTTCCACATTATTAAACTTAGTGGCGCTTCGCGGTAAGGTCTTGGCAGAAAACGCCGGGCTCGTCACACTATCAATGGACATCTTCACATAGACATGATAGTTATCGAGGTTAATTAAATCATTGGCTTCGAAAATCGGCATAAACTCTGATTGTAGAAAATCCGCATCCGGTGAGCCAACGCGGAAAGTAATAATGGTCCCAACGTTACCGATAACCGCATCGCGGACCGGTTCAATCATTTGGGCCACATATTGATGAGCCATAATTAAGTTCAAATGATATTTGCGAGCTTCAGACAAAATAGTGGCAAACGATTCGGTCGCAAAGTTTTGAAACTCATCAACATAGAGATAGAAATCGCGACGATCTTCTTCTTTGATGCTGGCGCGGCGCATCGCAGTTAACTGAATTTTGGTAATCATAAGAGAACCAAGCAAGGCCGAAGCATCTTCACCAATCTCACCAGTAGAAAGATTGACCAAGAAGATTTTGCCCGTATTCATAATTTCTTCAATATTGATGGTCGACTTTGGCTGGCCAATAATATTACGAATCGTGGAGCTGGAAAGAAACTGACCAACTTTGTTTTGAATTGGAGCAATGGCTTCAGTTCGAAACTTTGGATCGTATTGCTCATATTCGTTGACAAAGAAATCTTTAATCACCGGATCGGTAATTTGGGTGACGACTTTGTCGCGATAGGATTTATCAACCAGAAGTCTGGTTACGCCGAGCATAGTGGAATTTGGCACATCCAAGAGCGCCAGGACCGTGTTACGCAAAATGTATTCCAGTCTTGGACCCCAACTTTCACCAAAGATTTTTTTGAAAATACCGACGACACCAGAGGCGATAATGTTTTTCAAATCTGGATCAACGTTTTCCAATGGATTAAAAGCCACCGGATAGTTTCGATCGGCTGGCGAGAAAATAACCACATCTTTAATTCGCTCTTCGGGAATATATTCAATAATATGATTAATCAAATCACCATGAGGATCGACCACGGCAATACCACGACCTTCGCGAATATCATCAATGGCCATATTTTCCAGCAAAGTTGATTTACCGGTCCCAGTCTTACCAATGACATACATATGATAGCGGCGATCCGGGATCTTAATCCCAAATTTGTGTTTCAAATGCCTGAAGTCGGTTTGACCAAAAATCGTTAAATCTTGCGGGTCCACATTTTCTTCAATTGGCAAGTTCGCTGGCGGTTCGCCTTTTTTACTTCCGGCCCAAACAATGTTTGGCGTGGCGACGGTAATACTCGGTAAATGGTAAATGCTAGCTAATTCTTCGGTATTTAGAACATAGCCTTCATCGATAAACAAACGGTGAGCATAATCAGCCCAGGCCGTCGGAGAGGTGTTAAGCGAACCGGATTTAAAACCATTCATATTTAAAAGATTAAATTGTTTAAAAGCGCTCACGATTTCGGTAATTTTAGCTCTAGCTGTATTTTCATTGGGCGCGACTGATAATAAACGGATTTTGGTCCCGAAGCCCAATTTAGTCACTTTGGTTTCAATGCCTTTAAGTCCTGCCTCTTCAGTCCCGGACAGTTTAGTTTCTTCAGCCTTAACTCCACGAGCCGATTCTGGTGTAGTGCCAGTCATAATTGTGGTAAAAATCGCCGAGAGACTTCTGGCGACAGTACCCCAGAAAATCTCACTTAGATTTTTGCCTTTGACAGTGCCAGACTTAACCGCTTTAATATGTTTCATGCCCTTGGATTGCCAATCATCAGGCACAGGTTTAACCATAATTTGCATCCAGATTTGTTCATCACGTTCGATTTTTGATAAGACACTAGTAATAGCAGACAAAGGATCGACTTCAAAATTTAAGAAGGATTTAATCGGAAAAACATCGTTATTGGTTAAACTAATTTCGGTCCCAGCAACTTTGGCGCTACCAGAATTAACATGTTCAGCTTCTTCTAGAGTGTAGTCATCGACTTCGTTAATTTCCGCAGTCGGATATTGGGCATAGATCTGACCGGTGACAAAATCTTTTAAATGAGTTGGAGTGCAAACATAGAAATAGATGTATTTATCACGCGCCGCAATTTCAAAACTAATATATTCTTGATAAGGATTTTCTGCTCGGTAAATACCATGAATAGCCGAAAACATTTGTTCGGCAGCTAATGGTGTTTTTTCATTGTTTTTTGGGACCAGAATTCTAAGGACAACAAAACGTATTTTCGAAAACCATTCGATTTTCTGGTTTTGTTGGCGATTCTTGATGATTTTAGAAATAATCAGCATTGGCATCAAAATAACTCCGAGTAGAATTAAGCCTTTAATAAATAGTGGTAATAATGTTTGCATAAGTTATTTTCTTTACTTTTTTTCAACTAAATTTTCGATGGCTGCCCAATCGCATTCACCAACTTTTGGTACCACAGCGGTAACTTTGTCGCCAGCTTTGGCTTTGAAATATGTGACTGATGATTGCAGACATTGATACTTTTTGTTATCACAAGTAACATGCCAGCGTTCACTAGTTTTTTGCAATTTGCCCATCACACGTTTGCGTTCGACTGGTCCAATTTGTTTAAAGATAAAAGAGCCGTCGGGACTGATGGTTAGTTTCATTTTGTCGCCAGCCACCAATTTTGATTTGGACGCATAGTTAGCGGGCACAGAATGCTTGGTCCCATCTTTATCAATCATTTCTTCGCCATCAAACACACCTTCGATAATCGTTAACGGTCCGGTGGTAATCATTTCTAAATTCTCGGCTTCTTCTTGATAAACTTGCTCAAACATAATCCGACGCACCGATCGAACTTTTTCTTCAATTTCTTCTAATAGTTTTCTAAGTTGTGTAAATTTTTTACCATCTTGATCCATAGTATCCTCATTTTTGTTTTTGTATTTTAAAGTATCCTACAAATTGTTTAGTGGTCCATTTGCTCCAGCTGGTGGAGTAACTGGCGGTTGAGCTGCGAAACTTTCGGCCATAATTTGATTTATTTCGGCTACCGGTCGGCAATAATTTTGGCGCGACAGGTTCCTCACTTGCTCACGAACTTCCGGATTTGAAGGAACACCGCTTTTAATTCCTTTCATACTAAACGGCTTGGTCGGCGTACCATCAACCAGTAGTTTAGTATAAGTGTTAAATTTATCTAAATTGGTCATATCGTCAACTGACAGCCCCGGAAATTCCTTGACCATGAACTCGGCGTCAGCCGCACCAATGCGATAGCAAATCATGGTGCCAGCGTTACCGACGACCGCATCACGAATCTTTTCGGTTAGTTGAGCAATATATTGGTTGGTAATATTTAAGCTTAGTCGATATTTGCGCGCTTCAGACAAAATAGTGGCAAAACTGTCGGTGGCAAAGTTTTGAAACTCATCAACATAGAGATAGAAATCCTTGCGGGTTTCCTCTGGCATATCGGCGCGGGAGAAGGCGGCCATTTGGATTTTATTAACAATAATCAAACCCAAAAGGCTCATATTGACTTCGCCGATTTTACCTTTACTTAAGTTTACCAATAAAATTTTGCCTTCATCCATAATCTGGCGAAAATCAAAAGCCGATTTTTTCTGACCGATAATATTGCGCATCATATCGTTGGTCATAAAACGACCAAATTTAGATGTAAAATAATTTAACATTTCCGATTTATGAAAATCAGCGGTTTTAGCCATTTGCTGATCCCAGAAACCCTTGACCACCGGGTCGGTGACATAGGACACGACTTTTGTTTTGAAAGCATCATCGGTAAAAATACGCGGAATATCGATTAAGGTACCGCCGCCTGGTTGAGCCATAATAGTTAGTGCCGCATTTCGAAACCAATGTTCAAATTGCGGTCCGACCATACCGGTACGATTCGGGTCAAATAATTTATAGAAAATCTCGATCACTTCTTGAATTAAAAAGTCACGATCTTCCGCATTTTTAAATTCCATCATGTTAAGACCAGCCGGCCATTCGGTATCCGAGGGGTCAAATAGAATAACATCTTTCATTCGTTCCGGTGGAATTTTACCAAGCAAATCTTCGATGGCGTCGCCCAATGGATCAATATAACAACAACCGTGACCGGCCAGAATATCTTGCTCAATCATATTGGTAAACAAAGTGGTTTTACCCACACCGGTTTTACCAATCATGAAAATGTGGCGGCGGCGGTCATCAGGCTTAATTTTAATAAAAGTTTCTTGGTCCCGATAAACCGACAAGCCCATGGTTGTGCCTTCGGTTGGCACATTGGCTGGCGGCGCCATTTCTTTAGCCAAGAGCCAGCGAATGTTTGGGGTTTCAATGTTTTGGTTGGGAAAGTGATATAAAGTCGCCAATTCTTCGGTATTTAGGATAAAGCTCTTTTTACCTCGAAGAAAGCGTCGCAAAATGTATTCTTTGGCTGTAGTAGCATCGCCAGATTTGATTTTAAAACCATTAAGTTCCGGTGTACCCAAAACCGCAAAAGCCGAAGCCATATTTTGCAAATTAGTGCTCGCCGACATTTTATCGGTGGCCACACTCACTAAGCGCAAAGTTGTCTTAAAACCGTTTTTAGAAACCTTTTCATTGAGAGCCTTCATCAAACCATCTTGAATCGGGGTCATTGGTTTGTAAGTATTTTTATCCATGCCTGGCGGTTTGTTGGCAATGGAATCGGTCCCGGAATGGACCGCACTGGAAAAACTATCAAAAAACCAATGAATCGCTTTAATATACCATTTGTCGATTAAAACCGAGGTCTTACCTTCCTGAACTTTTTTAATCGCGGTAATGGCCGGAATGCGCCAGTTCTCACCGGCTGGTCGAATAATCATTTGGAATGCGGCATTAGCACCTTCGCCCAATTTACTCATGGTGTTAGTAATACTATTTAAAGGATCACTTTCGAGCGCGGCATAGGTTTTGATCGGCAAAATAAATCTTTTAGTTAATTTCATCGTAGCGGTGGCGAAATCACCGGTTTGAACTTGGCCATCAGCATTTTTAAGTTCAAAAATATTTGGGGTTCGCACTGACACTAAATTGGCAGTTGGATATTGCGATTGGATTTGTTTAGAGACCATTTCCTCAATCATTTTGGGACAAGAAACATAGAAAGAAATCAAATTGTCCTTGGCCACAATTTCAAAGGAAATTTGTTCTTGTTCCTGAATGATTTGATTAGTGATGTCCGATGAGTACAAGCTGGCAAAAGACGAAAACATTTGCTCAGCCACAGAAATAAGTTGTTTAAAATCTTTTGGCGCTTCCTTGTCGCTAACATGATGAAGTTCTTTAGGTAGAGTCACCAAGAAAACCCGAGTATTTAAAACCCGTTGAATTTCCAAGTTTTTGCGATGATTCTCGACCAGCCAATAAATAAAATAAGCTAGGCCGAAAATTGCGACAACTATCAGCCAAAAAATGATAAAATTAAATTCCATTATCCCCTGCCCTCTTTGTTTTTACAAATATTTTTTGTTTTATTTTTGAACTGGTTCGTCAACGGTGTAGGCGCTGACTTTGTCAGCTAAATCACGAAGAGCATCTAAAGTTGGCGCTGGAGTGTCGATTAAACTTTCGGCGTAGTCCAATGAATTTTCGGCTTTGATCACTTCTTTAGCTGGGATTGGCGCTGGCATATTTTCTGGAGTGATAACCGGAGTTGGTTCAATTGGCGGTGGTGGCGGTAGCTCGGTCACGGTTTCTGGCGCTTTAATATTTTGAATTGGTTCAACCGCAACTGGAATTTCTGGAGTCGGCAAATTTACTGGAGTTGGTGCAACTTCAGTTGGACTTGGAGTAACAGGTGGCGTATTTGGATTTAGTTCTGGCATTGCGCCAGGTACTGGCGGTATTACCGGTGGCGTCATTGGATTCTGATTTGGATTCATAAAGATTAGCTCCCTTCTAGCTAATATTATACCGCAAATAAATTAGAAGTAAAATCAAAAAGGGTAATACAACTTGTCATTCCAGACAGGTTGGCAACCTAGATCTGGAATCCAGGAAAATTATTCTGGATTCTTGATGTCGAGTTACCACTCGGCTCGAGAATGACATTTGTTATTTATTGATATATTGATTATCTCATAAATTGAGATAAAAAAATACCTTAGATCTCTTCTCTAACTCTACGCATGAGTTCATGAAGGAGCCACAAATTATGAAGGCTTAGCAAACGCATGCCAAGCATTTCACCAGATCGGATTAAGTGCGATAAATAGGCTTTGGTGTAGCCGGCTCGACAGCTTGGACACTGACAATTTGGCATTAATATAGAATTATCTTCGGCAAATTTTGTTTTAGCAAGATCGGTTTTGGAAAATGATTTCCAGTCTTCAGTTACCCACACAATCCCGTGACGGCCCAATCTGGTAGGTAAAACACAATCAAACATATCAATCCCCTGCTTGGTGGCAAACAAAATATCTTCGGGTTCCCCTACTCCCATCAAATAGCGTGGCTTATTTAACGGAATAAGCGGCAAAGTATAGAGCAAAGCGTCTTGTTGTTTCTTTTTGCTTTCGCCGCCGTTAGCGACACCGCCGATGGAAAAACCATCAACTGGAAATTGACTCAAAAAATTATAGGATTTTTCGCGTAAATCTTTGTAGAAACTACCTTGAATAATGGCAAAAATAGCCGGACGCTTTTCCATATCTTTAGTTTTTAAAGCGAAATGCTCATAGGCTTGTTTAAACCAGATATTGGTGACATCAACCGCGTGTTCAATTTCTTCTTTGGTCGCATCAGCGCTGGGGCAAAAATCAAGCGGCATGATAATGTCAGAGCCAAGTGCCAATTGAATATCAATCACCTTTTCCGGCGTAAACAAATGTTTTGAACCGTCCAAATGCGAGCGAAACCAGACACCGCGCTTGACCACTTGAGTTAAGGATTCGGTTCTTTTGCCGTAGACTGTGTATTTATCGGACAGCGAAAAAACTTGATAACCGCCGGAATCAGTTAACATCGAATGTGGCCAGTTGATGAATTTTTGTAAGCCACCTTGGTTTTGAATCAAACCTTCGCCGGGACGCAAATATAAATGATAGGTATTACCTAAAATCATTTTGTAACCAATCTCGTCGAGTTCTTCGGCCGAAATTCCTTTAACCGAACCGTTAGTCGCGCACGGCATAAAAACCGGAGTATCAATTTTACTTCGGTGAGTTTCCAATTGGCCTAAACGAATGGCTGATTCTTTTGATTGTTTGGTGATTTTAAATTTCATATGATATCATCATACCATAAAAATCAGCTTCTGTCACTTAATTTATACAAAAAAACCGCCGTTGATGTGATCGCGAGCGGTTTTTGATACATATTATCTGGATTCTTGATGTCGGATTACCATCCGGCTCGAGAATGACAAGATAAGATTAACTATTTGAGCTCCACTTTTGCGCCGGCAGCTTCAAGCTTTTTCTTGGCTTCTTCTGCATCAGCTTTTGGCATGTCTTTTTTGACTTCTTTTGGAGCGGCATCAGCTAAGTCTTTGGCTTCTTTTAAGCCTAATTCTTGGTTGATTTCGCGAAGAGCTTTAATAACGGCGATTTTTTGAGCGCCGGCATCGGCTAAAACCAAAGTGTATGAAGATTTTTCTTCAGCAGCTTCGGCAGTGGCAGCAGGAGCACCAGCAGCCATCATCATTGGAGCGGCGGCTGAAACACCAAATTTTTCTTCTAAAGCTTTAACTAATTCTGAAAGTTCCAAGGTGGTTAAACCTTCGATTTCAGTAATCAATTTTTCGAATTTTTCGTTTGCCATTGTTTTTCCTTTCCCGCCTCATCGGCGGGTCACCGTAGAGGTGACTTTATATTATTTTAATTTATTCTTTGTTTGCTTCTTCAGCTGTTTCATTGTCAGTGTTAATCGCAGCAATTTCGGCTGGGATTTCGGCATCAGCGCCAACTGCTTCTTCTTCGGCGGCCGAGACTTCGGCCACTTCATCAACAGATGAATTTTCTTCAGCTGATGGATTTAAATCAAGCTTGGCCTCAACTTCTGCTTCGGCTTCGGCTTGTTTTTCTTCTTGTTGGACTGGATTGTCATTTGCCATGGTTTCTCCTTTATCACCTCTAATTTTATTATAACCTCTGGTTTGGTTATATTGATCTAAAATAGAAACTAGACTTCGTAGGTTACCTTGCAGAACATTGACCAAGCCAACCAAAGGCGCATTCAAGGTTCCCACCAATTTGGCATATAGTTCTTCTCGACCAGGAAGAGCTGCTAATTGCTTAATGGTGTTAGCGTCTGCAAATTGATTGTTAACAATTCCACCGATAATCTGTAATTTTTCCGCTTCTTTGGTAAAGCTGACTGTTGATTTAGCTGGTGTAACTTCATCTTCTTGGCCCCAAACGACCGCAACTGGTTGGTCCAAGATTTCAGCCGGAATTTCAATCCCCTGTTTCTTTAACACGATTTTAAACAAGCTATTTTTCACGATCTGAAAATGAATGCCGACTTCGAGCAATTTCTTTTTCAAATTATGAATTTCTTTAACCTTCAAACCTTGGTAATTAACTAAAACTACCGTTTTGGCGGTTTGAATTTTTTCGGCCATTTCGGCCACTAATTGTTCTTTTTCAGTACGATTTAATAACATTATCACCTCTTTACAAATTACAAATTTATATACAAATTTACAAATAAAAAAAGACTCATGTCGCGAGTCAATAATAATATCAAAATGGATTTGATACTAATTTTGTCTCGTAAGGGAATTAATCCGCCAACTGGCGGAACCTTATTTCTACGACAGATATATAATATCAAAATTTCTGAATTTTGTCAACAAAAAAAGTTTAACCATATACCAATCTCATACTAACCTTGGAAGTTAGTATGGGTAATAAAAAAACCGCCAGAGTTGACGGTTGGAGTTTTAGATAAAATCGCGGGCATAGACACCAGGCGAATTACCATGAGGTAAATCCAGGTAAAGCATGACTCGGCCGCAGGGCCAGAGAAGAATTCGTTTGATTTTATAGGGACCACGACCAAGCCATTGAAGATTAAAAGTACGATGTTGCTTGGCGAAAAACTCTTCATCGCTTCGCTTTTGAGCTTTTTCTTTTTCTGATAAATCTTTCTTGGCCAACACTTCGTCGACCATTGCCATGTATTGATTAACTGGCATCAGGTCCACCATATCGCCGACCACCACTTTTCGGCCGTTTAGTAGAGTAGCTTCATCAATATATTCTGAATTCTGTGATCCAAGTTGTATCATAGGTACACCTCCTTCTAACAAAAATCGTTCATTTTAGCTGTCGGCTCGCCGACACAGGTACCATTACCGGATGTTTCGAGCGTTAACATTGTCCAGTCATTGGGCCAGTGTTCGGTCCGAATAATCGTATAAGGACCGGCCCCGAGCCAACTACACAAATGTTCGTAATGCAACCGCGTCAGATGGTTCTCGTGATCGGTCCTGGTCAGTCGAGGTGCCAGCGGAATTAATTCCACTTGATCGCCAACTTTAACAGCCCGACCAGAAGTTAAGGTCGCTTCAGCAATGATTTCGATCTTGTCCATAGAATCCCCCTTAGTTCCTTTTTGACTTAAAGGAACTTAAATGCATGATAGTCGCTTTATGGAAAAAAGTCAACAAAAAACCGCCGGGTTGCCCTGGCGGAAGATGTTATTTGTGATTTAGAATTTCGGCGTTTATGAGTCGAATTAGATTTTCAACTAATTCTTCTGATTTACTGGTTTGTCGACATCTCTGGATTTTGCATGACAGGTCAATGCTGACTCGATAACGCGGACCATATTTATTTATCAAATGGCTCTCATTTAGTTTTTGACAGCCGGTTTTCACAAATTTAGTCATATTTTGAAGGTTAACTAAATTATCAACTCCGCCGAAATTAATCAGATTTGCCAGCAAATAAGCTGACGAGACTACTTCCAGATTCGCTATCCCGGCAAAAATCTGATATTGATCAATGTTCTTTGAAGAATGTTTAAGCAAGGCTACCAAATTCATTGTTTTGACAATCAAATCACTTTCAGTCAAAAACGTGGTGACAATTTCATGACTTTGAGTAAAACAGCTGATAACATAGGCTTGGGCTAAAAATGCTTCGAATGTTTCCGGCTCAACCGTCTTAATTTTGATAATACAAGAATTGAGTTTCTCGCCAAAGGCCGAATAATCGACTGGTTTAGGCATAGACTCAAGTTCTTCATTTTCTATCTCTATTCTCGATTGTTTTCTCCGATTAGCTAAAATCGACATTGCTTCAGCCACAATCGGTTTAGCTTTTTGGGCCGCTTGTTTCGGCTTTCCAGATTCAAAACATTGATCCATAACATAGGCTTGGAACATATTTGGAAAATCAAACCGATAGCACACATATCCTTTTTCGGTGCATTCTTCTTTAGCCTCCACTAAATCCAATTCTATCCAATACTTTATTTTTCGAGCGGTAACGAGCTCGATTTCCTCAATCAGACCGGCCGTCGGCCGAAACTGTTCGATTAGCACATTAGTGAACAAAGTCTGGATAGAACTAGCACTGTGACGACAAAAGATCGAACTGGTAATTTGCGGATCTGGGCCAGAATTAAAAAAGAATTTATGGTAGTTACAAGCTATTTGCGCTTTTCGAATTGAGAAAGTTCCTGATCCGAGACTCATTGCCACCATATAGGCTTTAATCATCTCGGAGCCAGTGTACTCACGATTCTTGCCATCGCGGATACAATCGATCATTTCACAATCAGTCCAATAACCTAATTGCCGAGGACTAATACCGATTAATTCGGCAGCCTGACCAATTTTGTAATGGTGGTTCAAGATTAGCCCAAAATAGTCATCCAAAAGGGTTTTGGCTGAAGGGACTACTACTGGTGCAGTTGCTTTTTTCATGTTCGCCTCCAAAGTGCAGGATGAGCAAATGATAACACAAAAAGCGATTTTAGTCAATCATATTTGAATCGATTTGTACCAAAAAGGACAGTCCTTTCGTTCATTGAAGGACTGTCCTTGAGATGCTAATTACTAATTTCTCATCTCTTACTTCTGGATCTTAATACTTGGTCCCATAGTGGCGGAAATATTAATGGAAACAGCTTTTTCAATTGGAAGACTGACAACCAAAGCTTTGTAGTTAGCGGCTAGTTCTTCAGCTTTGCCGGAAACCTTACCAATGATTTGATGAACAATGCCATAGGAATCGGATTTGAATTCGGCGCGGCCACCTTCAAGTTCAGCTTTAGTTTTGGCTGGGTCCAAAGTGATAGTGCCAGATTTTGGATTTGGCATTTTACCTTTTGGTCCCAAGATGCGAGCCAATTTAGCCACTTTCGGCATATCAGCCGGAGTGGTTAGATAGACATCGGCATCGGCTTTACCAGACTTGATAATTTCTTCAATGGTCGCTTCATCCAGAATTTCGACACTGACTTTTTTGCCAGTGGTATGTGGATAACTAATCATCCCGCGAACTTGTTCTGGTTTGCCAGATTTACCAATTAAGCGGATGTGAACTTCGACATTGCCATCGAATTTGGTTAAAGAGGTTTTCTTTACCAATTCCAAGGCTTCGGCAATGGTGTATTTCTTGTTTTTATCAACTAATTCCAAAGCTTTAACGTATTTACCGGAGCGGACTTTGACTTTAGCTTTCTTGGATTTTTTTCCACCGTCGCCTTTGGCTTTGGTGGACTTCGCTTTGCTCGCTTTTTCTTCCGTTTCGATAGTTTCACCAGATTCAATTTCTACTTCTTCTTCTGCCGCTTCATTAGCTTTAATCCGAGCTTGTTTGATTTCTTCTTCAATATTTGATTTTTGGTCTTTTTCGTGAGACTTTTCTTTACCGTGATGATCAGTTTCGATCTCACCTAAATCCCCACCTTTTCCAAGGGTTTCTTCTGCTGATTTTAATAGTTCGTCTAAATCTGCCATAGTGTTTTCCTCTGTGGTATTAGCGGCTTGCGGCCTCCCACTGGATATTAATTTACTTTTACTAAAACATAACATACCACAAATATGATAGATCGTCAATAAGAATATAATAAATAATCTTGACACTCATATAAGTTCCCTATATAATGATCTGTAGTGATAAATCGCTCGAACCTAATAAAATATAATTGCGTCAGACCATTTTGGCTGATGAGAACATACCCAAAGGAGAACGGATATGATGCCTGAAACAACGTCGACTGAAACCAAAATTTCTGTGAATACATTTAGCGTCGGTAAGCTTAGTATCGACGTCGATAAACAAATTTCTGAAAGCAAACCAATGAAGTTCGATTGGCCAGTAATAGAAATTGATCAAGCAAATCTAAGTCAGTTAGGATCAAAAGGTAAAAAAATCGTTTTAAAAGTTTTAGCTCTGGACGGAGTGTTAAGCATTACTATTAGTCGCTATCAAATCACGGTTTGTCTTGGAAATTTATTTAATAATAATACCGTCTATGAAAACATTCTCCAGATAATCGAAGAAATCTTTCCTGATAGTTCGGTTATCGGCGCCGGTTGGCGACCACACGGTAGTATGTAAAGTATTTAACTGTAGATATTATCGCAGCATCCCACTAGAATTATAGTGGGATTTTTTAATTAAGATTAATTGATTCAGTTTTAAGACCATTGTCCAAAGAGCTCATTACATAGTCAGCGGTTTTGTCAACCATATCATTGAGTTTGGCGTCGTCTTCAAAATTCATTAAAACCCATTCTTCGGTTGGGATAAGATCAGACTTACCCACTCCAACGCGAATGCGCCAGAATTGATCGGTCCACAGTTGATCAATAATCGATTGAACGCCTTTGTGTCCAGCCGATGAACCACCGAGTGCGATACGGACTTTACCAAAATCCAAATCAATATCGTCATGGATAACCCAAATATCTTCAGTATCCAGTTTATAGTAACTGCGAAGTTTGCTTACCGATTGGCCGGATTCATTCATGAAAGTCTGTGGTTTAGCCAGCATGGTTCGGTCATTGATATCGCCAAAATCCCCTTTTTCCGCTTTGAAATCGTTTTCCAAACGCATCACAATTGATTTTTTTGCGGCGATATCATCCACCACCAAAAAACCCATATTATGACGAGTCTTTTTATACTTCTCACCAGGATTTCCTAACCCAACTATTAGTTTCATAATGTTAATGTCATTCCGGACAGGTTGGTAACCTAGATCCGGAATCTAGTCTGGATCCCCGATGTTGAAATACCATTCAACTCGAGGATGACAGAATAAATATTTCTACATTCCTGGAATATTAAGGTCGCCGGCAATGGCTTTCATTTTTTCCGCGGCAATAGCCTGAACGCGTGAAAGCGCTTCGGCAATAGCTTGTTGCAAAGCCTTTTCCAGATCCCGTTTGTTTTCCGCTTTCAAGAGACTTTCATCAATGGTAATTTCCTGAACATGCTGTTCGCCGTTAAAAACTACGGTAATTAAACCATTGGCCGCTTTGGCTTCGACTTCAGTTTCTTTTAATTCTTTTTGAATGGCACGGGCTTTTTTTTGTAATTCCCACATTTGTTTAGCTTTGTCTAACATAGTAACTCCTAATTAATATTATTTTTGATATTTCAGATAGCTTTCGATAAAACCGTCTAAGTCGCCGTTTAAGACTGCGTCGGGATCAGTCGAAGTATAATCGGTCCGATGGTCTTTGACTTGTTTGTATGGATGCAGAACATAGGAGCGGATTTGCGAGCCAAACTCGGCCGAGATATGCTCACCACGAAGTTTAACTTCTTCCTCGCGCTGTCGTTTTAATTCTAAAGCAAGCAACCGTGATTGTAAAATCTTCATGGCCATTTCTTTGTTTTGCAGTTGCGAACGTTCGTTTTGAACCGCAACAACTAGACCGGTTGGCAAGTGTGTTAACCGCACGGCCGAGTCAGTCGTATTGACTGATTGGCCGCCATGGCCGCCAGCGCGATAAACATCAACTTTCAAATCTTTATCTTCAATCGTAATATCGGTGGACTTATCAACTTCCGGCACGACTTCGACTAAAGCGAATGAGGTGTGACGAGCTTTGTCGGAATCATAGGGGCTTAGTCGGACTAAGCGGTGAACACCGGCTTCGCCTTTTAGTAACCCGAAAGCAAATGGTCCCTTAATTTCCAAAGTCGCGGACTTAATCCCCACTTCCTCGCCCGATGAAACTTCCAAAATCGTTTGAGTGAAACTTTTGCGGTCCGCATAGCGCTCATACATTCTAAGCAACATTTCCGCCCAATCTTGAGCGTCAGTGCCACCGGCTCCGGCGTGAATGGAAATAATAGCATTATTAGTATCGTATTTACCAGACAGCGTCGCTTTAATTTCCAGCGCATGAATTTGATCTTCGGTTACAGCCTCTGTCCATTCATCAACCAGTTTTTGCAAACTACTCATTTGTTGAGTCTTAAGCCCAGCTTCTTGAGGGTTAGCCCAAAAATCGGGACTATTCATCTCTTGGTGAATGGCGGTAATTTTCTCTTCTTTAGCCGCTATATTTAATAAATTATATAATTCTTCTTTACTTGTCATGATTAGATTATAACAGGAAGGTCCAATAAGCTCAAGTCGGTTTAGTTAAGTACAAAAAAACCGCGAAATAAATCGCGGAATAAGTTTCGATATTAATCGCCAGATTTTAACAATCTGATAATATCCTGTTGTAAATTGGCTTTGACAAAGATTGGCTGCCAATGTTCAGCCGTGTCTTTGCCAGTATCGTAGGGTAAGACATAAGTCGAATTTTTGCTCAAATGTTTGATGATATCCAGACCACTTTGGCGCTCGTAGTCTTCGACTTTTGTGCGTTGTATGTCAGACATCTTGGTTTTTCGAACATGACCGCGAACCGCATGCGGCGATTTAAAGTTATTTGTGCATTCTTTGCGAATCGGTTTTAGTTCATCGGTTTTGAGAACTTTAGTAGAAATAGTCCGCTGAATGTAGATAAACCGTGGTTTGTATTCGGAAATTAGCCGAACACCATAGGTTTTGGCTGGTTTCCAATCCTGGCGCGCCTGACTTCGATCATTAACTTTAACTTCCTTGGCTGTGCATAAGTCATGATAGATCAGCCAAGCAATAAAGTAAGCGAAATTGTAAGGACGGCCGCCATGGTCCATACCGATAGAAGTAAGAACATCGGGATCAACGGCAACCATTGTCAATGAACCATAAGTGAATTCGGCTTTAATCATTAAGCCAAAATCGCCGGTCCCATACATCTGTTTGGGTTTAATTTTAACCCATTTGAGAATCGGATAACCGTGAATAACCACCTCGGTCCCGTCTGGGTCCGGCGCGTAACGGAAATTTTCTTTCAAGTCTTGATAGAGATTAGTAATAATACGTAAATCATTGAAAATTGGAATCTGATCGACAATTTGTTCAATCTGATAAATATCCGTCGGATCCGAAATGTAATCAAGATCAGTTTCATTGTCATACCATAGTAACTGACCTTTGACTGGCAAAATCATTGTTCGCAAATCTTCAACCGATGTAACTTGTTTGCGGAGATTTTTAAACAATGGTTTACGGCCACTATAGCCGACTAGAACTTTGGTTTCATCGCCGATCAGATAATGAATCTGAACAATGATAATGTAAAGCAAGCTGTAAATATCATCGTCACCATCCACCCGAATTTCGGCCAGAATAGTATAGAATTCATCGAGTAGACTGAACTGCCGAGTGACTTCGATTTGCTTGGCAATAAGCGAAATTTTTTCAAACAGTCGATCAATAAACAGTTCGGCCGATTCTTGATATTTATCGTCCGACATTTCAGTCATCATCGAAGTCAAAAATTTGCCACCGGTAGCGCAATCATCAGGCACCGGCAAAGTGATGTTCGGATTAACACAAACTTTTTGAAGTAGTCGATGAGCCGCGCTTCGCGCAAGATAAGTCTTTAAAATTTCTGGCTTCTGCCACATATCAGTCTCTCCTTTTGTCTGCAGGTTGGATTGTTAAGGTCGCATCGATAATAAGTAATTTTAACACCAAAACGACTAATCGTCAAGATTTTTAGTACTAAAAAAGACTCTTTTGATATTATCGCCAGAGTCTTTTTTCTTATATTAACTTTAGAAGTTTAATAAGTGAGAAACTGAATTGATACCTTGTTTGGTCCGATTAATTAGATAACCGGTAGTTCCCAAACCAGCGACCAATAATGAAACAGCCACGTCCGCACCAGTTTTTGGCAAAGTGCCAGAACTGACCGGAGTACCAATTTTCACAACATTACTGTTGGAGTTGGCATTGCTGTTCTTGCTGGTTTTATTGCTGGTTGAAGAAGATTTCTTGCTACCAGCAGTAGATTTGGCATTAGCAGTTGCTGAAGCCGAACCAGAAGCAGAACCAGAACCAATGTTAATAACATTGTTATTGGCATTAGCGTTAGCATTACTATTAGCATTGTTGTTGCCAGTAGTAGTCGCCAACTGGTGACTGGTTTGATGAGTAGAAGTGGTGTTGTTGGCCGCAGTTGATTTAGCGGTCGAATCAGCATCGGCTGAACCTTTAGCTGAGCCTGAACCAACGTTGATAACATTGTTGTTAGCATTTGAGCTAGCATTAGAGTTAGCATTATTGTTGGTAATTACAGCATCACTAGCATATGAAATGCCAGTAGTTGCCAATAGACACAAAGCCATGGCCACTGCCACGAAAGTTTTGTTAGTTTTGTTCATTTTATCCTTTCTTGGATATTATATGTTTTTTGAAATAAAATCAAATTCAAATTTACAAGACAACCCTGGAAGTTACCTTCTGATTCAAATTGACATTTTTTCGCCTTTCGACAAAGGCCTTGGGATTCTTCCCAAATTCGATTGCCTCGGAAGTTACTCCGAGGCGTTCGATCTAGAAGGAATCAGCGGGCTACCGCCCAATTGTTGTTGGCGTTGCTATTAACATTTGAATTCAAGTTGTTGTTGGTTATCGGACCAACCGATCCACCGGTGGCCGATCCACCGGCTCCGCCGGTGGCAGTCGCAGACACATTGATTCGCGTCGGCGACGTTGTCGAAATACCGATCAACTGCCATGTGTTCATGGTCGCGCCATAAACACCACCCATCTGCGCGCAACCGTATTGTTGCGGTGCGAAGTTGTTCGTGATGTTATACACCACGATTGGTTGCATCGGCGGTTGCGGTTGAGGCAGCGTAACTTGTTTTTCGATAACCCGCTCGATCACTCTTGTCTCACCAGGGTCACCTTTATCGCCTTGTTTACCTGTCGCCCCGACTAATCCCTGAATCACTGTCGTCGTATTCTTTTGAACGACGATTGTTTCAGGTTTGTCAAGCTTGCCATAGAAGAGAATCGCGTTACCGCGGATCCCCTTCTGGGCATGCAGGAAATGGCCGTCGCCCGTCTGAAAGGTTACTCCAACCATTTGGGCTGACTCTTGCGGCGTGACATCCGGCCAAGGGACAGCATCGTCCGGAGCAATACCCCACCGAAATTTGCCATTGGCACCAACCGGCAGATTTTCTTCAACACCTTCGTGTTTTGTAAAAAAATCCTTCGGCAGGCCAAACCAATGAGCAAACCCAGTGTATCGCGCATCGGTACGAACCTCACTGACTGTGAGTTTCGCACGCTGTTCGGTCACATAGCCAGGCACACTAGCCTGGACAAGGGTTACTGCCATTACGGCTAGCAGCAAAGCCATCACCAGATTTTTCATCGACTAATCCTCCTCAATCGTGATGAAATCCGTTTTTATCGTGGGTATTTCACCACGATAAATATGTATTTCCAGGATATTCACATCCGCGTTGGTACACTGGACGGAATTCGCCGTAGCCGTGGCATAAGCAAGGACGGCACCAGTCTTATGGTCACAGAGTGAGATACACTGCGGTTTAGCCATTAACTGGTAAAACCACTTACTATTGACCAACTGAGTTGGGCATTTTATATTCTTAATGCCCTTCCAGATAACGACTGTGACACTCAAATTGAGTGTAACTAACTCTTCAGACGGTTGCGTTTTTATAACAGTTGATACGCTCGCCGTCGCTGTCGATGATGCAGTCGCGGTTACACTCACCGATGAAGATGAGCTTACTCGTACTTGTCCATCAACATGAATTGTTGGCGGAATATTCGATTCCACCTGCGGTACTGTTGGCACAATTGCCTGCGGTACAGCTGGCGGACCAAGTGGTTCTCCTTGCGGCATTGGTGGCTCGATTTTCTGTGGTACCACCACCGGCGGCAACGGAATCGGAATCGGAACTGGAGTTGGCGGCGGCGCTTGTTGACTTGGACTTGGCGGCGGTTGGGTATGATTATTAGTCATACCAGCCACTGTGTTATTCAAAGCCACCACAGCCGGATCAGGTGTTGCCCAACTGGGCACAAAACCTCTAAGATACGTAAATGTCGTATGATCGCCGTCAATAGTATTCGGTATTTGGTCGAAATCAGGCATTGCCTGCTGGACCATAATATCGAATCCGACTGTTACCTTGCGAGTTGAGTCATAAGTAATCGGAATAATTACGATTGTGATTTTATTATGTTTATCACAAACCGCGACTTTCCATTCTAGACTTGACATCTCACCAGGCGTTAACGCGACTGCAATATCGCGCGACTCATAGACATCCTTATCTTTCGCCTTTTTCTTTGGCATTAGAACTTTACATTTCATTAACACCGGCTCATTGCCGATAGGTAATGATAATGAATAGCCCTTATTGACAAAAAAATTAGTCTGCCAAACAGTGTTGCCACCATCTGGCGTCATAATCGCCTCTTCGATTTTTCCACCTTCGATACCGACAGTGGAAAGCGAAACTTCGTAAGACATCGATGAATGCGCTGTTACCACAGTTAAAACATTCATCTTGGTGCTTGTACCACCGACCGGACGACCAAAGTGCTTGGCATTACAACGTGACGAAAGCCCAGTTAGGTCAGTCCATTCAGTGATGGAAATTCCACCACTCCATTGAAAGTCTTGCGCCAGAATCGGCGCTACTGTAATCGCTATGATTACAGCAAGAAACCAAATTTTCAAATTACCTCGCATGTCGATACCTCCTCAACTGAATTTCGATTGCGAATTTTTTTGCCAAAAGATTTTGGCCTTGTTAAAGGGCGGAGATCTTTTTGGCGAAAGATTAGCCGGAGTAAGGGACGAGGGGCAGACCCAATATAATAAGGGTCAACTCTCCACAAACCCCAGCTAATCTTTTGTCAAAAAGAAGGGCACCTTGGCCCTCTCCTTTTTTTATTTTCAACACTAAATTGTAACACAAACCGACTGGTTTGTCAAGGTTTATTTAGTATTTTTGTGCCTTCAGCCGTGTCTTCGATATTAATGCCTTGCTCGGCCAACTCGCTTCTTATTTTATCAGATTTAGCCCAATCACCAACCTTGCGCGCCGCTTCGCGTTCTTCAACCATTGATTTTTGTTCGACAGATAATTCGGTTTTAGCCTCTTTTTGAATTAAGTCCAAACCCAAAACCCTATCCATTTCAGCAACGGTTGCTAGCTTATCTTCAGGGCTAATTTTGTCATCGCGAACCAATTCCCAAAGAACTGACAATGCCCCTGGCGAATCTAAATCATTAGCCATTTTAAGGTTAAACTGGCCAGAATATTCAGTGTTAATACTACCAATATTTACATCAAAATCCTCGATTATCCGCTTTAATCTGGTTCGCGCGTTTCTGGCACCTTCCAGACCATCCCAGGTAAAATTCATTTTAGTTCGATAATGGGCCCCTAAGCAAAGATAACGAAAATCGAGCCCGGAAAAACCCTTAGCTTTGATATCGTTTAAAGTATAGAAATTATTTAAGGATTTGCTCATCTTCTTGTTGTCAACCAAAAGATGTTCGTTGTGGAGCCAGTAATTAACAAATTTAACCCCGGTTTTGCCTTCAGATTGAGCAATTTCGTTTTCATGGTGCGGAAAAATATTATCAACGCCGCCGGTATGAATATCTAGAGTGTTACCCAAAATATCCATCGACATCGCCGAGCATTCAATACTCCAACCAGGCCGACCTTTACCAAGTGACGTTTCCCAAAAAATCTCGCCGTCAGCTTCGTCCCAAGCTTTCCATAAAACAAAATCAGCCGGGTTTTCCTTGTCATATTCGTCTTGATTGACTCTAGCACCAGGCTTTAAACTAGTCTGATCCAAATGCGCCAATTTACCATATTCAGGAAATTTGGCAATCGAAAAATAAATTGAACCGTCGCTGGTTTTATAGGCCAAACCTTTTTCCAGCAATACTTCGATAAATTTAACCATTTTGTCAACGTATTTAGTCGCGTTAGTCACCACATTTGGCTTCAGATTATTAATTTGGGAAAAATCAGACCAAAACTGGTCTTCATATTTTTTAATCACCTGCTCAAATTCCGCCCTCTTGCCCTCGCCTTTTTTGATTGTTTTATCGTCAATATCAGTAATATTCATCACCCGATTCAGATCGTATCCGGCGTGAGTCAAAACTCTGGTCAAAAGATCAGCAAAAATATAGGCGCGCAAATTGCCAATGTGAACCGAGTCGTAAACCGTTGGACCGCAAGTGTAAAGTTTAACTTTACCCGGTTCGATTGGTTTAAAATCTTCGATTTTACGATCTAAGGTATTAAAAAATTTAATCGTCAAATTTATCTTCTTCCTCTTCGTCAGCCTCTTCTAATGGCACGATTTCAATCTCACCATCTTTTTGAACCATATCTTTCGGATACGATTCCAAATCTTCATCGTCAAATTCATCATAAGCGGAATTACCTTCCGAAAAAACACCACCGCAAATGTCGCAAATATCCCCAATTGGACCTTTTTCGCCACATTCACAGACACCTTCTAAAAGTTGATCTTCTGTCATTTCCATCTCCCTTTATTAATTATTTAATGCAGAATGCAGAATTAATTAATTTATTTTTTAATTCTTTTATTCTGAATTCTGAATTATCTAATTATTAATATTCTTTTCTTCCCTCTAATGCTCTAGTTAGAGTGATTTCATCGGCATATTCCAGATCGCCACCAACCGGCAAACCTCTGGCAATCCGGGTCACCTTAACTTTGAAGCCTTTTTTATGTATTTGGCTATCCAAATACATACTGGTCGCTTCCCCTTCCAATGATGGGTCGGTAGCCAAAATCACCTCTTTAATTTCGGGGTTCTTCTCGATTTTAGCTAAAAACTCCGCAATACGCAAATTTTCCGGGCCAATACCATCGATCGGCGAAATTACCCCGCCTAATGTAAAGTATAAACCATCGTAATCGGTCTTTTCCAGTGCCACAATGTCAAGAGGTTCCTCCACTACCATAATTTTAGTTTTATCGCGTTGAGGATTAGCGCAAATTTCGCACGGTTCGCTTTCAGTAATATTAAAACATTCGGAACAATATTTTAGGTTTTTCTTGAGATTTGAAACCGCCTCGCCCAGGTTTTTAATATCATAATCAGGTTTATTAAGTAAATAAAAAGTCAGCCGCCCGGCGGTTTTAGGCCCAATTCCAGGCAGTTTTCCAAATTCTTCAATTAAATTTTCGATCGATTTCGGTAACCGCATATATTGAATATATAAATTACTGGATGTTTTAGCAAGGGGCATTTTCCACCACCGCCACTTCGGAAGTGGAGGTGAGGTTTGAGCCCCGTCCTCTTGACTTTTGAGGGATTTTGGAGTATGATATTATATTGAATCTGGAAATCGAAAAGGAGGAAATAGATGAAAGATTGTATGGACATCACGTCCCCAAAGGGGACAAAAGTCCGGTTTTCCTACCCTAAAAATGGGTATGACAGTGACCAGGCCACGGCTAAAAAACATTTAACTGTCGGTCAGGTCTATACCGTGGACCACACCGTGGTTCACGACTGGCACACTGAAGTCTTTCTCCAGGAAAAGCCTGGAGTAAGCTTCAATCACGTGCATTTTGCGAAAGCATAGGCACATTCTAACAGCCCGCGAAAAGACCCGTGAAGACATAAATTTATTTTTATTTCTTCATCCCGTCTTCGCGGGTTTTTTCGTATTTAAAAAATACACTTACTCTTGACAAATGACGGATTTTACCATATAATTGCTATATCAAAATCCAGAGGAGGACGTTATGTCTTTACGACCATTTCACGAAACGATTGTGGATGCCATTAAGCGATGCAAGCCCAGTCCATCTGCTGGCGAGATTCTTCATCTCCATCGATTGATTATGGACACCAAAATCCCGTCAAATCACGATGCAATCCTGGAAGCGCTTCGCAAATATTGGGATTTCCCAGGATCCAGTAAATGGGGCCTCGAAATTCAGGACGTTGAAAAATCTCTGCGTGAGCAGAAGCAGAAACATCTCGAAGAACAGGCTGAACACCAGCCGAAAATGACCGAAGAGGAAGACTACCGTCTGCGTCGATAAAATATAACCAATAACCCGCGAAAGCGGCGGAAAAGCCCGCCCTCTAGTTCGCGGGTTTTTTCGTACTTAAAAATATAAAATTTATATCTTTTCATACCTTTCCATCCACCTCGTAGGTGGAACAATAGGTTTAGTAACCAGTTACTGGATTCTTGATGTCGAGTGCCACTCGGCTCTAGAATGACAACTATAATGAGAACTATTCTTTACACACTGGGCATTGGAGTTCGCCCTTGGGAGTTTTGGTCATTATACCCTTACATTTTGGGCATTTTTCAGTCGTTGGTTCATTCCAAAATGCGGTTTTGCACTCTGGATAACCTTCGCAACCCCAAAACATGCGGCCGCGTTTACTGCGGCGTTTTAATAATTTTTTACCGCAATTTGGGCAAGGCACTTCTGCCGCCGGTGCCAAACTCTTAGTTTGTTTACATTCCGGGTAACCTGAACAAGCCAAAAATGCACCAAAACGCGATTGCTTTAAAACCATTGGTTTACCGCACTTTTCGCATTTTTCCTCACTCGCCTTTTCCGCCGCTTCTTGAGTTTTAGCATCAAGTAAAGGTTTAGTATATTTACAATCCGGGTATTTTGAGCAGGAATAAAATCGGCCAAAACGACCGTGTTTGATTACCACTGGTGCGCCACAGTCAGGACAAATTTCATCGGTTTCTTCATCCAGATTTTCTTTCACCACGCTTTTGGTTTTTTCTTCCAAGTGTTTTTCAAACGGTTCATAAAAATCTTTAATCACTGGTTGCCAACCAACTTTACCTTCGGCAATATCATCAAACTGATCTTCAATCTTGGCCGTAAAATCAAAATCCACAATCTCAGGAAAATGCTCGACTAAAATATCGTTAACCCGAACACCAATTTCCAAAGGTTTCAACCGACCTTCCAATTTTTCGACATAACCACGTTCTTGAATTGTCGATATGGTTGGCGCGTAAGTTGACGGTCGACCAATCCCCCGTTTTTCCAGTTCTTTTACCAAGGTGCCTTCAGAGTAACGAGCCGGCGGCTCGGTAAAATGCTGAAGTTTTTCCAATTTTTCTAAATCTAATTTTTCATCAACCTTAAGCGGTGGCAATTGCTGGCTAGCGCGATCATCATCTTCGATATTATAAACTTTCAAAAAACCGTCGAATTTAATTTTTGAGCCATTAGCGTTAAAACCGTATTTACCAGCGCTAATTTTGGCTTGAGTTTCGGCAAATACAGCTTCCGGCATTTGGCTAGCCATAAAACGCTGCCAAATCAATTTATACATTCGCTCGCTTTGACTATCTAATTTGACTGCTTCCGGGCGCAAACCTGGTTCAGTTGGACGAATTGCTTCGTGCGCTTCTTGGGCGCCTTTGGATTTGGTTTTGAAAAATCGCGGCGAAGTTAAGGCGTATTTATCGCCAAATTCTCTTTTCAAAACTTCGGCCGCTTCTTTGGCCGCAATCGGCGAAATATTAACCGAATCGGTACGCATGTAAGTGATTAAACCGTCTTCATAGAGTTTTTGAGCCAGGCGCATGGTTTGCTTGGCCGAATAACCTAATTTATGGCCAGCGTCTTGTTGCAAAGTACTGGTTGTAAATGGCGGCAACGGATTGCGAACTCGGTCTTTTTCTTCCAAACTTTTAATAATATATTCTGCTTTTTCCAAATCAGCTAAGATTTTTTGGGCATCAACATCGGCACAAATTGCCATTTTGTCGATTTTTTTACTATCAATCTCGGTTAAAATCGCTTTAAACGGTTTTTTGATAGTCGATAACATGGCTTCAATTGACCAATATTCTTCAGATTTAAAATTTTCCACTTCCCGCTCGCGCTCGACAATCAACCGCAAAGCCACAGATTGGACCCGGCCAGCCGAAAGGCCGCGAGCCACTTTGGCCCATAAAAATGGCGAAAGTTTATAACCAACCAACCGATCCAGAACCCGGCGAGCCTGTTGAGCATCAACCAGGTTCAAATCAATCTGACGCGGATTTTTAACCGCTTCCAAAATCGCAGGTTTAGTAATTTCGTGAAAAGTGATTCGTTTAGTATTTTTATCTTTCAAACCAGTTGCTTGGACAATATGCCACGCAATCGCCTCCCCTTCGCGGTCATAGTCAGTAGCAAGATAAACAGTATCGGCTTTAGCTATCGCCTCTTTCAAGGCTTTGATGGTTTTTTTGGCTCCAGCCGGAATAATATAACTTGGTTTGAAATTATCTTTAACATCAACGCCGATTTTACTTTTCGGTAAATCGCGGACATGACCAAAAGAGGCC
The DNA here is from genome assembly GCA_903877885.1 of uncultured Candidatus Berkelbacteria bacterium. Lineage (GTDB taxonomy): Bacteria > Patescibacteriota > UBA1384 > UBA12157 > UBA12157 > CAIRFN01. Next base: position 39,256 of record CAIRFN010000007.1, read on the forward strand.
AGAACCTTATAGTCCTTGCCTAAATACTTTTCAATTGTTTTGCCTTTTGCCGGCGACTCAACGATAACTAAATTCATAAGTAATTATTTAATTCAGAATGCATAATTAATTAATTCTGAATTCTGCATTATCCAATTAATTTTTCAGTTTCCCCCTAATAACATACCTTGTGCCTCCGAGGTTGGAAACCGCGCCTTTCATTTCTAACATAATTAGGGTGGTGTTGACAAGGGGTGGAGCCATTTTTGTGGCCATAATCAGCTCATCAACCAACATTGGTTCTTTCAATAATCTTAACAGAATTTCTTCGTTTTGGCTATCGGCAACAATCACAGCTTGAGCTTCTTTCTCGAGTAAACTTTGTTCCATATTAAATTCAACCAAGATATCTTGGGCGTCCATAACCATTTTGGCACCCATTTGAATTAACCGATTTGGCCCTTCCGAAGTTTCCGAAAAAATTGAACCAGGAACAGCAAAAACTTCACGATTATAATCGAGCGCCGCTCGAGCCGTAATGAGCGAGCCGGAGTCAACCGCGCCTTCAATCACTAAAGTACCCAGCGACATTCCGGCAATAATTCGGTTGCGCATCGGAAAATTAAATTTTAAGGCCGGCGTACCGACAGGAAATTCCGAAATAATCGCTCCCCGACCCTGAATGATCTGGTCTGCAAGGCGCACATTGCTCGCAGGATAGATTTGATCCAGTCCGCAACCTAAAACTGCCAGGGTACGGCCGCCGGCACGCAAGGCGGCCGTATGAGCCAAGGTATCGATTCCTAAAGCTAACCCTGAAATAATGGTCATTTTTTGTTTGGCCAGCGGATAAATTAACTTTTCCACTGCCCGCTCGCCATAATCAGTATATTTTCGAGAACCAACTACACCGATTGACAGTTCATCAACCAGTAAAATTTCGCCGCGATAATATAAAATTGCCGGCGGATCAGGAATTTCTTTAAGTAGCTGTGGATAACTTTTGTCGGCCAGAGTCCAAACTTTGATTTTAAATCGATCTAATTTGGCCATTTCGCGATCCGGATCAACCCCGGCCACTACCTCTAAAACCGCTTTGATTTGACTAGAATCTAACCCTGACTCAAGCAATTTTCCTTTTTCACCTGTCCAGATTTTTGACATCTTGCCAAAACGTTTGTAAAGCTTTGTCAGCGTTCTGGCACCGATTTTCGGGTGAGTTGAGAGCGCGACCCAAAATTTTCGATCAAATTCAACTTCGTTTTCCATGTTTTAATTGTACCAAAAAAGCCTGAAAATATCAGACTTTTGAGGTTAAAAATAAATTTAAAATATTTTACTGTCGCTCGGACCATGACTGGAAGATGATTTTGTTGAGGGTTTGGTCGAAGCATTTAAAGTCGGTGATGGCGCTGTTGGCACTGGAACTGGTGATAATGATAAAGTTGGAGTCGCCACTGGGGCCGGCTTTAAATATTGGTAATTTGGACCGTAAATTACTTGCCAAGCGTTATTACTGCTGGCTGTAAAAATCAAATGATCCTGCATCGCCTTTTGCGCTTGCATTACCTGATCTTTAACTATGGTTGGACCAGATTTGGTTGCGCCTAAAACCGTCGTATGATGAACCAAATTTTCGGCAATAGTTTTATCATCAAAAACTTTTATATTGTAAGTGACAACTTGACCTTTGACTGGTTTGATTTTTTTGTTATTTTTGGCATCGCTCTTAACCCGATTAACTAAACTAGTAATTGTTTTAGCATTCGCATCAGATTTAGCTAAATAAACAATCACCTCTGAACTGCCTTTGGTCGATACGATTTTGTATTTCTGAGTTAGCGCAATGAAACCAAAATAGCCGCCAATAATTAAGGCAACAATAATCAGACCAACCAAAAGCATTGGCACAAAACTTTTTTTGATTTGGCGCGGCATGATATGCGACGTTGACTGTGCTTGATTCATCGAGTTCATATTCCCCTCCGATATTTAAAATTACCCCTCCGGGACCACATATTAATCATACATATTAAATAAAAAGATGTAAAGACGGCCGCTCTATTGACATTTTAGGTTTAATATGGTATAATAGTTTAACAGAGTCGAAAGACCTGTATCAAGGTAAAAGGAAGAAATCTGGTTCGCCTACCCGTTTGTAGCGGATGTACTCAGGTTGGCCAGTTTCTCTCTGTTACCTTCACCCCAGTCTTGTACTTTAAAAAAAATTTGAGGCTGGTAAAATCCCGTAAGGGTGGTTGAGGTTCAAAGGAGAGGATAAACAAAAAGGAACTGCGCAAGCGGTTCCTTTTTGTGTATAAAATAATTTTAATTACCGAATGTCTTTTTTGAGGTCTAAATGATAAATTGAGCTCGGAGTGCCTTTGAGTTTTTCATTAGTTTCGATGGTTAGATCGGCTTCTTTTTTGATTTGATCTGAAACCTCAGCAAAATTGGCAGGAGTAGGCTCGCCTTTTTTATTGGCTGAAGTGGTCACAATTGGACCAACTTCGTCAATGAGCTTAGAAAGCCACGCATGATTTGGCAGTCGAATGCCAATCGTATTGTCTTCGGCCACAATCATTTTGGGAAATTCAATGGCGTAATTTACAATATCATCGATAATCGTTAATTCGCCAGAATAGAATTTCTGATCTAATTTTAAGTCCAAAACCAAATCACTGTTTCTTTTACCATCAAAAACATTGCGACTCATTAAAACTGCAGTTGGTTGAGTCGCCGGCCGATTTTTAATTTTGTAAAGTTTGCGAATCGCTGTTTTATTTAAAATACAACCAATCCCATAAACCGTATCGGTAGGCATTACCAAAACACCACCAGAAGTTAAAACTTCGGTGGCGTTTTTTAGACTATCTTTTGATTTAATATCGATGATATTCATAGTGAATTATTGCGATGGAATACAGAGCAACAAGGTTCTGCCGCAAGGCAGGTTCTTACTTAACTTCAATCCCCATGCTTTTGCAGGTTCCGCGAACGATTTCTTTAGCTGACTCTAGTTCAAAAGCATTGGTATCTTGCATTTTTTGTTTGGCAATTTCTTCAACTTGAGCTTCGGTGATTTTGCCAACTTTTTCACGATTCGGCACGCCTGAACCTTTAGCCACACCAGCCGCTTTCATAATGAGGTTAGCCATTGGTGGCTGTTTCATAATGAAATCAAAAGTACGATCTTCATAAACAGTGATTTCGACCGGAATAACAGTGTCGCCCATGGAACGGGTCGCTTCATTGAATTTGTTTACAAAGTCCATGATGTTTAAACCATGTTGACCCAAAGCTGGACCAATTGGAGGCGCTGGATTAGCTTTTCCGGCTGGAGCTTGTAATTTGATGATTGTTTTAATTTTCTTTGCCATGATATCCTTTGGAATATTTTATTTATACTTTATTTACTTGTAAAAAGTCGAGGGAGACTGGTGTTTCACGACCAAACATATTAACCAAGACTTTAATTTTACCTTTGCTTTCATCAATTTCGGTCACTTTGGCTTCAAAACCCTTGAGCGGACCATCATTGATACGAACCAAATCGCCAGGGCGATATTCGATTTTATATTTCGGTTCTTCTACACCCATCCGTTTTTTAATTCGATCGATTTCATCTGGCATCATTGGAGTTGGTCGCACCCCGAGACCAATAAAACCAGTCACGTTTGGAGTATTTCGAACAATATACCATGAATCGTCGGTAACGGTCATTTCGACCATGACATAACCTGGGAAAATTCTTTTTTCGACAGTTTTTCGTTTGCCATTTTTGATTTCAATTTGCTTTTCTTTCGGCACCAAAACTTGGAAAATTTTATCTTCCATACCCAAAGATTCGATTCTTTGTTTAAGGTTTTCCGCCACTTGTTCTTCGTAACCAGAATAAGTATGAATTACATACCAACCACGGTCACCAGTTTGCTTTTGGGTTAAAAATCGATTTTCAGTTTCAACCGCATCATCAACAATATCTTCTTCGGATTCTTCTTTAGTGTCTTTAGCCGCATCTTCAGTTGGTTCAGCCGCTTCGATTTCGCGACCAACTTCCTGAATTATATCATCTTCAACCTTAATTTCTTCGGCTGAAGTTTGATCGATTTGGTCTTTAGTTGTTTGTGCTTGGTTATTTTGATCCATTTTGTCCTCTTTTTTAAAGTGGATTGTTTGGTTAGACTTTAGAATAGATGAGCCATTGAATTGTGGAGAATAATCCGAAATCAATCGCTGCAATTAAAGCCATGGCTACGGCAACTGCCACAATCACAATAATCGTATGGTTGATGACTGTTTTACGGTCTGGCCAAATGACTTTTTTTAATTCTTCGTATGATCCGATGAAAAAATTTTGAATTTTTCCAATCATATTATTTAATAGCCTCAATCTTAATTTCAGTAAACGCTTGACGGTGACCCTTAGTTCGTTGATAACGTTTCTTAGAATTGAATTTCAAAACTGTGATTTTATCATGACGACCTTGGCCCAAAATCGAAGCGGTCACTTTTTTACCACCTAAAATATCGTCGAAATCGAGTTTGGCGTTATCTTCGCCTTCGATTTTTTCGACTTTGATCACGTCGCCGGCTTCAACTTTATATTGTTTTCCCCCAGTTTTGATAATGGCAATTTCTGACATAAATCCTCTTTAACTTCTTTAATTTTATTATATATAAATTTTTGTCGATTTCAAAAAATCCCCGAGGGGACTGTTACATATCTATAATATAACAGTTGTCGATGTTTGTCAAGACTAAAAATTAATCTGGCGATGACGCATGTAAATGCTTTGTAGAATACCAATCGCCGCCATATTAGTTAGCATGGCCGAGCCGCCATAAGAAACAAAAGGTAGCGGAATACCAGTTACTGGCATAATTCCCATATTCATGCCAATATTAACCAGAATTTGAAACAAAAACATGGCCGCAAAGCCAACACTCAAATACATCCCAAAGTCATCTTTAGCCACTTTGGCAACGTTTATGACTCGAAAAACTAAAATCATTAATAGAATAAACAGAAAAATTGAGCCGAAAAACCCGGTCGATTCGGCAGTGCCGGCAAAAATAAAATCAGTGTGAGCCACTGGCAAAAAGTTAAGTTGCGACTGCGAACCTTTGCCTAAACCAGTGCCAACTAGGCCGCCGGAGCCAATGGCAATTTTCGATTGACTGACATTGTAACCGGCGCCATGCGGATCAGACGCCGGATTAATAAAAGCTTCAATTCGATTTTTTTGGTATGGCTTTAAAAAATGCCAAGCTACCGGCATTAAACAGAGGAAAACTGCCAAACTGATAATTAAATACAATTTTTTAATTGGCGAAAGAATTAACATCACAATCGTGACAATAAATACAACCGAAGCCGTACCTAAATCTGGTTGAACTAAAATAAGTAAAAGCGGCAAACCAATTAATCCTAAAACCCAGAAATATTTTTTTAAATCAAACTCGCCGGCCCAGTCAGTAAAAAGTTTGGCTAAAAATATCACCACTACCAATTTAAAAACTTCCGATGGTTGAAGTTGGAAAACATATAAATTAATCCAGCGAGTCGCGCCAAAAGTACTGGCACCCAAAAATAGAACCAATAAAAGTAAACCCAAACCAAGTAAATAGAGAATTAAATATAAACCTTTGAGCGTGCGATAATCGAAAAACATTAAAGCAACGGCAGCAATTAAACCAATAACTAAATATTCGATTTGATCAATTGCGATATTTGATTTACTACCGTAGCTAATGGAAAAAATAATCACAATCCCGAAAACAGCTAAAAGAATTGGAATGATGTACAGACTCCAATCAAAACCAAAGTTAAACTTTAGTTTTGGCCAACCAATTTTCACGCTTTTTCTCCTAGAATAATGTCAGCGCCTTCTACTTGGCTCACGTTCGACAAGTTAGTTTCTTTTTTCAATTCTTCAGTATATTTTTCAATTATTTCAAAATCAGCAAAATCCTTGCCGTAAAAAAGTTCTACTTTATCGCCTTGATTTAAGCCAGCCGCTTTTCGCAGATCTTGAACCACTCGTATCAAATCGCGATATCTACCTTCTACTAGCAAGTCGTTCGTGAGCTTAGTATCGAGCTCGATTTCGCTAGTAATATTTTTGTCAACTTTTATTTCTTTGACATTGATTTCATCTTTCAAAATTTCTTGCAGTTCATTTGCTAATTCGATTTTAATTGTGGCACTAGCCAAAGGTTGTCGAATTCGGATTTTGGCTTCGGCCCTAGCCGCGTGGGCTTTTTCAACTAATTCTTTAACTTTCGCCATTTGATCTAAAATTGTTTGATCAATCTCCCCTGCTTTTGGCCAGTCAGCAAGATGGACAGATTCAGCACCATCAGTTTTCAAATTTTGATAAATTGCTTCAGCTGTAAAAGGGATAAAAGGCGCGGAAAGCTTGGCCAAATTAATTAAAATATGAAATAATGTGGCATAAAAATCATTATCACGGCGTTTGCGCGATCGGCGTAAATACCAGGTTGAAAGTTCGTTAGTAAATTCACTAATTGCCCTGGCGGCATTCATAATATTATACTCATCTAAATTTTCAGTCACATCGGTTATTAGTTGATTAAACTCACTTAAAACCCATTTATCCAAAAGATTTTCGGATTTAGATTGCCAATTTGGATCGCGAAGAGCAGGTTTAAATTCATCGATATTCGCGTAAGTAGTGAAAAAGGAATAAACATTCCAGAGTGTTAAAATAAATTGACGCAAAGTTTGTTCCATGTTTCGCGCGCTCATTCGTTTAGGCATGCCTGGATCATTGACTGTGTAGAAAAACCAACGGACCGAGTCGGCGCCGAATTGATCAATCACTTCCCATGGACTGATAATATTACCCTTGCTCTTACTCATCTTCTTACCAGTTTCATCTAAAATATGAGCATAACAAATGACATTTTTGTATGGTGATTCCTCACCTAAACAAGTTGCAATTGCCAACAAAGTGTAAAACCAACCTCGAGTTTGGTCGATTGCCTCGCAAATATAATCTGCCGGATAATTTTCCGGAAATTCTCCACTAGCAAAAGGCATTGCACCAGAGTCAAACCAAACATCAATCACTTCGGAAACTCGATGCATTGATTTGCCACAACTATCACATTTAATTTTTACCTCATCAACATATGGTTTATGCAAATCTAAATCATCGGCAAAATTTGTTATTGCTTTTTCTTTCAATTCTGTCACACTACCAATAATCTGATGTTGGCCGCACTCGCATTCCCAAATTGGCAACGGTGTCCCCCAATAACGTTCTCTTGATAATGCCCAATCCTTAATATCTTTGAGCCACTCGCCAAAACGGCCATTTTTGATATAGCCAGGAATCCAGTTAATTGTCTCATTATTGCTCAATAATTTATCGCGAAGTTGGTTCATTTTGATAAACCAAGTTTGTTTGGCAAAATAGATGAGCGGTGAATCACAGCGCCAGCAAAATGGATATTCGTGTTTAAATTTTTCTTCTTTATAAAGCAAGTGACGTTCAGCTAAATCGGCTTTGACATCAACATCAGCATCTTTAACAAATTTTTCTTTCGCAAGATCTGTTAGCATTTTACCGTCTGGCCCAACCGTCATCGGGATAGAAAAACTATTTTCTTCTTGCAAATTTTTATCATCAACACCATAAGCTGGAGCAATATGGACAATGCCAGAACCGTCAGTATCAGTCACAAAATTAGCCGCCCAGACACGATAATCTTTAGCTGGATTTAGTTCGACAATTTTAGAAATATCAAATAGCGGTAAATATTCTTGGCCGACCAAATCCTGTCCACTTAATTCACGAACAACGTCGTAATTAGGTTTCAAAACTTTCAACCTACTTTCGGCTAAAATTAAATTACCTTCTTCAGTTTTTACTTCAACATATTTGAAATTTTTATTAATAGCCAAGGCGATATTGGCAGGCAATGTCCATGGTGTAGTTGTCCAAACCAGAAAATAAGTATCTTTCTTGTCTTTTAAAGCAAATTTTACATAAGCCGATTGGTCTTCAACGATTTTATAACCTTGAGCAACTTCATGACTAGATAAAGTTGTGCCACAACGTGGACAATATGGTACTACTTTAAAACCGGAATAGATTAAATCTTTATCCCAGATTTTTTTGAGCACGCCCCAAACTTTTTCAATATAGGAATTTTCGTAGGTAATATATGGCTTATTTAGATCAACCCAAAAACCGATTCGCTCGGTTAATTTCTCCCACTCGGTTTTATAAGTCCAAACACTTTCGCGACATTTTTCATTAAATTTGGCAACACCATAATCTTCGATTTGTTTTTTTCCAGAAATACCTAGTTGCTTCTCCACTTCAATTTCCACCGGCAAACCATGAGTGTCCCAACCAGCTTTACGACTGACGTGATACCCACGCATAGTTTTGTAACGCGGAATTAAATCCTTAAACGCTCGGCCGATAACATGATGAATGCCAGGTTTACCATTGGCTGTTGGCGGACCCTCATAAAAGACGAATTTTCCCGATGGAGCGTCTTTTTCTAAGGATTTCTTAAAAATTTCATTCTTTTGCCAAAATTGCAGAATTTCTTCTTCTAATTGAGGAAAATTTTGTCTTGGATCAACTTCTTTAAAATTCATATTAAACTCCGTTTTGATTATCCAGCGCTTTGTTAACTAAAGCGTCGGCTTCTTTATTTTGTTCACGAGGAACGTAACTAAAATTAATTTGACCACCCAAATCCATCATCAACCCGCGAATTTGCCAAAACAAAGGTTTTAATCCTTCATTTTTCATTTTGTAGTTACCATTTAATTGTTCCACCACTAATTGTGAGTCCAGAAAAAAATCGATTTCCACATCGTCTTTAATATTTTCTTTGACCCACTCTAGAGCTTTAACAACGGCTGAATATTCGGCAATATTATTTGTAGCCACACCAATAAATTCGGAGATTTCTTCGACTCGATCGCCTAAATTTATAACCACACCGCAAGCGGCCGGCCCAGGGTTACCACGAGAACCACCATCAGTATGAATAATTATTTTTTGAATTTTTTCAGTTTTTTCCATATCTATATCTTACCGATTTTCCCCTACAATATCAAGACCAAAAACAATCTAAAAAAATATTGTTTAGTTCTTTTAACACATTATGCGCATATACGCAAAATGTGTTAAATAATTATTTTAGATTATATTATTTTATTTATCTTTTCCTTGATCTAAGATCCTTTCCTTGATTTAAGATACCTCGATCGACAAATTCAGAGACTAAATCAATTTCTGATTCGATAATATCGGCCACCAAATATTTAACATATAGCTCGATTTGATAGAGATCTCTTAAATAACTAATCTCGCGAGCGCAATCATAAGGAAAAACAAAAACTGATTTTTGAATTTGATAAAAACCAATTTCCTGGAGTTTGCGTCGGAAAGCATCCCTGGTTTTACCCTTAGTATTAGGAATATCGAAAAGTACAATTCGCCATTTTCCATCCCAACTAGTTTTGGCAACTTTAGGCATTTCTCTAGCCAAATAATTGGGCACCAAATTTTTCCCTTTTTGAGTCAACTCGACTATCTCCCTGTTATCCTTATGAAAAACTTCGATAATTTTTTCTTTTTTTAACCGGTTTAAAATAGCTCGAAAACGACTTTTATCAAATTCTCGCCAAGAAAAATAATCGTCAATCGCCTTTTGATAATTCTTACTACCATCAAAAATTTGATACATAAAATTGTGCGCATCGATCAAATAAAGCATAATTTGTCTGGTAGTCAAAATAACTTTTTTTACCATTATTTTCTTTTGCATTTTTATCTTCAATTTTTATAATTTTTTGCGCATATACGCAAAATGTGTTAATGAATTTTATATTTAAATACTTATAACAAATCTTTGAAATGGTCATTTATATTGAAGATGAAGAAATATTACTTTGGCGAGAGCTACCATCCGTATGAATAATTATTTTTTCCATAAACTAATCATACGGATTTTAGAGAACTTTTTCAAGATTAAATTAGTGTTATTTTCATACTAATTCTAATTTTTACTGATACACTACACCCAAATTACCATTACTGTATTTATTAATCTTAAAATTGCCATTTGTAGCTAGCCAATAGATAGGTTGATCATTAAAACTTATCCCGAAATCATAATATTGAAAGAAATAACTAAAAGAACTGGAAGTAAGATTAAAAATCTTAAATATATCCTGATCTTGACTAGTCCATGAATAAGAAGCAGTTACTGCTTTCGGTGTAAAATTATTCCACGGTACAACTCCGAGATTATCATTCAAGCCAATACTCATATTAGATGTCCGATAACCACCATTTAATCCAGTACCAGACCGAAGTGCATCTGTGACATCACCTTTAACCGCGATCCAATACATACCGCAAGGATTAGCAACAGGTACCGTAACATCATAAGTATAAGTAACCCATCCACCATTATAAGGATCATAATTAAAATAAGTTTCTTCAGCGGTTTCGCCAGTCTTTTTCTGATAAGAACAATCTGTAGCCACTGAATCATCCCCGGCATATTGGAAACCATCTTTAGTCACATTGAAAACTTTGGACATTTGATCATTTCCTTGTCCAGCGTAATTTCTAGATATTACCACAGTAGGCGCCGAGTCAAAAAACCCGGCTGGAAAATTGACTTGGTTAATATTATCATCAATCGGACTATTAGCATGAAAACCACCAGTAATAACATTTTGAATTTGACCTTTTAGGATAATATAGTAAGCACCACAGGTATTTGCAGGTTTACTACTTGAATCAGTACAGCCACTACCACCGGCACCATTAATTCCAAAGCTATTCGAAAAAAGATGATTAATATTTGCCATGATACTACTTCGCGCCCAAGAGTTCACAGAGATTGTTATTGCTGACGGTTGAGCATTGCCGGTAAAAGGTTGAAATAATGTATTCCAAGCACCCGTAATCTGGTCATCATAACTTGCTAAATTAGGGTTAACAAACCCTGACCGGATTTCGGCTGTTTCGATAATTACAGGATTAGCTATCACTGCCACGCTGACCGAAGCGCTTGCCGGTGTCGTGCCTTCGGCGCCATAACAAGTAATTGAATAAGCCGTGGTAGTTGTGGGCGAAATTGCTTGAGTACCGTTTAGGCCAGAAACAACAAAATTAACAGCTGAACAAATATTAGTATTGGTCGATGTCCAGGTTAAAGTGCTGGAACTGCCAGAAGTAATCGTAGTTGGATTAGCAACTAAAGTAACTGTTGGCGGCACTAATGGCGGTGGGATATTATTTACAGTAACATCGGCCGTTGCATCGACTAAAGCACCAGCGCTATTATAACAAGTCAGATGATAAGTCGTAGTAGGAGCAGTTGAAGGGGAAATTGGTGCAGAGCCGTTTATTGAATTGGAAGTATTAAAATCTGCGCTAGTACAATGATCAGTATTTATTGATGTCCAAATTAAAGTCGATGGCGCTCCCAAAGTAACAACACTGGGACTAGCATAGAATGATGTAATTAGTGGCGCTGGCGGCGCCACAGGTGGAGTTACTGTAATTTTTACGCTAGTATTAGCTGGGGTTGTACCATCAGCACCAATACAATTAATATAATATGTTGTATCTACAGTTGGACTCACTGGTTGTGTGCCATAAATATTATTTGGATGAAAATCCGAATTACTACTTGTACAACTAGTAGCATTTTTGGGACTCCAAGTTAAAGTACTAGAACTACCAGAATTAATCGATGTCAGGCTAGTCGTCAAAGTCACTGTTGGATTTTGAACAATAGTTGGATTTGGTAACAACAAATCAAAATTACTATCAACTTGTTGGCCATTTTCATCCCAAAAAACATCAACACCAATGTGGCGACCGGGATTAGTTGCGGCAAAAACTTTGGTACCAAAAGTTAGAACTAGAATAAAAATCAGTCCGGCAAATAACAAGGCTTGAAAATTGAATTTGTGTTTTGTCATATTTTGCAAAACCTAGATTCCGGATCTAGGTTGCCAACCTGTCCGGAATGACAAAAAGGAAATTCTAATAATTATAGGTCACGTGGATGGTGGCGCCAGATGGTGGCACAAAGGAACCAACGAAAACAATCGCTTGTTTAAGTTCATTATAAGTCCAACCATTATCACCTTGAGCAATAACCGTGCCATTGACCGTAACCTTGATCGTCGAAACGATTGGTTTATTCTTTAGTGTAAAACTACTCGCTAAATCAGCAATATTATTACTGATTAAATCCATAATTTTTTGATAGTTAGCTATAGTGCCAGTGGAATTAAAAATGCTAGCAATAAGCCCGCCTGTCTCTGTGGCCGCTTGCTGATATCGATCGCTTCCGAGAGTATCACTAGTTGTACCACAATTTGGATTTACCGAATCATTAATATTTGAGGGCCTGGTTGTTCTAGATGTATCTACAACTACATCAATCACAACTTTCTTGGGATTAGCTTTTAACGCTCGAAGTCGATTAATATACGACATCGTACTGCCACAAGATTGATCATTTTCGTCAGACACAATAATCGCAATTAACCAAGCGTCAGACCTAAGAAAACCATAATTTTTATTAATGGTGGTTCCCCATTTTTGAGGCGCACTGACACTGCCATTTTCAGCAGCTTTGGCTGCCGCTACCAAACCCTGTTCGACACTTTGACTAATTCCGACCAAAACATTGCTTTTGAAATAATTAATAATATTTGACACTGTCAAATAATTAGGATCTAGAATCGGGTAAGCGCCAACAAAAAGACCATCGGTGTTTGCTTCAGCACCACCATTTTTAACTGTTGTGATTCCAATTTTATAATCAATTTTATTATTCGGATCGGTCAAATTATTAATAAAAGCGGCGGCATTATCTTTTAAAGCATCTTGATCATCGTACATTGAACCAGAATTATCCACCACCCAAATAATATCGGCTTTGTTATTCGCAGAATTTTGAGTAAAAACTTCATCAGCCGAGTTTGGAAGCGGAGCTGGCGGAGTCGGTGGAGTCGGCGGAGTCGGCGGCGAAGGTGGCGCCGGGTTAACCGTAATTATGGCTTCAGCGCTATTTGAAATATCATCATTATTTTTACAGGTTAAGTTATAATTGAAATTTGTAGTAGTGGCTGCTGTTGGTGAAACATCTTGATTGCCACTAGAAATAGAAGTTGATGTAAAACCAGACCCAGTTCTTGTACAACTTTTAACATCTGGTGATAAAATCCAGGTTAATTTACTTGAATTACCAGAAATGATAGTTGTTGGATTGGCAGCCAAAGTCACTTTTGGTTCAACTGTAACGGTTATACTTTGACTAGTATGCGGATTAGTAGCTGTCGGATCGCCATCACAATCAATCTTATAAGTTGTCTTGGCTGTTGGATTATCTGATTTATTACCGGATTCACTATTTGTTGCGGTTGAAATTGCAAAGCTACCCAAGTGAGATGAACTACAACTTTTAACATGTTTCACTGTCCAATTTAATGTTACTGAATCGCCATAGGTAATACTTGTCTGACTAGCAGTTAAAGTAATACTTGGATCTGGAGCTGGTGGCGGATTCAAAACTGCAAAAGTGCCAGTGACAGTTTGGCTTTGATCATCCCAAGAAACTAGAACTTGAGCCCGGCGAACCAGATTCAAAGAACTAGCTTGGAAAAAACCTTCGTTTAAAAAAACGCCAACCATAATCGCTAAAACCACTGCCACCGCGGCAGTATAAAATAGAAATTTTTTGTTTTTGATTAGTTTTTTAAACATATTTTTTTACTCCTCGAACATTTTATGAAATCTGGATTCCAGATCCTGATGCCATCCGGTCTGGAATGACAAGACAGATTACTGATATGTTGTGCCAAGGCTACCATTTGAATATTTATTAATTTTAAAATTACCATTGGCGCCCACCCAGAAAAATGGTCTCGTGGTCGATGAACCAAAACAATAAACTCTTGGGGAAAATTGAAAACTATTCTGGACAATATTAAAAATACTATAAATATCTTGTTGGCCATCAATATAACCCGTGCTGCCAAAAGCAGCGACAATCGCTTTAAGATTCGTGGCCGAGCTGATATTTGTTGTGCCTGTAGCATTGTCACCATATGGACTAGCGCCGCAATCTTCTCCTGTACCGGAACGAATAGCATCAGTAACATTTCCTTTAATTGCAATCCAATGAACACCACACCAGTTGGCGGCTGAATTGCCATTCAAATCTAAACTGGAAGTATCATCACAGTCAGTCGTATAATAACAAGGATTATTAACACCATCTTCAACGCATTCAAGATGCGAAGCTACTCCGGCAGTTTGAATATATGTCAAATCGCCAGTATATTGAAAACCATCTTTAGTAATATTCATCACCATTGGCATTTGCTCACTTTGTTCAAACCAGTTTCTCGAAAGAATAACTGCGGTCGGCGCAGTTGTGAAAGAACCGGCTGGAAAATTAACTTGATTAATAGTTTTATTCGGGTCAGAACTAATATTGTAATTTGCATGAAAACCGCCAGTAATTACATCTTTGACTTGACCAGTTAGGCCGATGTAATAAACACCGCATCGATTCGTGGTTGTAGTTACACCTCTGGCGGTTCTAACGATATCTGGGTAACCAGTGGATGAATCTTTACAGCCATCGATTTGAGTTGTGCCATCGCCAGAATAGCTAAAAGAGTTTGATGTCAGACTGTGCGCTTTTGGCATTTGATCGTTGCCACCCCAAAAGTTACGAGCAATAACTAAAGCTGACGGATTTCCAAGCGTAAATGGTTTAAAAGTAGCTTTAAAATTGTCTGTGCCGGTATTGGCAATAAACCCAGAACGGATTTCGGCCGTGCCCTCGATGGTTGGCGTCGGAGTAGGAGGAGAAGCAACAGTAATGCTAACTTGTTTGTAAGCTGATACTGTTTTTGTAGCATCATAACATCTGATTTTATAAACCGTATCTGTCGTTGGATGAACAATCGCACTACCATTCAAGCCTGGATTATAACCCGTACCTTGATCGTCACAACTAGTTGCGTTAGTTGAAGTCCAAACCAAAGTTGCTGTTTCGCCAGAGTTGATAGTCGCACTCGACAGACCATTAACAGTTAAAGTTGTGTCAAGTATTGAAACGGTTACACTAGTAGTAGCTGGTGGTGTACCCGTCGCACCGACACAATTTATATTATAAGTTGTAGTAGTTGCAATTGGATGAACTATTGCCGAACCACTGGTGCTTATTGGATTTATATAATTAGGATCAGTATTAATGGTTGTACAACTGTTAGCATGTGTCGATGACCAAGTCAGAATCGCAGACCCTTGAGAATTGATAATTGCGCTCGACGAACCATTTACTGTTAAAGTAACTATCGGAGCCAAAACTACTGGTAAAGGATTATCCGGTGTAGTATCCGAAGGCGGTTCTGCCGGAGGATTAACAATAATATTCTGGTTTGGTAATAACAGATCGAAATTACTATCGACTGTGATGCCATTTTCGTCCCAAAAAACATCGACACCGATATGGCGGCCAGGATTAGTTGCGGCAAAAACTTTGGTACCAAAAGTTAGGACTAATACGAAAATAATTAGTGAAAATAACAAGGATTGAGAATTGAATTGTCTTAATTTCTTCATTATTCTTTCCTTTGTATGTTAATCTGCAATTTTAATAGTTCGTCTAAAATCTTTTTTGTCGATAGTTATAACATCTTCATTAGGCATATTTGCACAAACTTTTTGATCAGTGGACCAATTACCAGCATCATCTTTACAGCGATATAATGATTGATCTGCTATATGAATATAATAAATTCCGGCAGCGCAAGTATCTAAATTTGGACAATTACCAGTAGTAATATCTGGAGCTCCGACGGTTCTTTGCTGGTCAGCCATAGATTTAACAATGTTCATCCCCTCTTGAGCAATGCCATTGGCTTGAACTTTGTATTTGTCTTGTGCGCCAAATTTAATATTGCCGGTTTCCACGGCAACAAAGGCAATAATTACGATGATAAAAATCACCATAGCGATTAGGACTTCGATTAGGGTGAACGCTCGTTTAGTTTTCATTTGTACTCCTTTATTTATGATGTCATTCCAGACAGATTGGCAATCTTGATCTGGAATCCAGGAAAATTGTTACTGGATCCCCGATGTTGAATTACCATTCAACTCGAGGATGACAAGGAGAAATTATTATTAAAAAGATTCGCTGGTTTGATAAATTCGGATCGTATCTTTATTATGAATTCCATTTCCGATAGAATTACCAGAATTATCAGTAATTTTTGCTTTTAATGTAATTTTGCGACCGTTTTTATAACCGGTGCTTAAAATATTGTCGCATACTCCACCAGAACATTTGACTTGGTAGATATATACGCCAGCAACCAAAACATCTGAATTACTATTTTTCCAATTTACTAAGTCTGATTGTGATTTTTTAATGGTTTTATAACCATCAGTAGGATCATTATAATAAATATTTACTTCATTATCTGACGGAATAGAAGAAATCGACGCACCAGAAACTCCAGATTCAACATTAGAAGCTTGTTGTAAATATGCAGTCCAGCCGTTATTAATACCGCTTCGCGCTAGGCTATAGGTTTCGGTAATGGTTTTTGATTGAGAAGTAAGTTTAACATCGGAAACAATCGCCAGAGAAATGGCGGTGATGACAATTAAAACAATGGCAGTAAAAAGTAAGACTAGAATTAAAGCAAAACCTTTTTTTTGACGCATTTTTTCCTTTAGAATATTATGGACCAGCTTACGGCGCCGCAGTATATTCCGGATTTGGAATTGAAACCATATTTCTGGTATTTTCCCCATCCATAGTGAAAGTGGTAGCCAAATTAACTTCATCATTAATATCATTAGCGCTAACAGCCGTAATTTTAACTGCTAATTTAGGGATAAATTTAGTATTAGATGGATCTGTCATTGGTTTATAACCAGTTAAATCAAAAGTTTTGATATGAACTTTTTCAGGGGTTAAACTACTACCAACTGATGATAAATCTGTTGAATGTAACAAATCTCCAGAACAATTATTTTGAGCTGTTTTTAATGAATTGTCAGCTAGACCGAAATAAGTACAGACTGTACTTCCGGTCTCGCCTTTTGAAACAATTACAACCATTTGATTTGGACTAGAATCATAGGCTTTAAATCCATAGACGGAAGTACCACCGATTGTCGCTTCGTCATTCGCATTATTCATTCTAACGGCCATTTCGTCTAAAGCGCGGCGAATGGAATCATTCAAAATTTTAATTTGCGCGGAGCGAAGTCGGCCGGCAGTAAAATTGGCTAATCCAGAAACCATAACTACAACCATAGCCAAAATACCCAGCGTGACCAACATTTCTACTAATGTGAAAGCTTTTTTCTTCATATGTTTATAGAGTTTTAACATAAGTTACTAAACCAGTTAATTTATCGATTGTTATAGTAAAACTATTTTCAGGAATAGTGGTGTTATGGATCTTAAAAGATAGATTATTATCAAGCGACTTGCCATTTGATATATCTTCTAGCATACCGATTGTTGGCGCATTGTCAGCAACGAAATCAAGACAATAATCAGGTGAGCAAGAGTTAACATCAAAAGTAAAATTTTCTAATTTTATGTCTCCAGTTAAATCCAAAAGTAATTTTTCACCAGTCTGATTTCCACTTTTGTCAATCTGATAACCCCAAATTTGTGGCGGACTTGAAACAATTCTTATTCTTTCCGCTTTCATTCCAGATGTAGCGTCAAAAGCCGGCAAAATAGCTAAATTGCGTGTTTCGGCAAAAACATTTTGAATCTGTGAAGCATAGCTTTCAACCATTTTATTTCGTCTGGCTGATTGATAAACCCCAACGCTAATAGTCATCATAATTGCCATGATCGCCATAACAATCATCGTTTCTACCAAAGTGAAAGCTTTTTTATTTTGATAAAGATTTTTTTTCATTTTAGCGAATAAGTAAATGTGTATACCAAGTTAAAATTTGATTCCCCCAAAAAATCGTAATAAACAGACCTAAAATTAGAAATGGCGCAAACGGTAATTGATCTTTTAATTTGGATATTTTACAAATCATCAGGATAATTCCAACAACAGCGCCTAAAAAGAATGAGAAAAAGGAACTGATTAAAACTAATGGCCAACCAATAATGGCGCCAAGCAGAGCGCCAAGTCCAATATCCCCCGCGCCCATCCATTTTTCCTTGGATATTAGAACCATCAAACCAAGGAAACCACCGAGAGCAAGAGCGCCATAGAATGAAGAAAGAAGCATGGAGTATGGAGCATGGAAAAAGAAAAATGATATTGCTAAATAAATTATCCACAGGCCGGCGGCGATGATAATTAACCAGTCGGAAATTTCTAGGTTCAACATATCGTAAACCAAGGCCACGATTAAGACACAAGAAATGGCCATCAAGAAATATGTTTCAAGATTGGTTAAACCGAATTTCCAAAAAATTAAAGCAAAGATGATAGCAGTACCGGCTTCGACCAACGGATATTGCCACGAGATCGGTTTCTGGCATTTACTGCATTTGGCGCGAAGTAAAATAAAAGATAAAACCGGAATTAGTTCATACCAAACCAGGGTTTTCTGGCAATGCGGGCACTGCGACCGACCGAAGAAAATCGTGGTTAAATCATCGAATCGCAAAATAATCACGTTTAAAAACGAACCGATGATCAGTCCAGAAATGATAAAAATTAAGTAATCAAGAATAATGTTGTTCATATGGTATTAAGTTTTTGCTTGTCATTCCAGACAGGTTGGCAACCTAGATCTGGAATCCAGGACAATTAATCTGGATTCTTGATGTCGGATTAACCATCCGGCTCGAGAATGACAATTCGATTACGTTTACATATCTGCGCAAGTGAAGGTTTTGCCGTTAACTAAACCAGTATCTGGACATTGGCTATTTTGGAAAGTATTGGGGAAACTGGTACACAATCTAACTTTACCGGCATCATTGGCGCAAATCGTTGGTTGATCCGGGCTATTGGTTACATTTTTACTTGGCAAAAGCGCGGAAACAGTCCAATGAGTGGCGTCACTTTGAATTGTAACATAACCAGCAAAGTCTGATTGATTATTGTCAATATCACTGGCAAATTTAGCAATATTAGTCGCGGTTTCCGGTGAAACTAAAGCTGGTTGCCAGCTAGCTGTTAGCTGACCGCAACTTGGCACGGTTGTCGGGTTGCATTTTCCAACCAGATAAGTCCCGAGTTGATTATTGACCTGAAAAATCGAAAGTTGTTGAGCTATACCTTTAATATCCGAACGCACCCGAATATCTTGAGAATTTCGTTTAACCGAATAACCAGCTATAACTACACCATAAGCTAAACCGCCAACAATTAAAATAGTTAAAGCAATTTCTAAAAATTTAACACCTTTTTCATTCATATTTTCCTTTTGATATTATTCATCTATATCTTTTCTCAAGGGATCGCCCCACCTCCGCCGCTTGGCGGTTGAGGCGATTTGCTTGAAAACTAATTATGAAGCAGGACAGACAGTCGCAGTCAAAGCAATCGGTGTAGAAGTAGAAGCTAAGGCTTTGCTTGTACCTGCACTATCGATACAATAATAACCTGTAGATGTTTTAGCCTCGATAACATAGGTTGTTGCATTCAACGCTTGATAATAATTTCCACCAGTTGGAACATTAGCTAGAATATCCGTAACAACTGTTTTATAATTACCAGTAAGATCGGCAACAGCTGGACTTAACACTGTAGGATCAGCAGCAGTGATAGCAAAAGTATTAGCAGTATTATCTGATTCTAACTGGGTGCGAATTTGTGTTAGACCAGAGATTACTCTTGTGTCTTTAGCTTTACTACGTGCTGAATTCAATGAAACTAGAACCATGGCGGCCAAGATACCAATAATGGCGATGACGACCAAAAGTTCAATAAGTGTAAAAGCTTTTTTCATTTTTCTCTCCTTTTATTACTGTCATTCCAGACAGGTTGGCAACCTAGATCTGGAATCCAGGATAATTAATTCTGGATTCTTGATGTCGGATTACCATCCGGCTCGAGAATGACAAATTTTTTGATTATTTGATTATTCCTTAGGCTTAATCGACCAACTAGCCTTTTATTAAGGATAAATTAAAAGCCTGTCGAGGCGATAGAATAAATCGGTGACATAATAGCGTAAACCAAGAAACCAACACCGCCACCAATAATCACAATAATCATTGGCTCGATTAAACCAGCCAAACCTTTAATCATATTATCAGTTTCTTTTTCATAAAAATCGGCCATTTTGTTTAAAACAATTTCCATTTTTCCGGTTTGCTCACCGACCATAACCATTTCGGAAATCAAAACTGGAAAATTTTTATCACGTTGCATTGGTACCGACATTGGAATGCCGCGTTCAACTTGGGCACTGATGTTTTTCAAACTGACAGCATAAACACGATTTTGAATCACGTCCGAAGTAATGGCAATGGTTTCGATAATTGGCAAGCCCGCGCCAATTAACATACTCATGGTGCGGCAGAACCTGGCCATATAAATTTGAGTATATAAATCTTTAATCACCGGGAATTTGATCTTTAATCTGTCCCATAAACTACCGCCGTTTTCACCGCGGAAAAAGTAGAACAAAATTATACTGACAATAATAAGCGCGATTAATTCAGCCCACCAAAATTTAACTGTAAAATCAGACAAAGCCACAATCATAGCCGTAGCAAATGGTAGTTGTGTGCCGGTCGAGTCGAACACGGTTTTAAGTTTAGGAATAACAAAAATCATCATAATAACGATAATGCCAATCATGGCAATCAAAATGAAAGCCGGATAAAACATAGCGGAACGAACTTTACTGGTAAAATCTTGATTCATTTCCAACTGATCAGCCAACTGATCTAAAACTTTGTCGATTTGACCCGAACTTTCACCAGAACGAACAACTGAAATAAAAACCGGATCAAAGACATCTTTAAATCGGCTCAAAGCATTAGAAAGGCTTTGGCCTTGTTCGAGATCAGCGATGACTTGTTGCGCCACTTTTTGCAAATACGGATTAGCGCTTTGTTGGGCGATCACTTTAAAAGATTGGTCGAGAGCTAAACCCGCGCCAAGCATGGTCGCCAACTGGCGAGTTAAAAAGACTTTCTCTTTTAGTGAAACGTGATTAAAAAGAGAAATGTTGCCACCAAGATTAAGTTTAGCCATGAGTTTACCCCTCCAAAATCGACGAATGTCGGTTTTATTTCCCTGATACTATTATAACAAATTCTATAAAAAAACCATAGATGATGTTGCGTCATTGCCATGACGAAAACGCTGCGCGTTTATCGGCCTAGTAAACCATCATCTTAAACGCCTTGGGATCTAAGGCCCAGGTTAAAGCGCTGTCAATGGTAATATCGCCTTTGGAAACCAGTTCGGCCAAAACCTTATCCATACTAATCATGCCTTCGGCGGCCGAAGTTTGAATGATGTTAGTAAGTTGATGAGTTTTGCCTTCACGAATCGTGTTGCGAACCGCCGAATTGGCAATCATAATTTCGCAAGCCGCCACTCGCCCACCTTGAGCTTTTGGAATTAGTCTTTGACTTACTACGCCTAATAAAACATTAGCTAATTGCATTCTAACCTGTTGTTGTTGATGCGGCGGAAAAACATCGACGACACGATCAGCCGTTTGTGCCGCCGAGTTGGTGTGCAAAGTGGTAAAAACCAAATGGCCAGTTTCTGCCATAGTCAAGGCCGCTTCAATTGTTTCCAAATCGCGCATTTCACCGATTAAAACCACGTTTGGATCTTCTCGAAGAGCGGAACGTAAAGCCCGGCCGAAAGTGTTAGTATCGGAACCGACCTCGCGTTGGGAAATAATCGACTTTTCGTGTTCAAATACATATTCAATCGGATCTTCAATCGTAATAATATGCTCGGTTCGAGTGTGATTGATCTGGTTGATCATCGCGGCCAAGGTGGTTGATTTACCATGCCCGGTTGGACCGGTAATAATGACCAAACCCTGACTTGGTGTAATGAACTTTTCCAAAATCGGCGCTAGGCCAAGTTCAGCAATATTTTGAACCAATTTGGGAATAACTCGCAAGCTGGCGGCAATATAACCTTTTTGAAAATAAACATTAGTTCGAAAACGCATGCTCTGATAACCAAAGGAAAAATCAATTTCCTTGCGGATTTTTAGCCGTTCAACTTGATCTTGAGTCATGAAACTCTGAACCAATTGCAACGCCACCTCGCCAGTAACTGGTTGAGTTTGGGCGATTGGCATTAAAACACCATCAATTCGAAGCATTGGCGGCATACCAACCGTGATATGTAAGTCCGAAGCTTTACGCTCAACTGCCATATCCAATAATTTTTTCATTTCCGGAATTAAACCAATTTGCATAGACCCTCCTAATTAATAATTTTATTGCGATGGAATACTGAGCAACAAGGTTCTGCCGTCAGGCAGGTTCTTATTCTATTAATGTGACTCTTAAAACTTCGCTGATAGTAGTTAAACCTTGAAGTGCCTTTATCAAGCCGTCTTGTTTCATGGTAATCATGCCGTCGGCAATGGCCGCCACTTTTATTTCCGAAGCTGGTCGACGGTTAATAGCTAAATCTTCAATTTTTTCTGTCATCGACAAAACTTCATAAATACCCAATCGGCCGGAATAACCATTATTGCATTCCGTACACCCGGTGCCTTCAAAAAATTTATATGGTTTGGGTAAATTAAGATTCGCCAATTCTTTTTCAATATCGGCCACAAGTTGCGGCGGAATATTAGCCTCGTGTCTACAATGCGGACAAACTTTTCGCACCAAACGTTGACCAATCACTAAATTGATTGAAGAAGTAATTAAGAATGGTTCCACGCCCATATTGGTAAGTCGCGGCAAAGCGCCAGCGGCATCATTGGTGTGAAGCGTCGATAAAACTAAATGCCCTGTTAAAGCGGCGTGAGTCGTCATACCAGCAGTTTCGGCGTCACGAATTTCTCCAACCATAATAATATTTGGATCTTGTCTTAAAACCGAACGTAAACCTTCAGCAAAGGAAAAACCGATTTTTGGTTTAACCTGACATTGATTAATGCCAGGCATTTCATATTCAACCGGATCTTCGAGAGTAATCACATTAACCGATGGACCGGCAACTTTTTTAAGAATTGAATACAGAGTAGTTGATTTACCTGAACCAGTTGGACCAGTTGAAAGAATCACGCCATATGGTTTGGTGATATTTTCTTCCAAAACTTTCAAATTTCGACCCGAAAAGCCTAAATCTTCCAAGGTATAAATATTTTGAGATTTATCTAAAATACGCAAAGCCGCTTTTTCGCCACGAATCGTTGGCAGGGTTGAAACACGCAAATCGATTTCGTGACCTTGAACTTTAACATCAAACCGACCATCTTGCGGCACGCGCGTTTCATCGATTTTCATACGAGATAAAATTTTAATTCTCGAAACGAGCGCAGCGTGCAAAGCCAGTGGCGCTTTTAAGATATCGCGCAAAATACCATCAACACGGAAACGGAAACGCAAATCAGCGCCTTCAGCCTCGATATGAATATCGGAAGCTTTCATGGCTACGCCAAGCGCAACCACGCCAGCTAAAATTTGCGGAATATTTCCGGTTTGAACGATATTTTTGAAAGTATCGATATTGGTAACTGGCTGACCCAAAAACGTATCCAAATCATTTTCCGGCGCAATCACCGCTTTGGCTTCCATTTCTTCTTCATTACGATCCGTCAGTTGAGCCTGCTGTTCTTGTTGGATTTTAGCGGTTTCGTAAGGAATCGGCCGACGAACAAATTTTTTGCGTTCATTTGGCGTAACTGGTTGAACTGAATTCGACGGATTGGATATTGTAGCCGCCAGCGCAACTGGAGCCGGTGTAACATTTTCGGAAATTGGCGCAGTCGAAGTGATTGTCGGTACATTTTGCGGTGGTGGCGGTACTGGCATATTTGGGCTTTCTGCCGAATTTTCTTCCGGTTTTCGATAATAAAGCTTAATTGATTCGTCAATTTCAGTCGGGCTGGCGACAAATTCTTCAATCACAATATTATTTTTATTGCGGACAAAGTCTAAAATTTCTCGAACTTTTTGATCGGTTGGATCAGACAATGCCACTTGAATGGTATTTGGAGCGGTGCTGGCAAAAACCACCATTTTATATTTTTGAGAAATTTCCACCGGAAATTTGGAAATAACATCGTAAGGAATTTTAATTGTCCGTAAATCTACGGTTCGCAGATGAGAAATTTCCGGATAAGAAACGTCTTTATCCAGAGTTTTAACTTCAGCTGTTGGACCGCTGGCAAATCGAGCGGCCACCTTTTGAATATCTTCTGGTGTGGTAATATAAAGTTCAACAATCAAACCTTTTTTATCTTTAAGATCAGCTAAAATCGCCGGCGGATTACCGCTTAACTGGCTCGGCGCGCCAATCGCCACTTTAATTTTTCGTTCGCCCAGACGCTCGAAACTTATGAGTTGATATTTTTGCACATCAGCTAAAGGAATAAGATTAAACGCCTCGGGCGTGATTTCATAACCTTCCAACCGAATAAACGGCAAGTCAAAAATCACCGCGTAGGCTTTAGCAATATCTTCCGAAGTTGCTAACTTTTCTTGTCGCAGTTTAGCTTCAATTTGCTCGTTTGTCGCTTGTTTATCAAAATCTCCCACCTGATTTGGTGTGAGCCGATTTTTTTCTAAAAGCACATCGATAATTGTTTTTCGAACTGTATCCATCCCCTCCCTTTTTAGTTCGTCACCACTTTGTCCTTATATTTAGTATATTATAAATAAAGATTTTTGGCAACGTAGATTAATATTTTCTAATTTGTACAAAAAACAGACTTAATTATTTGAACCAAATCTGTTTATATTGAATATTAAATTGGCCGAATTATTGAGCTAATTTTCTTTCTATTAGTGCGACAATGTCATCAATTCTCCAGTCGGCTTTAATAATATAATCAGTTACACCCAATTCTTTGGCTTCGCGTTCTTTATC
Organism: uncultured Candidatus Berkelbacteria bacterium; assembly: GCA_903877885.1. GTDB lineage: Bacteria > Patescibacteriota > UBA1384 > UBA12157 > UBA12157 > CAIRFN01. The sequence continues at coordinate 64,313 of CAIRFN010000007.1, forward strand.
CGGATTGGAAAGATTAGACAAAATTATCACTTTGATATTTTTGCCTTTTTCATCTTGTCGCAATCTTTTAAGCATTTCAATACCATCCATTTTTGGCAAAATAATATCCAGCAGAATTAAATCTGGCTCCTTTTCTACAGCCTTTTTTAAACCCGCTTCGCCGTCAAAGGCGTTGATAAAATCAAACTCCCTGACTAAACTGAATTTTTGAGCCAAGGCCGAAGCAATTGCTTTTTCATCTTCGACGATTAATATCAACTTCTTAGTTCTTGTCTGCATAGATCATCCCTTCCTAATTGACTCCCTAATTTTATTATTACTAATATTATTA
>CAIRFN010000008.1 GCA_903877885.1 uncultured Candidatus Berkelbacteria bacterium
AAATATTATATCCGCTATGCCGATGATTTTGTCATACTTTCGGAAGACAAAATATATCTTGAAAAAGTGTTAGTAAAAATCAGAAAGTTTTTGCGTAACAAGCTAAAACTTGAGCTCCACCCCGACAAAGTTTATATCAAATCTCTAGCTTCCGGTATCGATTTTCTTGGTTGGATACATTTCCCAGATCATCGAATTTTAAGAAAATCTACCAAGCAGAGAATATTGAAACGAATTACCGAAAATCCTCAAAACGAAACATATCAATCATACTTGGGAATTTTAGAACATGGAAATGCTTGGAAAATTGAAAATCAGTTGGAGAAATTATTTATCAAGAGAGAATTATTTTGAATTATGGTAGAAATTTGAGAAATATGGTATAATAAAGTTATGAAGAACTGGTCAAATACAATTGAAAAAAATATTGATGATGTCGATAATTATCAAATTTGGCGATTAGAGCAATTGATTAATTTCGGCTTAGATGGTGAAAAAATTTCATCGGTTTTATTAAAGAAATTTATTAATTTACTTGATATTGATGATTCAAAAAAAAGATATTTAAAGTTTTTACTAAAATCTAATGAAAACAGAAATATTAACTGAAACACAAAAACTATTTTTAAAACTGTTTGCTAAAAGTGATTTAGCCGATAAATTTTATTTTTCCGGTGGTACTGCATTAACCGAATTCTATATTCCATATCGTTTGTCTGATGATTTGGATTTTTTTAGTTTAGAAGAAGTTTCTATCGAAGAAGTGATTATTTTTTTTAAAAAAAATAAAAAGTTATTAAATTATATTAATTACGAATTTAACACCAGTTTCAATCGTAATTTATTTTTCTTAAATTTTACCAATCAAATTCTAAAAACTGAATTCACCTACTATCCGTTTACGCAAATTGAAAAACCAATTATGCATAATGGTATTAAAGTGGATAGTTTAATTGATATTGCCACAAATAAACTTTTTACAATTTATCAAAAACCTCGGACTCGAGATTTTATGGATTTATATCTAATTTGTAAAAAAGGCGCATTCAAAATTAAGGATTTAATTAAAAAAGCAAAAATTAAATTCGATGTTCACATTGATCCAATCAAACTGGGCGCACAATTTTTGCTTTGTCAAAAAACCAGTGATTATCCCAAATTATTAATCGAATTACCAGATAAAGAATGGCAAGAATTTTTTCTTAATGAAGCTAAAGAAATTGGTCAAGAAATTTTAAAATAATAAATATAACATCATGGCAAAATCAGAACTCATGTTTGTTTGCAATAATTGCGGCGAAGAATATATTAAGTGGCAAGGTAAATGCGACTCTTGCAGTCAATGGGGAACGCTTAAGGAATTTAAAATTGCTAAAGATTCAACTGGTCGCAAAACCCAAAACCAGCCCACTTCCGAAGTGGTCACTTTGGAAAACGTGACTTTGACTGATTTTAAGCGTTCCAGCACAAAAATTGCTGAATTTGATCGAGTTTTGGGTGGCTATATTAAAGATTCAGCTGTTGGTGGAATTGTACCAGGCTCGGTAATTTTACTTGGCGGTGATCCCGGAATTGGTAAGTCAACCCTGCTTTTGCAGGTCGCCAGTAATTTAGATAATATTTTATATGTTTCCGGTGAAGAATCGGTTGAGCAAATTAAAATGCGGTTTGATCGATTAGGGCTTAAATCGCCAAAATTAAAATTGCTGGCTGAAACTGACTTAAATGCAATTTTAAAAGTGCTTACAACCGAAAAACCGGATTTGGTGATTATCGATTCAATCCAAACAATTTTTTCAACTGATTTTCCTTCAACGCCTGGTTCGATTGTTCAAGTCAGAGAATGTGCGATGCGACTGCAAACCTTTGCTAAAAGCAGCCATACCAGCGTGATTCTAGTTGGTCATGTCACCAAAGAAGGCTCGGTTGCGGGCCCAAGAATTTTAGAACATTTAGTCGACGTGGTTTTATATTTGGAAGGCGAGGATTTTTCAAATACCCGAATTTTGCGGGGGGTTAAAAATCGTTTTGGCGCCACGGACGAAATCGGCATTTTTGAAATGGGTGAAAAGGGTTTAATCGAAATTAATAATCCATCGAAATTGTTTTTAGAGGAACGATTAAAAAATGTGGCGGGGTCGGTCGTGACAGCCACAGTCGAAGGAACGAGATCATTTCTAGTTGAAGTTCAGGCTTTGACGACACCGGCTAATTTTGGTTTTCCCCAACGGCGAGCTGCCGGTTTTGATTTAAATCGATTACAACTTATTATCGCCGTTTTACAAAAACGAGCTGGCTTAAATTTAGCTAATCAAGATGTTTTTATTAACATTGCCGGCGGTGTTAAAATTAAAGAAACGGCTGCGGATTTGGCTGTGGCTTTAGCAATTGCCAGTTCTTTGGAAAATAAAGCCATTAATAGTAAAACCTGTCTTTTTGGGGAACTGGGCTTGTCTGGTGAAATTAGAGCGGTTTCATTTAAAAAAAAGCGACTAGCTGAAGCCGAACGAATGGGGTTTGATGAAATGATCAAGGCTAAAGATTTAGAAGCGGCAATCAAAGAGGCGACAGCTAATGTTTAATTTCGATCAATTTTCCAGCCAAGATTTATTATTTTTTTTGATTATTTTAGTTTTTGCCATTACTATTTTAATTGTGGTTCGGCGCTTGCTCAAAGTATCTTTCCCCTACTTTTTTGTTGGCTTAATCGGTTTGATCACTGGTCTAGCAGTCGGCTCGCTGATTGCTTCGCCACTAGCCAAATTACCAGGAAATTACGGTCGCTGGTTTCCGATGATTGTAGATATTTTTGTGACTGTTTCAATCTTAGATCTATTTTTGGCTCAAGCTAAACCGATTGATAATTTACTGCGAAATTTGCCGTCATTAAAAGATAAAGACAAAAATCATCATTCGGATAATATTATTATGGATACTTCAGTTTTGATTGACGGTCGAATTGATAAAATCGCTCATTCCGGTTTTATTTTGGGTAAAATTATTGTGCCTAATTTTGTTTTAGCGGAACTTCAAAATATCGCCGATTCAACAGACTCGGTCAGACGAACTAAAGGTCGGATGGGCTTGGATATTTTGGAAGGATTGCAATATAATAATCGAGTTAAAATTGAAATTGTAGACGAATTAACTTCAAATCGTGAACCGGTTGACGCGAAAATTATCAAATTAGCTAAAATGTTTAATGCTAAAATTTTGACCATTGATTATAATTTAAATAAGATTGCCAAGATTCAAAAAATTGAAGTTTTAAATATTAACGAGTTAGCCGAATCAATTAAATCAGTGCTGATTCCGGGTGAAGAAATTACGGTCAAAGTGATTCAAGAAGGTAAAGAACCAAATCAGGGGATTGGCTATATGCCTGATGGTACAATGATTATAGTTGAAAATGGTTATAAACTTCTAGGTAAAGAATTGAGTTGCGAAGTTGTGCGGATTTTTCAAACCGTAGCCGGCAAAATGATTTTTGTCGAGCCAAAAAAGAAAAGTACTCAAAAACGATAAGCTTCAGAAGATATCAAGGCATAGTCACTGGATATTGGTTGGAATCAGCGTTCTCATTGCCAGCGCTATTTTCAGCTCGAAGGGTAATCCAATAAGTTTGACCAGATTGAAGGCCGCTTAAGACAATATTAGACTTACTTGAAGGGTTGGCAGAAATAGTTTTAACTAAATCACCCAGATCACCATTATTTGTAGAAATATAAATATTAACTTTTGTTAAATCATTATTACCAGGATTTGTCCAAGATAAACTGGCATTACTGCTGTCATTGGCACTTACAGAAACACTAGAGACATTGTCTGGTGTATAAGAACTGGCTTTCGGTGTGGCGTCGGCTTTAACTGTAATGTCGACCCTAACCGAACTAGCATTATTACTAACATCAAAAGCAACAACTGCGACACGATGATCGCCAGCGGCGATATTGGTGATTGTAAAATTATATGGTGATTTATCACTTGAACTAATTGTTTGACCATCAATCGATAAATCTAAATGTGTAACCTTACTTTTGGTTTTAACTCTAACAGTGAAATTTGAATTAACTGTATCGCCATCATTTAAATTAGTAATTTTAACACCGAGTTTATTACCGACGGAACTACAGAATTTTTTTGTTGAAGCAATATTCGGTCCAACTAAATGAATACCAAAGGCTTCAGCCGCGGCCAAAACCGGATTTTCCCAATTTGGGTTAGTGGGATTTTCGCTATGAAGATTAGTAATATACCACTTATCAACAAAAGCATCAGGACAATCATCGGTGGCTAAATTTCCAGTGGATTTATCAATTTTTACTAATTGATGAATATTGTCAGTGGTTTTTGGTACTTGCCAGTCGGCAAAAATGTCAGTGATGGTTTCCGGCGAAGCGGCGGTTGGTAATTTATTGGAAAGTTTATCGACCGTGACCGTGGTAATGCCTGCTGGTGCCACAAAATCTTGCTTTGGCTCACTAGCAAGGGCGGCGGCCATAAAGTTGTGCCAGATTGGAGCGGCAGCCATCGCGCCAGCCGCGCCAGCCGTCATTTTGCTATTGTCGTTATTGCCAACCCAGACACCAGCGACTAATTGCGGCGTGTAACCAATCGTCCAGGCGTCGCGATATTCACTAGTCGTACCTGTTTTAACCGCGACTTGACGATCAGAAAAATTCAAAGCCGAATTGGCGCCAAAAACAAACGAACGGGCATTATTGTCAGATAAAATCGAAGAAATTTCATAAGCAATTTGCGGGTCAATGACCTGTTTAGCATCATTTTTCTGGGTATTATCGAGTAAAACTTTGCCGTGACTATCTTCAACTTTCAAAATGCTTGTTGTGGAAGAAAATTGTCCGGCGTTGGCAAAAGTGCCGTAGGCACCAACCATATCTACAAGTTTAACCTCGCCGCCGCCCAAAACCAACGACAAACCATAACGATCAGGTTGGTTCAATGTAGTGATTCCCATGTCATGAGCGGTTTGTAGAGAGTTCGGAATGCCGGCTAAAAATAAAGTTTTGACCGCTGGAATGTTTAAGGAACCAGCCAGGGCCATTCTCATGGTGACTGGTCCGTGAGTGGTGCCATCATAGTTTTGTGGTTTGTAATTACCAAAATCAGTTGGAACGTCCCATAAAACATAACCAGGATTATATTTATCTTTAAAAGCTGTGGCATAAACAATTGGTTTAAAACTTGACCCAGGTTGTCGGAGCGAATCAGCCACATTTACTTGACCGTCAATATCATTATTAAAATAATCAACCGAGCCAACCATACTTAAAATTTGGCCGTTCGTCGGGTCAATGGCAACTAAGGCCGCATTTGTGGCATTGATATTACCGAATTTATTGGCCGCTTGGGTTTTAACTGCAGTTTCCGCCATATTTTGTTTGTCTAAATCTAAAGTTGTCGTAACTTTTAAGCCAGCCTCATCAACCGTTTGTTCGCCGAATTTAGCCACCAGTTGGTCTTTAACATAACTGGCAAAATGCGGCGCAGCAATATATTCGCTTGGTTTGGTAAATTTCAGAGTTTTGGCTTCGGTTTTAGCTTTGTCAGCATCAGCTTTGGAAATATTACCAGCTGTGACCATTGAATCCAAAATATAATCGACTCGAGCCAATCGTTGATCAGGGTGAGTGCTGTAAGGTGAAAAATAGGTTGGTCGTTGTGGTAGCGCTGCTAATGTTGCCGCTTCAGCCAAAGTTAAATCTTTAGCGTGTTTATTAAAAAATGTTTGACTGGCAGCTTCGATCCCATAGGCATTGCTACCGTAAGGAATTTCGTTTAAATACATGGTCAAAATTTGATCTTTGGAATACATTGCTTCCACTTCCAAAGACAAAAAGACTTCTTTGATTTTACGAATAATAGTTCGTTGTGGATTTAGTAGGGCATTTTTAACAAATTGTTGAGTGATAGTCGAACCGCCTTGAAGCCCAGAACCGGGACGAAAAATATCATAATAAACTGCTCGGGCTAATCCGCGGAAATCAATTCCAAAATGATGATAAAAGTCATGATCTTCAGCCGCAATCGTGGCGTTTCTAAGATTAAGCGGCATATCATTACCATTGATAACATTACGGCGAACATCGCCGTTGAAAGTATAAATCGGTTTATTGTTGCGATCAAAAAGTTGGGTGGCTTGAGCGGCCTGATAATTTTTGATTGAGTTTGGCGTTGGCAAATCTGGTGTAAACCAAACCAAAAGTAAAACCGTAAAAACAATTATCCAGACTAAAAATCTTAGAAGGAACCAGCCAAGATTGTTCCAAGAAAGCCGTTTTTCACCAAACATTCGATTGCGCCACCATTGAACTTCCGGTTCTTGGTATTTTTCTTTAAGCAGATCGATATTCGGCGAAATCTTCTTATCAATAACTTTTTTTAGGCGGTTGAAATGATCAAATTTATTATACATATTTACATTCTACCATCTTTATTGATAGAATACTAATAGATGAACCATATTAAAACATCTTGACGAAAAAGAAAGTGAGAAAAAATGAATATCGATGAATTGTTAAGTCGCGGCGTAACAGAAGTAATTGTTAAAAGTGAACTCGAGAAAAAGTTGGCTAGTGGAAAATCCTTGCGTATTAAATTTGGAGTTGATCCGACTCGTCCAGATATTCATTTGGGTCATGCCGTAGTTTTATGGAAACTGAAGCAACTTCAAGACGCCGGCCACACCATCATTTTCTTAATTGGCGATTATACGGCCAAAATTGGTGATCCGACTGGTCGTAATGCCACTCGACCAATGCTTTCTGACGAAGAAATTAAAGCTAATGCCAAAACTTATATTGATCAAGTTGGTCAAATTCTCGATATTGCTAAAACCGAAGTTCGCTATAATTCCGAATGGTATGAGAAAATGAGTTTTGCTGATATTCTTTTATTATCCAGTAAAATAACCCTACAGCAAATAATTGAAAGAGATGATTTTGCTAAAAGATTAAAATCTGGGATTGAAATCGGCATGCATGAAATGTTATATCCTTTGATGCAAGCTTATGATTCAGTTGTGCTTAAGGCTGATGTGGCTTTTGGTTCTGATCAAAAGTTTAATGAACTAGCTGGCCGTGATTTGCAAAAGAAAATGGGCCAAGCACCGCAAGATGTAGTAGTGACCGAAATTTTAGTTGGCACTGATGGCAAAGAAAAAATGAGCAAATCGCTCGATAATTACATTGCTATTACTGATTCAGCAACCGAAATGTATGGTAAAGTGATGTCTATTCCAGATTCGGCCATTTTGACTTATTTTAAGCTTTGCACTGATGTAGAAGAAAAAGCCTTGAAGGTGATTGAAGACGAGTTAACTAGCGAAAAAAATCCTCGCGATATTAAATCCGAATTAGCTAAATTAATTGTTGAGAGGTATCACAATGCCGAAGAAGCCGAAGAAGCGGAATTGGAATTTTCTCGCGTTTTTTCCAATAAGGAAATGCCAACAGAAATTTCGACACATCAAGTTGAAAATGACTCGATTAATATCATCGATTTAATATGCGAAGTCGGTTTTGCTGAATCTCGTGGTGAAGCCCGTCGCCTGGTTGAACAAGGCGGCGTGAGTATCGATAGTGAAAAAATTACTGATCCAAGCTTAACTATCGAAACCAGTGGCGAGAAGATTTTAAAAGTTGGTAAACTTAAATTTGTGAGAATCACCAAGTGAAACAAATAATTTTTAAAACAATCAAAGAAGCAATTAAAAAGCATTTCGAAAATATCAATGTCGATTTTTCAGTCACGCCAACCGATATTAAATTTGGCGATTATGCCACCAATGTGGCTATGATTTTAGCTAAAGAAGTGGGCAAGAAACCGCAGGAAATCGCTACTATAATAGTAGAAGAACTAACCAAAAATGATATTTTTGAAAAAGTGGAAATCGCCGGTCCAGGGTTTATCAATTTCAAAATGAATTTAAGCTTTTTCCAAAAACAGGTTGCTGATATTGTTGAACTCAAGGAAAAATATGGCGCCAGTGATTTAGGTAAAGACTTGAAAGTGAATATTGAATTTATTTCTGCCAACCCAACCGGTCCTTTGACTTTGGGTAACGGCCGCAATGGTTATTTTGGCGATGTCTTAGCTAATGTCTTTAAAAAATATGGTGCCAAAGTCGAACGCGAATATTATGTTAACGACCGTGGCGTTCAGCTCGTCGCTCTGGGCCATTCGGTTTTAAAAGATGACGAAGCGGTTTACAAAGGCGCTTATATTGATGAACTTGCGCCAAAAATTACTTCAACCAATCCAGTTGAAGTAGGCGAGCAAGCGGCCACGATTTTAATGGAAGAATATGTTAAAAAATCGATTGCTAAAATGGGGATTAAGTTTGATGAATGGTTTTCGGAAAAATCCTTGCATGATTCCGGTGAAGTCGCCAAGGCTTTGGGTGAACTGGAAAAGTTGGGTTTAATTTACAAAAAAGAAGATGCGACTTGGCTTAAAACCACTGATTTTGGCGACGATAAAGATCGTGTCATTATTACCAACAAAGGTGAATATACTTATTTTGCCTCTGATATTGCTTATCATTTTAATAAAATCCGCCGTGGCTACGACATTTTAATTGACTTTTGGGGCGCGGATCATCATGGCTATATTGGTCGGCTCCAAGCGGCGATGGATATGTATCGCAAAGAATTGAATTGGTCGGGTGAACTCAAAATCATGATTTGCCAATTGGTTCGGCTAATGAGTAATGGCCAAGAAGTCAGAATGAGCAAACGCGCCGGAAACTATGTTTTGCTCGATGAATTAATCGATGAAGTCGGTCCTGATGTCACCAGATTTTTCTTTTTGGATCGCACCCTCGATACCCACATGGAATTTGATTTAGATTTGGCTAAAGAAAAATCAGACAAAAATCCGGTTTATTATGTTCAATACGCTTACGCAAGAATTTCATCAATTCTTAAAAAAGCTGATTTGTCATCCCAGCCCGGCGGGCCGCAGGAACTGGGATCCAGTTCCTTATTAATTGAACCAACCGAAATCGCTTTAATTAAACAACTAATGAAATTGCCGGAATTGGTCGAAGAAATTGTAGCTGATTATCAAGTTCAAAAATTAGCTTTTTACGCCCGCGATTTAGCGACCAGTTTTCATCATTTCTATGAAAAATGCCCAGTTATAAAATCCGGCAGTGACGAATTAACTGCCGCCCGTTTACAATTACTTGAAGCGACTAAAATCGTGCTCAAAAATACATTAGACATTCTCGGCGTTTCCGCCCCAGAGAAGATGTGAGGGAAAATGAATAAATTTGAAATAAGAGAGACAAAAGGTAAAGGTAAGGGAGCTTTTGCGGTTTGCGATATAAAAGCTGGCGAAAAAATCACTGAATTTACTGGCGACGTAGTCGACCGTAAAACTATTCATGAGCGGATTTTAAACGGCGAAGAACGAATCGATGACCCATTGCAAATTGGCGATGATGAATTTATGGATATCGATAATGAAGCCTATTTTTTCAACCATAGTTGTGAACCAAATGCTGGCATTAGAGGTATTGCCGATTTAGTGGCGATTAAAGATATTAAAACTGGTGATGAGATTACTTTTGACTACTCGACAACTGTAGGTACAAATATAAATAACTGGCAAATGCAGTGTTTATGCGGAACACCAAATTGCCGTAAAATTATAGCTAATGTTTCGTCTATTCCATCTGTTCAGATTGAAAAATATCGTAAAGCTAATGGTTTACAAGACTATATTTTAAAGCAACTTGATAGGTAACAAGAATAATTTAGACCACGTTACCACCTTGGAGGTGGTAACATATGGTTAGAGAACTATATAAGTCCTAAAAAGATCTAATAAAAAACCGCCTTTGTGGGGCGGGTGTGTAAGTGAGTAAAGATTAATGTGAAAAGATTGTATTTGATAGATGCATAATTTCATCGACATATTGTTTTTGTCGTTCTTTCTCTTTTTCCTGATAGCTTTTAGTCGGAACGAACTGATTGCCAAAATAGACGTTTATATCGATCGAGTTTTCTTTTTCAAATTTCCAGCCGATAAATCCGTGCGACTCGGCAAAAACTTTGAAATATTCAATTGTTGATTCGGCGCCGATTAATAGTAATTCGTTATTATTATCAATAATTTGGCCGCGAACAAAATCTATCAACTCTTTAGGCAGAATCTGATAAACCGTAAAAGCAACGGTTAGCAATTCTTCAAAGAATTGTTCTCTTGTAATGATGGCAAAATCTTCGAAGTCTAACTCATCATTCCGTCGAACAGATAGGTTTGTTTCAAAGTTTTTCAGAATGCTACCGATATAGGCTTTCTGAATTTGATCAAGACTCTTAGATTTTTTAAGGTCAACATAGATTTTGATCGGGGTAAAAAATCCCCAAATCGCACTTATACTACTTGTGCGGCACGCAAACATAAGGTACACCTCCAAGATTTGATATGATCGAATTATATATCATAATGATAATTTATTCAAGTCATAGAAATGTTAATTTTGCATTTTGGTTCGATTTATCTTACAATAAGATTGCCTGTCTGAAGAGTAATCAAATTTGGGCTAACATTTTTTACAAAGGGAGCTCGCTGTCTTTTTGCTCTGTGGGGCAAAAGGTAGAGCACCCAATTGTGGCCGAGCAAGACCAAATTCTTGCTTTTCAGATGGGCTTCATTATATTTCCGGGGTGTGGCTTAGCTGGCAAAGCGCATGGCTGGGGGTCATGAGATCGCGCGTTCGAATCGCGCCACCCCGACCATTTTAAATATATATCTAAAGCAGGGGATCGAATGGAATATGAAGTTCAATATGCTCGAATCACCACGACTGGAAAACTGCCAGATCGCTTTTTGAATTGTCAATCCAAACAATGTACCGAACTTTCCAAGGCTTTCATGGGCACTTTTTATTCTTTGGTCGAAATTAACTCGCCTTGGTTTACAACCAGCCAAGTTGGTCAATCGATTATCAATACTTTTTATCAATCTTATTATGCCGGTGAATCAACTTCGGATTTAGACAATTTTGAAGAAGCACTCAAAAAGGTTAATGAAAATTTAACTCAAATTACTCAAAATGGCGAAACCAGTTGGATCGGCAAATTAAACGCGATTTTGGCGATTCAAATTGAAAATAAAATTTTGTTAGCTCAAACCGGCAAGGCCGAAGCTTATATTTTTCGTGAAGGCAAAATCAATCATCTGACCTATGGTTTGGAGCAAAATCCGGAAGGCACGCATCCGTCAAAAACTTTTACAAATATTACTAGTGGTGAACTTAGGCCGCACGACAAGGTTTTGATTGCTAATCCTGATCTAGTCGCAACTGTCGACATGGAAACGCTCAAAGATATTATTTGCCAATTATCACCTTCAGAAGCGGTTTTGCAAATTGCTAAAATCTTAAAGAAAAAAAATGCCAAATCAGTCAATGTTTTGATTTTAGAACTGATGACTCTTGAAGAAATGAGTCAAATGCCAGCGACTGATGTGGTTGACAATATTCATCTCGATAAACCAATTAATTCTTTCTGGAGTACTCTAGTCAAATTTTGGAAAAATTTTCTAAAACCAACTTGTATTTTTATTGGTAAAATTTTAGGAATTTTAGGTGGTAAAGCATTAAAAGCTAGTAAAACCTATGTTCAAAAAATGAAGGAAAAGAAAAAAACCGAAGAAGTGCCAGAAATTGATGATCAATTTCATAAAGAATTTATGAATAAAGACATGCCTGATGAAGGTTTATTGAAAGATGAAAAGATTGAATATTCGCCGGAGCTAAGTGTTCATTATTACGAGCAAGAAGAAAAGAAAAAGAATGACAAGTTTGGTAAATTTATAAATTCGATCTTTGGTAAAACCAGCCGTTGTTTTAATTGGTTTAAAAAAGTCTGGCAAAATAAAAAAAACCGGCCATATGTTTTGGTTGTGCTGGGTGTGATTGTTTTGATTTTTGTCGGCTACTCGATCGGTGGTCATAAAAATAAACCAACTGCGACCAAAATGACTTTGCTTGATTCTCAAAATATTTTGAAGGACGCGCAAAATCAACAAAAAATGGCGAAGGCGGCGGAACTGGCCAATAATAATGAACAGGCTAAAGCTGGTTTTGCCAGTTGTCTAGCTAAAGTTCAACAAATTACAAATGTGGAATTATTAAAATCTGATATCAATGATACTTTAACTATTTGCCAAGGAGAACTTGATCGATTAACTAACACGACTCGTTTTGATAATTTAAGCCCGATTTTAACATCAAATCAAGATATTAAACAGGTTTTGGCGATTGGCGCTCAAATTGTGGCTTTTAATTCATCGGAAATTTATACTAGCACCACTTCTGGTGGGAAACTGGCAAAAATGGCGACATTACCGCGCGGTAATGGTGATTTTCAATTTGGTGTAACTAATAATTCCGATATTTATCTTTATACTTCGGCTCAAAAAGTATATGATTATAATTTGGATGCGGCGGTTTTAACTCAAACCAAGGTTGCCAGTAATTGGGAAACGGCTAATGCCGGTAATTTTTACGCTGGAAATTTCTATTTACTTGATGGCATTATGGGTCAAGTTTACAAACACACACTGGCGCAAACCACTTTTAGTGCCGGTCAGGGCTATTTATCGGCCAATTCTAATCAACTTAAAAATGGCATTTCTCTGGCAATTGATGGCACGATTTATGTTTTACGTTCCTCTGGAACTGTGACAAAGCTAACTAAAATTAAGGCGATGGATTTTCCATTGCAAAATATTCCTACGCCGAATAATAAGATTACTAAACCGATTAAAATCTACACTGATAGTGACGCGACTTCCATCTATATTTTAGACGGCGGCGCCAAACGGATTGTTGAAGTCGATAAAGATGGTCATTTTATTCATCAATACGGACTGCCATCAAATTTCAATAATCTAACCGATTTTACCGTTAGTCCAAAATCGAAAAAGATTTGGGTTCTAAACCAAAATAGTTTGTACGAAATCGGGATTTAATATTATAATTTAATCAGGAGGGAAGATGGAGAATCAAGTCGTCGCGGAGTCTGAACCAAAAGGTGGTAATGGTAAAATTTGGCTTTGGTTTATTGCTTTCGTGATCGTAAGTGCTCTAATTGGCAGTTTAATTTGTCCGATTATTTATAAACTTTTCTTAAAACTATGGTTTTCAGGTCCTGCTACTTTTGTTATTTTTATTTTAATCTTGCCTTTCTTTGAAGCAAACTTGGCAATTTTTATCTTGAAAAAAGTTTTCCTTAATCTAACGTCAAAAAGAACCATTTCTTTGTTATTTACAATTACAACTGTTCTATTCTTCGCAACTTATATTAGTTATAAATCATTTCCAGTCAAAATTGTTGCTTCTAACAATCAAAATCAAGTTAAAACGTATGATTTTTCTCAAAACAATATTATCTATACTGGTAAAGATGAGAAAGAAGAAATAAAGCATCTCAAAATTGAAAATAATAATATTGTATTTACGGCTGGTCAGGAATTCGGTTTGGGTGACTCTAATAGTCTTAATCTCTTTAAATTTGATTCCAAAACCAATCAATATTCTTTAAATAAAATTCCCGAATACAATCAAACTGGTTTTATTCCGGACAGCTTTTTAGAATTTAATAATAATAAGATTTATTGGAACGCGTTTAAATCAATTACACCGGAAGAAATAAAATCAAATCCAAATATTGATATTAGTACCCAAAATGCTGATACACTTTTTTCTTATGATATAATTTCTAAAGTTCGATCAAAAATTTCCAGTGGTTTTCATGAGCTTTTGGCTACGGCAGGTGATTACGCGCTTATAAGTTTAGATAAAACCAATGATATCGCCGAAGAAACTAATGTCGTAGTTAATACTAAAACGGGCGAACAAATAAAATCCGATCTAATTAATGTCACAAATGGCGATGCTATTCTTGGTGGGAAATACATATTTTTTAAAGGGATTATAAACTCCAAACCAAATGTTGGTGGATTTAATATTGAGACAAAAGCAAGTGAAGTCATTACTTTACTTCCAGTAGATTCATCCGGAATTTACCAATTTCTTGCAGCTAATGATGATTATGTTGTATATACAAGCAAAACATCTGGTATCATACAATCGCCCAGGGAAATGACCGTCTATAGTTTGAAAAATAAAAAAACACAAGAATTAAAAATGGATGATTTATTCTTTGATGGAAAAATTGTAGGCAATGACTTATTTGTCCGTGCATATTCGGGTAAGGTTTCTATTTTTAATTTATTGGATGGTTCAAAAAAAGTTTTTATGCCAGATCTTTCTAAACAGAATCCTAACGCGGATACCGGTATCAGTCATGCTAGCTTCAATGATACGTGGGATACGAACGGAAAATATATTGCTTATATTATTTCCACAGTAAGTGGTGAACAAATTCATTTAGATCCAATTAAATAGAAAGGATTAATATGTCAAATTTAATTAATAAAAAATACTTTTGGATTATAATTTTTGTGCTGGCTAGTTTTTCAATTGGTTATTTAAGTTTTGTTAATGGTTATTTTTTTACAAAAAATATATTTCAAGTTTTGTTAATGGCTATTTCATCAATATTTTCGCTTTTGTTATTTGGTTTTGTTTATTTATCCGTTGGCTTAATTGTCTTTGCTTTTGTGGAAGCAATTATTTTTGGTTTTATTTTTCGAAAATTTTTCAAAGAAACCAATGAATTTATCTTTTTGAAAATTTTTATTCTCACTTTAATTCTAACATTTGCCGGTTTTCTGTTGGCAAAGGGCCGAGAATTTGGTTTTGATCCAACTTATATGTTGCCGATTTTACCATAAAATATCCAATTTAGACTTAAATTCGACCAGAAGGTAACTTCCAGGGTAGGATTATATGGTAGTATCCAAAGAGAACTAAAAATAAAAACTCATTGGGTGGCCGGTTAAGAGCGCGAAGAAAAAGTTGACAACATGGTTGATAAGAAATGAGAGGACTGGAATTTGGGTCGAAAAAATAATTAGAGCCAGTAAAATATAAAATCCGATTTGTTGAAGGTAAATATAGGTTGTTTCACTGACAAATAAAGCTAGAATCTTTGAGCCGTCGAGCGGGGGAATGGGCAAAAGATTAAAAATCATCAAAGTTAAGTTTAACAAAATAAAAATTGCTAAAATCGATTCCAAAATCCCTGAAACTGGCGTAAATCGCAAAATTAAACCAGCTAGGCCGGCAAGCAAGAAATTGCTGACTGGTCCGGCCAGAGATACCGTTAAATTATCTAATTTCGGGTTTTCAAAATGCCGTGGGTCGACAATCACCGGTTTTCCCCAGCCAAAGCCGACTAACAGCATCATAATCGAACCATATAGATCTAAATGAGCCAAAGGGTTTAAAGACAATCGCCCCATTAATTTTGGTGTCTTATCGCCCAATAAAAGCGCCATATAGGCGTGCGCAAATTCGTGAAAAGTTAGCGCCGCGACGATGGCTAAAATGTAAATTGCAAATTCCAGCGGTGATCGCAAAAGACCGAGTAATAACATCTTGAATTTTATCCTTATTTATGTTAAAATAATATTATCAATTAAAGTTAATCGATCAAATCAAATTATATAATTATTCTTGAGGAAAATCAAATGTCCAACAATCTTAAAAAACTCAATTTAGCTCAAATGGCATCAACCAAACATGTTTGCCAAGTTTGTGGTAAAGGTCCGGTTTCCGCTAATCTACGATCTCACGCCATGAATCAGGTTAAAACGGTTCGTAAACCAAACACCCAACCAGTGGAAATCGATGGTGTCAAGTTGACCATGTGCACTCGTTGCATGCGAACACTTTCCAAAAAAATAACTCTCTAAGAAAGAGAGTTATTTTTAGCGATTTTAGTTCGCGTTTTCAGCACGTTGCTTGTCGAAGCATTCTTTGCAGAGCACGTCTTGGGGATCGCGAGGTTGAAACGGCACTTCGTCCGTTTTCCCGCAAGCCTTACAGGTGATGGAAAATGTTGGTCGATTTGCTTTGGCTTGTTTGGCGTTATCGCGGCAGTTTTTGCAGCGACTCGGTGGGTTCTGTAGGCCTTTATCGGCATAGAACTTTTGTTCACCGGCAGTCCAAACAAACTCGCTTGAGCAATCTTTGCAAGTCATTGTTTTGTCTTGAAAATCCATTTTTTGTTTGTTCCCTATAGATAATTTGATGGTTCGACCGCCCCGCAAATGCAGGGTACCCTTATAATCATTATATAGTGTTTACATTAGACTGTCAAAACTGTTACTTTTAAATCAATGTCAAACATCAAAGATTTAATTCAAAAAGACTTCCACTCCTTATTAATTGTTGGCAATATTGATATTGAAACATTGCCTGATTTGTTAGATGTCCACAGGGCTGATTTTCAAGTTTTAGCGGCTGAAACAATTAAAATCGAACAAGTTAGGCAGTTACTTCATTGGTTAAACTTAAGTCCAATGAGTCAAGGGAAAAAATTAGCGGTAATTTCGGGCGCCGAGCAAATGACGACCGAAGCGGCTAATGCTTTACTTAAAACCCTGGAAGAACCGCCTAGTTACGCTCAAATAATTCTTTTAACCCAAAACGAGCAAAAGATTCTGGCGACGATTCAATCACGTTGCCGCAAGGTTCGAATTCCGATTTTGCTAGATAAAAATTTACCAGAAAATTATTTAAGTCCAGTACAATTAGCTCAAATGTCGATCAAGGAAAGATTTGATTGGGCGGCCAAAATAGCCGAGCAGGAAAGCGATATTATCAAAAAAATTATCACTTGTTGGCAAGCAGATTACCGCGACCAACTATTAAAGGGCGAGGATAAACTCGAGATTTTGACAGAACTTTCTCGAGCAAAGGATTTACTTGAGACCAATATTTCGGTAAAATTATTATTAGAGAATCTTATATTAAATTTTTAGGATTATATTTTGAATCAAATACGTGTATATTCTACCGGTCAGAGTTACCGAACCGAATCAGAAACTAAACTTGTTCCCGGACAAGAGATTTTGGTTGAAGCCGAACAAATTTTGGAACCAGCGATTGTTTTATGTGAAAATTGTCCGAAAAGGGAAGCCGAAAGCTTAGCTCCAGCTAATTTTATTCGAGTGATGACGCCGGCCGATCAAGCAGTCAAAACTAAACTTAAGGAAAAAGCGCGTCAATTCGTCAATGACGCTCAAACCAAAGTGATGCGCCATGGTTTGGATATGAAAATCGTCGATGCCACTTTGAGTTTTGATGAGAAAAAAGCCACTTTTTATTTTGCCGCTGAAGGCCGAGTCGATTTTCGCGCCTTGGTTGCCGATATGGTTGGCAGTTTTTGCAAAATTATTCGCTTGCAACAGATCGGGCCACGTGAAGAAACTCGTTTAATGGGTGGAATTGGCCGTTGTGGTCAAGAATTATGTTGCCATCGTTTTATCAAAGATTTAGATGGTATTTCGGCGCAAATGGCTCAACTTCAAGAGACGGGTGGCCAAAAGTTTTCTAAAAATATTGGTTGTTGTGGCCGCTTAATGTGCTGTATGAGTTACGAAAATCATGAGCAAAAAGATATTAAGGCATTATCAAAAGAGAAAAAATGAGCACATATATTTGGGATTTTGTCATCATTGGGGCAGTCGTTTTAATTTTTCTAGTTTTTGCGCGTCGGATTCCGGTTGCTAATCAGTTTAAGGATGAGATTAAAGAAGAAAAAAAACCTATTGCTCCAGCGCCAGTAAAAAATCCTGAACCTTATAGTTTGATGGGCGAGGCTGATAAGGCTTTGAGCAACAGAAAATATAACGATGCGGAAAAGCTTTATATTCAAATTGCGACTCAAGAGCCAACTAATCCTAAAGTCTATTTTCAGTTGGGGACTATTTACTTAGCGCAAAAAAATTATTATGATGCAAAAGATGCCTTTTTACAAACTCTAAAATTAGAGCCGGAAAATCTTGAGGCTGATATTAATTTAAGCACGGCTTATATGGAGCTTAAAGATTATTTTAAGGCAACCCAAGTTTTGCTTAAAGCTTTGGATCAAGAGCCAAAAAACAAAAAATACCATCAGTTATATGAAAAAGCCCAAAAAGCTTTGGAACGAGAAAAGAAAAGGAAAAAGTAAAGTTTGCCGGTGTAGCTCAGTGGTAGAGCAGCTGTTTTGTAAACAGCAGGTCGGAGGTTCGAATCCCCTCGCCGGCTCCATTCCAAAATTTCTCGACTTACAGTCTCAAATTTTGTTCATGGCAAGCCATACGTTTATATGGGATTGAAAATTTCTAACTTTTAGTGTAAAATGTAGACACGTGCCAAGATTAGTCGAATAGATTGGTGTAATTAAATACTTTAATAATCGTGATGTTTACGGATAATACAGCATTTGACTTCATTATTTAAAATGATACAATTAATATATGGGAAGAATTGATATCAAAAGAATAGATGAAGTTAAAAATCTTTACAATAAAGATCAACTTTGTATGCGAGAAATAGGCGAAAGGCTAGGTGTACCAATCGATGCTGTAATTTATTTTATGAGAAAAAATGGTTTAAAACGACGAAGTTTTTCGGAGATTGATAAGATAAGATTTGATAATAAACCATTATCTTTCAAGATTAAAAAACTGGATACAAAATATTTAAGGGATCTTAAAACTATTGGTTTGATGTTATATTGGGGTGAAGGTTATAAATCAGATAACTGTAAAGTAGTAGATTTGGCTAATAGCAATCCCGATATGATTCTAGTTTTTACAAATTTTTTAAGAAAAATATATGGAGTAGATGAAAAACGTTTAAGAATTTATTTATACTGCCATGCCAATCAAGATTATAAGGAATTAACCAGATTCTGGAGTAAACTAACGAAAGTGCCAGAAAGCCAGTTTTCAAAACCTTATATAAGAAGTGATTTTAGAGAAGATGGTCGAAAAATGGAACACGGCTTGGTTCATGTTAGATATAGTGATAAAAAATTGTTTCTAGAAATTATGAAAGCTATAAACTTTTATAAAAATAAATACATAAAATAAATATGCCAGGATACGGGAAGCGGTCAAACCCAGCGGTCTGTAAAACCGATGGCTCACGCCTTCGTAGGTTCGAATCCTACTCCTGGCACCACGCCGAGATAGCTCAGCTGATAGAGCATTTGCATGGTAAGCAAAAGGTCACGGGTTTGAGTCCCGTTCTCGGCTCCACAATATAAATTAATAAATTCTGAATTCAGAATAAATAAATTAAGGATATCATGGCTAAAACACAAACAGTTGCCTTCTTATTCAAATGCACAAAATGCAAACGCTTAATTGCGCCAAGCAGCAAAAATGCGGCTGAAAACAAAGAGAAAATCAAACTTAACAGATTTTGCAAGTTTTGTCGCGAACGCACAGAACAAACTGAAACCAAAATTTCAAAAGCAAAGAAATAACTTAAAGCTATCCGTTTTCTATTTTCTATTTTCTGATATAATAATATCAGATGCTAGTAAATAGCTAGCGGATAACTTTGTATTTGGGAGAGTAGTTTAGCGGTAAAATTTCGGTCTCCAAAACCGAAGTCGAGGGTTCAACTCCTTCCTCTCCTGCCAAAAAACAGATTTGATTCAAAAGAAGCAAGTCTGTTTTTTTATTATATA
>CAIRFN010000009.1 GCA_903877885.1 uncultured Candidatus Berkelbacteria bacterium
AAAATCCAATTCTTTTTTTTGGGCCTCGGCTCTTTTTTCCGATTCAAACTTTAACTTTTCTTTAATAACCTTAAGCTCGTCCGATTGCTCGGTCGCATATTTTGACTTTAGTTCATCTTCAATTTTAGATTTTTCAAGACCAAGTCTTTTGCTGACTTCGTTGTTAACTTGATCATTGAGCCGGTGTTTCAAGACTTCATCAATTAAAATTTTGTGTCCGCATTTGGGGCAAGCAATATCACTGTCTGACATGGGGGTCCTTTACTTAAACATACTCTAAACTACTTGACAAATTCAAGAAAATCTGATACAATATAAAGTCAAGATGAATGATATCTTGAAAACAGAGTCCTGTTCGGTGATATAGGTTTTCCCCTCCTTGCCTAAATCACCAGCAGGACTTTGTTTTTTTTGTATAAATTATATTTTTTAAATCCAAACACCTTTTTTATTATCAGCCACCAATTTATTAATTGATTCAATAAATTTTGGATCGGTCTGACTCAATTCCATAATTTTACTATGACTTAAATATTTCGGATCAGCATAACGAATTTTTTTAAGAATCTTGAGATTAATTGATTGTTTGAGATATCGTTGTCCTTTAAAATTTTCAAATAATTCAATTAATTCTCGGTCTTTGGCTTTAGCTAATTTTTTAATGATCGTCTCTTCGTCAGCTAAAAAGTCATCCATACTAATAATGCCTTTAGTCAAAGCTTGCTTTAAAAGATTAGAGAAAAAATGATAAGCTCTTGTAGCATTAAGACTTGTCCAATTTTTAATTTGACAAGTGATGAAAAACCGACCAAGTATTTGAGCTGCTCTTTTATTAGTAAAGATAATTGTTTCGTCGCTAATATTTAAATGGCTCAAACAATAATCCAAGTTTTTTCGGTTAGACCAAATTTCAAACTCTCGAAAAACATAGTCAAGCCGATCAGCGCAAAGTTCGGGCACATCGCGCTCTAATATTTTGTAATGTGGCAAGTCGGCAATTTTTTTGTAATCCAGATTATATTTAGTCAAAATCGGTTTGATTTCGCTTTTATTAATAAAATCCGCCAAAATTGTGTCTTGGAAATCTTCTTTTTCAATATTATCCAAGACCCAGTCGGCCACGTGACTAAAAGCATAGTGAGACACATCGTGTAATAGTCCGGCGACTTGTTCTTCCAAACTAGCATTTAATTTTTTTAAGAGAATCATCACGCCGATTGAGTGTTCAAATCGGGAAAAACCTTTAACAAAATAGTATTCGTTCGGAATTCCGAATTGGGAAATTTTCTTCAGTCTTTGAACCGGTCTAGACTTGATTAATTCAATTAAAACCGGTTCATTGATCTTAAATTTGCCATAGATTCGATCAATTATAATCATTTGACGACTTTTTTTAATTTCTCTTCAATTTTAGCGCGGTTGGCGGCGCCAATGATTTGCTCAACAATTTTACCATTAGCCAAAATCAAAATATTTGGTAAGCTCATCACACCCATGCGGGAGGCCAGCGCCGGGTTCTTACTGACATCAATTTTAGCGAATTTAACGTTTGGATAATCCCCCGCCAGTTCAGCCACGACTGGTTCAGTTGCTTTGCAAGCATGACACCAAGGCGCGCCAAATTCAATGACCGAAATTTCCGGCGCTTTCATAGCCACGTTAAATTCATTTTCGTGCCATTCGGCTAATTGTGATTGAATTGCCAATTTGCCTCCTTTGATTTAATATTTTGATTAATTTGCTAAACTTTTGACTTGTGCTTTGTTTTTAACATATAGGACCAGTTCCATTAGGCCGAACATGGAACCCGTATAAAACAAATCGCCGGCGATGGTATTCTTAAAAAACGGCAAACCCATCGTATAGCAATCGACCAATCCTTGTAAAGACTGTGGATAAATATAATGGGCCATTAAAGGTTGAACCGCCCACATCGCAAAATTGGTGATAAGGAAAAACAAGACCGAGCCAGTAAGCGACGCGCCGATGACATTGGCGGTCGTTTTATTATTTTTAAGCCACAGACCAATTAGGCCGATTAAAGCGAAGGAACCATAGACGGAAACTAGTAGCCAGATGTTATAGAAACCAATGAAATAGTCAGCGACCAGCATGGCCAAGAGCGGTACGACCAGCGCATATTTTTTATTAAGGTAGACGCCGCCGAAGAGGGCCATCGCCGCAATCGGGGTAAAGTTTGGGATAGCCGCAATCCAGCCAAAGTGGGAAGCAATTTTAATTAACGCGCCAGCCAAGATGAAAAAGTAAACCATTGTTCTCCTTTATTTAATTATTTTTTAAAATGTTTCCAGTCGCCAGAAAGTGGTATCATTGTCGGAAATCTTTTGGTCCGAAGCGCCGACATCGGAAAAATTACCATTGTAGTAGAAAGCCCAATATTCGTTAGCTTTTGGTTTAGTGTCGCCAATCGAGGTAACAAACGTGCCAAAACTGTAATCAGTATATTCCATTGGAAAACCACCAACCTTTGATGCTTTCTTTAAAACCGTGAAAGCAGTGTCGCCACTAGCAACGTCGACTTTATAGGAACCAACGCCTTGGACCGTGACTGATGTTTCGTGTTTGGCAGGCGCGGCAACATATACAGTAGGCGCCGCAACATAGACTTTTTTGGTAACAGTTTTAGTTACTGGTTTAACCGAGGCTAAAGTAATCGCTTGGTCCACCGGAGTGGCCACTTGAGCTTGAGCCAGATTATCATCCAATTGTTTTTTTAAAGCCAATGTCATCTTTTTGTAATAAGTGACATCGTCCTTGCTTTTAGTTAAGTCGGTCGACAAACTCGCGACTTGATTTTGATTTTCCGCCACTTGGCCTTGCAAATCGGCGATTTTAGTTTCCAGTTGATCTTGTTTGGCAGCTAAGGCCAGATTCTGCTTTTGCATTTTATTAATAGTTAAGCCACCGAATAGACTGATAACCAAAAACAGGCCAATGATTAAAAGTAGCCAAGATTTATTTGAATTAGTATTTTGTTTAATTTTTTTCATGTTTCTCCTTTTATTTGTAATATTAGTAATGATTTGTATATTTGAAAATGGTTTAAAAAAACCTTAATTTTCG
Source organism: uncultured Candidatus Berkelbacteria bacterium (assembly GCA_903877885.1). Lineage (GTDB taxonomy): Bacteria > Patescibacteriota > UBA1384 > UBA12157 > UBA12157 > CAIRFN01. Next base: position 3,085 of record CAIRFN010000009.1, read on the forward strand.
GTCACAAATTAAGGTATAATTTACCCCGTTAGATTTTAAATATAATGGGGTGCCTTTCGACCGAAGGACTTCTTACCCCGTTTGAAATGAATTTCTAACGGGGTAAATTTAATTTAAGGTTTTCTGGCTCCCTAGCATCTAAATAGATGCCAAGCTACAGTAGCGGGACTGCTTCGGCATTAAACCGAATTACCCTTAAACTAAACGTATATTAATTAATATAAAGATACTAAAGTATCATAAGTTACAAAGTTACAGGATCTGTTCTAAACGCCACTCAACTTTATCACCGGTTTTGCAATTATATTGATCCGGGCCGATGCTAGACATTTGACCGTTAACATAATAAATCCAAAAGCTTTGATCAGTGTTACTAGCGTTATTGATCGAAGTAACATAGGCGCCGTCTGACGAATCTTGAGTTTGAACATCGGCTTTTGTCTTTAAAACTGCCAAAGCGGTCTGACCGTCCGTGCAATCATAGCTAATAGTTTGTGTTTCAATGTTTTTCTGTGGTTTAACAGTATTAGTTTTTGACTCAAATCTTGTTAAGACTAATGCTGTAAAAGAAAAAATCCCTAGCAAAACAACAATGGCAATAATGTTAACTAAGCCGAATTCAGTTGGAGCTTTTTTAATTTTAGCTGGTTTGACAATAACCTTGCCAGTTTTCATGCTCGCTACTAGCTTCTTGCTACCAGCTACTTTTCTTGCTTCTTTTTTGGCCATATTTTTCCTTTGCTGTAATCCCACCTTAATTCATTTTCTAAAATGTTGTCAAGCCCACTTTTTATATAAAGCTGTGGACAACTTGACATTATCTGGTTTAAGTATAAAATCAAGCTAGAGCGAAAGGGGTGCACCATGACAACTATTACTATCCCGGAAAATGGGATTGAGTTAACAAGCTTCACGCCGTACGAACTTGAGGAAAACGATCAACTTTATATAGTTGTTCCGAGCCAGATTTTGGTTTTAACTATTCGTGGTCCAAAAGATGAATCGGAATTATTTAGACGAAGGTTTGGTCGGATTATTACTTGTCAAAGTAGAAATCATCAAAGTTTTTGGATGTTTGGTCCGACAACATATCATATCGGTGAAAGTATTATTATCGGTAGCGACGACACAGACTGCGGATTGGTTAGTAGCTCTTATGGTCCGATCGAACGCATTGTGTTGGTAGAAGGAGCGTGAAATGGCTAGTTGGGTTGATTTACGTGAACCACCGGAAAGCTTGTTAAGGTTGGTAAGTTCTGATGTGCGTGATGATCGGTATAAGGCGGCTTGCGATTTACGTATCTATGCCAACGTGGCGTCAATCGAAGCGTTACTGTTTTTGCTTAATGATAAAGACGATCACACGCGGACTTCGGCTATTTCATCATTGGACCGGATTTTGGCATTCGAAGATTTAAAGCAATTTAAACCATTAGTTGGTCCAATAATTGCCGAGCATTTTAGTATTCCAGAAGATCGACATAGGGTTGTCTGGACAATCGATACATATTTGGATAATCCGGATATTTTAGAACGATTGTTGCGAGAGGTCCAAATCGAAGTCGATCGGCCGGACATTGGCCAATATCCGTATACTTTTGAAAAGATGCTCGAAGCGATCGGGACTTTACCAAAAGATGATTTAGAATATGCGATTCGAAAGTTAGTGACTATCGGGGTTTTTGGCCCTGGCTTTCATCCGAATGTGGTAAGCCGGGCGTTAAATTTTCTATTTAAACATTCGCGGTCCCACGCTTTGATGTTTGCCAAACTCCATTTATCTGGTCCCACTAACGGCGGATTTGCTATCAGTTCGTATAAATCGAGCCGGCGGACGAGTTGGCAAAATCGGTCGGAAATTCGCAAGGTTTCGGCGGAAATTGTCTATCTGATTGGTGAAAAACCGGAAAACAATGATAAGTTTAGTCATGATTTACTCGACGCAGTTATCGCGCTTATAATACTGACTAAAAAACAGGAACCAGGAATCGGCTTAAATTATCGCCAAGAAGATAAAAATAAGGCTGAAGACGTTCTTTGGTATATTTTACCTCGAAATCCTGCGATTTTAAGTCCCAAAATCTTAGGAAAATTTTACAAACAACTGCCACAAAAGATGCGCGAAAGGCTCGAATCTATTTCTCCTACCACTAATACTATCAACACCACCATCGCCAAAGAGTAATCTTCGGCGATTTTTTAATTAAATTTTACAGGTTATCTAACCTATTGTTCCACCTGCGAGGTGGATGAATTGGTGATGAATACGATTTACAACAATTGACTTATACAGATTAAAATAGTAAAATGATGGTATCCCAATTAAGGAGTACCTATGATGAGTAAGCCGAAGATTATTGAGATTGAGCCGCAGAGTTTGGCGCCAAACGATATTGTCTTGCCGCCGACAAATAAAATACGAGTTCAATTAGATAACCGGTCTTCTAATAATGCTCAAACGAAAATTTTCGGTAAAATTATTCACGATTTTTCATCACCATTAGAAGAGATCAGTGTATCGGAATTGGCGATTGGAACACAAATCTATACAGCTGAACAAAACCATGAATCAATAATAATTGACACTCGTGTTCTAATAATCGGTCAAAAAGTGAAGAATTATTTAACTGAAGTTTTTCAAATTTTTCGAAGTGGATCGGACCGTTCTCTGATGATTATGGAGTTTTATCTTGATAATGAGACTCGAATTGTGAGTAATGTGCTACGACGAGCCCTATATCCACATTCGTCTTCACCAAGAGCATTATATCTTTATTGTCATGAGGATCGGAACTCTTATGCTATTGATCCTGATATCAATTTACTTGCCGTTTCTCCTTACCAACCACCGGTTTAAAACTCAATCCCCTTTCTCGCCTCTTGTCCCTCGTCAAAATAGTTTTTGACATTTCTTATTTCGCTGACTAAGTCAGCGATTTTTTTTAATTTCGCCGGCGCCCGCCGACCAGTGAGAATAATATCAGTTGTCAGTTTTCCGTTTTCAGTTGTCTGTAATATTGATAGTACTTCGTTAATATCGATTAATTTAAAGCCTAAGGCGACGTTAATTTCGTCGAGAATTATTAAGTCATAGTTTTGACTTTTTATAGCCGCCTCGGCGGCTTGGAGCGCCTTTTGGCAGGATTCTTTATGTTCGGCGTCAGTATGTTTATCACCTAAAATTTTGTAAAAACCAATGCCATATGTTTCCACCTCAATCGGCAGATTATATTTTTTTATCGCCTTGTGCTCGGAAAACGTCGCTGTTTTCATAAACTGAATTAGCTTAACCTTTTTTCCGGCACCGAGCGTCCGCAAAGCTAGTCCCAAACTAGCCGTGGTCTTGCCTTTTCCATCTCCAGTAATAATATGAATGATTGTTTTCTTCATAAATTAAATTTACCATCATTTTCTAAATAAAACAAAAAACGGCCTTTCGACCGTTTTTTGATATCATCTCAATATTTTCTAACTACATTTACTATATCCACAACTCGGACATTTCAAACAGCCTTCGGTAAATTCAAGCATAGCGCCGCACTCCTGGCAAGCCGGTGCTTCACCCATATCTGCCAATGATTTTTGGCTCTTTGCCGGCGTTGAAATTTTAGCCGCTTCCATGCTTTCAGCCATTTGTTCTTCATCGATTATCTTTGGTTCGGCAATTTTAAAATCCAGTGCTAAATTTTGTTGTTCTCGATTAATATGTCTTTCTAATAGTTGGCCAATGGCGTCTGGCAAGCTCAAGATCATTTTGCCATCATCACCCCAAGTCGGTTGTGGCCCGCGAATACCTTTAATTTGGTCGATTACTTCTTGTGGGTCAATACCAGCGCGAAGAGCCAGAGAAATCAAGCGGCAAATCGCTTCCGTATTTGAGGCAAAGAAACCACCGGTTTTGCCTAAGGTTGAAAACATTTCAAACGGCTCGCCTTCATCGTCATCGTTAATGGTAACATATAATTTGCCGTAAGCGGTTTTGACTTTGTAAGTTGAACCGTGAATCACATCTGGCCGTTCGCGCGGAATAATCCGAATGCCAGTGGCAATCACTGTATGAGGTTCAACTTCTTCTTTCTTTTCAGTTTCCTTTTCTTTATCTTTGGTGCCGGTGGTTAAAACCTGGATTAAACGCGAACCATCACGGTAAACTGTCAAGCCTTTGGTTTTAAGTTTCCAAGCCAATTTATAGGATTCTTCCACATCGGAAATTGTAGCTTCAAACGGAAAGTTAATGGTTTTGGAAATCGCATTATCAGTGTTTTTCTGTAACGCGGCTTGCATTTTAATGTGCCATTCAGGTGTAATATCACCGGCGGTGACAAAAACCTTTTTAATCGATTCCGGAATTTCGTCAATATCTTGAACTGAACCACGATTGGCAGCCACTTTTTTAACCAATTCTTCGCTGTAAATTCCTTCATTTTGTAAAGCAGTTTTAAAGAAATTATTAACTTCGACTAATTCTACCCCGTCCATGACGGTTTTAGTGTAAACCAAAGCAAAAATTGGTTCAATGCCGGAACTGGCCGAGGCAATCATGCCAATCGTACCGGTTGGGGCAATTGTAGTAGTGGTGGCATTGCGAATGGCATCCACGCCTTTTTTATCCCACAAACTACCTTTGAAAGCTGGAAAACTACCACGAATTTTGGCGACTTTCATCGAATATTCATGGGAAGTGTCTGACAAAAATTTCATTATTTTTTCAGCCATTTTCAAACCAGCTTCCGAATTATAAGGAATATTAAGTTGCAACAACATATCGGCAAAACCCATTACGCCAAGACCGATTTTTCGGCTTTTCTTAGTCATTTCTTCAATTTCTGGAATCGGGAATTTATTGGCGTCAATGACATTATCTAAAAAGTGGGCGGCCAATTCGATTGTTTCTTTAAATTTATCCCAATCAACCTCTTTTTTACCATTCTTTTCCACAACCATTTTACTTACGTTAATCGAACCTAAATTGCAAGATTCATATGGCAAAAGTGGCTGTTCACCGCAGTTAGAAATTACAATCCCGTTGGCAATAAACGATTGAGTATATGGTTCGGTTAAATCATAAACATCTTCAATTCCTAATTGTTCAATTTTTGCGACTTTTTCTTCAAAATTTTCAGAATAAAAATTGGCTTTTAGCAATTCTTCTGTTATGGCTTGATGTTTCGAGTTTAAAAATCCAATCTTTTCAAGAAAAAGCTTAATATTTTCTTTGCCAATATGGATTTCAAATAACTGACCATCCAAACGGTAATTTTTTTTGACTCCATTAACGGTTTCATATTCGAAGCCAAATCTTTCTGGACGACTGCGATCATAAATTTTGGATTTAATTCCTAAATTAAGAAGTAATATTTGAACATCTTTCAAAAGATTAATAGATTTGGATGTCAAACGGATAGTGCGACTATTTTTATCTTTCTGCCAGCCAATCGTACCATCAGCGCTAAACAAACCCTTTAAAAATCCAATAACAGCTGATTTAGGAGCGGTAAAAATACTCTTTGGAACTCTTTTTGTCGCGGCATGATCTGATGTAACGCCAAGTGATAAAAAGAAATCGACAAGATATTGGCTATGATAAGATAAATGGTAAACACTGTCAGATCGTTTTATCGGTGTAATTTTTTTAAGATAAAACTCATTAAGAATTTTCTGCGCCCGCGTCATCATATTCTCATCTTCCGAGCTAAAGGTAATTCCTAAACGGCAATTTTTACCTTGAGAAATGAGCCAGCCATCGCCAACAATTAATCCAAGAATTTCACCTAGTTCTTCGGACCACTTGTCAGGCAAATTTAAAACATATTTTCGACCGTTTTTACCTGTAAAAGCTTTTTTTACGTCAAACGGTAAATCAAGATTTTGATTAAAATAACCTTCTTCTGGCTGGAGATAGATGGAGTGCGATCCTGGTACGATATCACTCATTAAAACCCAACCTAAATTAGTGTAGAATTTATGATCAGCAGTCGCGGAGATTTCATAACCTGACTCGGTGGTTAATTTGTATACTTGTTTTTTACCAGTTTTAAAGACTGCGGTAGTTTTATTTAGCGAAAGTTTATGCTTAGTTTTGCCCAAAACTGCGATTGGGCCGTTAAAATAGGAATCAGGCTTAATATTGCCAAAAACAACTTCATCGGTTAAAATTTTTATTTCATTTTTTGAATAATTTTCTGCCAAATCTTTAATTTGAATTAAGCCGTTTTCTGTTGAAACAAAAGTATTTCCGGCCACGCACGGGTTGGTCGATTCGACTTCGCCCAAATGTTGAACCGGGCTTAGACGATTTATTTCATCAATAAAGATAATTCCTGGTTCGCCATTTCGCCAGGCACCTGCGACAATTTTTTCAAAAATATCACGGGCTTTCAAAGTATTTGTCACCGATTTATCGGACGGGTCGATTAAATCAAAATCTGTATCGTCTTCGACCGCTTTCATAAATTTATCGGTTACAGCTACGGAAATATTAAAATTACTTAAAGCACCTTCAGTTTCTTTGTAGGTGATAAATTCTATAATATCCGGATGATCAACTCTTAGCATGCCCATGTTAGCACCGCGGCGGCGTCCACCTTCTTTGATGATGTTACTGGTGTCGTTATACATTTGCATAAAGCCAAGCGGACCAGAGGCAACGCCGCCGGTTGAACCGACTGGACTGTGATTTGGTCGAAGTCTGGAAAAACTAAAACCAGTACCGCCGCCGGATTTATGAATCAAACCCATATCCATTTGGGTCTTTAAAATTGATTTCATATTATCTTCAATTGGCAACACAAAACAAGCCGAAAGTTGGCCGGATTTAGTGCCAGCGCCCCAGAAAGTCGGACTGTTTGGTAAAAATTCCATTTTGCACATGGTCTGGTAGATTTTATCTTCAAAAGCCTTTACTTCTGTTCCGGTGGCGCCGTATTCCAAATCAACTTTGGCAATACTGGTGGCTACTCGATGAAACATTTGGGCTGGAGTTTCAAGAAAATTATGATCTTTGTCTTTTTGTAAATAACGCTTTTCGACAACGCGCAAAGCATTTTCAGTTAGTTCTGGTTCTAATTTTTCTATTTCGTTTTTGCTGGCTAGAATAGTTTTTGATTTTTGCGGTTTCGAAGAAATAGCAAGAGTTGCTTGCTTTGGAACATTTGTTTCGTCAGGCATTCATCCTCCTTGTGATGAGTGCAAATAACAAACATTAATATAGGAAGGGCATCCTACTAATGTTTATTATTCGCGGTTAGGTTTGTTTATAAGACACTTCGGCGTTATTTTAATTTTCTTCTAATAAAGGCTGGGACTTCCAATTCGTCGTCCATATTGTCATCAACTTGCGGCATTTGTTCAGGCATACTTGGCATAGCAGTGGCTGGTCTTGATGGCGACATTGACGGTAGCCCACCAAAAGATGGTTTATTACCATATGATGGCATGCCGGTATATGATGGCGCAACGCCGTAACTGGAACGTTGGCTTGGCAAGCCGCCTAAACCAATGCCAGTCCCCATATTCATACCCAGACTTTTAGCTTTGCTTTCGCGAAAGCGATCCATTTCAAAACCAGTGGCAATCACAGTAATCTTGATTTCGCCAGACATGGCTTCGTCGATAATGGCACCAAAGATGATATTAGCATCCGGATCAGCCGCTTCAGTAATAGCTTTAGCCGCTTCATCGATTTCGTACATACCCATATCTGGGCCACCAGTGATATTAAAAAGAATACCTTTGGCGCCGTCGATTGATAGTTCCAAAAGTGGTGAATCAATCGCTGCGCGCGCCGCTTCAATGGCTCGGTTGTCGCCTGAGGCGCGACCGATACCCATCAAAGCGGAACCAGCATCTTTCATGATGGTTCGAACATCGGCAAAGTCAACGTTAATAATTCCGTGCAAAGTAATCAAATCGGAAATACCTTGAACACCTTGACGCAAAACATCATCAACAATACCAAAAGCATCGAATAATGAAGTTTTTTTATCAATGACTTGAAGTAAACGATCGTTTGGAATAGTGATCAAAGTATCAACTTTATCACGAAGCTCTTCCACACCGATTTCTGCCATTTTCATCCGGCGATTACCTTCAAAAGAAAAAGGTTTGGTTACCACTGCCACAGTCAACGCACCAAGCTCTTTAGCAATCGAAGCTACCAACGGACCAGCACCAGTGCCAGTACCGCCGCCGGCGCCATAAGTCACAAAGACCATATCCGAACCTTTTAAGGCTTCGTAAATTTCATCTTTGTTTTCTTCGGCTGATTTGCGGCCTAACTCAATATCGCTCCCTGCGCCTAATCCACGAGTAGTTTCTTTGCCAATCTGAATTTTGATTGGTGCCTGGTTATGGACTAAGGCTTGGGCATCGGTGTTAATGGCAATAAATTCCACACCTTTTAATTTATAAGCAATCATACGATTGATCGCATTGCCGCCGGAACCACCACAGCCCACGACTCTAATTGTAGCAAATGTTTCGATTTCTGAACCTTTTTCCATGTTATCCTTCTAATGTGTTTGTATATTACGGTAAAAACTGTTTAAAAAAGCCTTTGGCTTTATCCAAAATATTACCTGGATCCAAGCCTCGACTGGTTTGGGTATTTTGATTTTCCAAGCTATGTAGAATTAAACCCGTACTTGTAGAATAAATAGCTGGATCGATTTTGTCAACAAGACCGGCCATTTCAAAGAGTGGCATACCAATTTGTGCCGGAAGTCTTAATTCTTCTTTCGCTAGCGTGACTAAATCTTCAAGATTTGAACCGCCGCCAGTGAAAATGATTCCTGCTGGTAACATACCATCTTTACCAATCTTGCGCAACTCTTCTCTAATCATTGCAAAAATTTCCATCAGACGGGCATGAATAATTTCGGCGACATATTTTCGTTCAACTTTTTGCGTATCTTGTGGATCAAAATCAGCTAAATCAATCGTTTCATTTTCTGCCACGTTTTCTGGAATAGCCGAACCATAATTAAGCTTAATTTTTTCTGCCACTTCTAAAGATGTTCTAAGGCCAATGGCTAAATCGTTGGTAATATTTATAGATCCAACTGGTAAAACAGCGCAATGCAATAAGTCGCCATTTTCAAACACAGCCAGACTGGTTGTGCCGCCACCAATATCTACCACAGCCAAACCCAAATCTTTTTGTTTTTTGTTAGTTAAAACATGAGCCGCCGCAATTGGAGCGAAAACCATACCTTCAATTGCAATATTAACTTGTTGTAGACTTTTAACCAAATTTTTGATCGCACTAGATGCGCCACTAACAACCACGGCCTCGACTTCCAGCCGAATACCGCTCATACCAATCGGATCAGAAATTCCTTCTTGACCATCAATAATAAAATATTTTGGTACAACGTGAATAATTTCTCTGTTTGGCGGCAAGGCCACAGTTTGAGCCGCTTCCATGACACGATTAACATCTGATGCGCTAATCTCACCATCAGCGCGACTAACAGCCACAACACCTTTGCTTAAGGTGGACATAATATGAGATCCGCCAATACTAATATTGGCGCTTTGAATTGGCATTCCAGAAATTCGCTCCGCTTCTTCTAAAGCCGAGGTAAGTGCAGAGATCGTATCTTCAGTATCTGTAATAATGCCTTTGCGCATACCAGCGTTTGGCACGCGACTAAAGCCGATAATATTAATTAAACCTTCATCAACACGACCAACAGTTACAGCCACTTTAGTCGTGCCAATATCAATCCCAACGAGCGTGTTGTCCTTTGACATATTAACTATTCCCTCCACAGTAAATTAGTCTCTACTAAAAATTTCCCCCGCCAATATATTAATAATACCAAAAAAATTGGAAAAAACCAAAATTAGTCGCCAGGATGATGAATTCCAATCAAGTGAAGAACTGAATGTTCGATTAATTTCAAAATTGGATCCTTGGCCATTTCCGGACAAAGAATAATATCGCCGAGAAGAATCGGTGCATTCGTATCGGATTCAATTTTGTCATGAATTGGAAAACTTAAAACATCGGTTGGTTTATCTATATCTCGGTATTCTTCATTTAAAGCATGGATTTCCTCAACATCAACGATTTTAAGATCCACTTCAAAAATGCCCTCAAGATTATTTTCCTTAAGGACTTTTAAAATCGCTTCTTCAGCGTCAATAGCAGAAAAAGCGAAATTAATGGTATCATCAATATTTAAGTTAACTTTAAGACTCATTTAGACAATTCTTCCTTGACGATTTGGCTAACTTTTGATGGATCAGCTTTGCCTTTTGTTTCTGGCATGATTTTACCCATCACTTTACCCATATCTTGCATGCCAGTTGCGCCAGTTTCAGCAATCGCCTTAACGATGATTGCTTCAATATCTTCATCACTCATCTGTTCTGGTAAATAGGCCATTAAAATAGCAATTTCCGCTTCTTCCTTTTGAGCTAATTCCTCGCGGCCGCCTTGTTTATAAAGTTCAACCGAATCCTTGCGCGATTTAATTTGGCTTTGAATCACGCCTAAAATATCTGATTCATCCAAATCTTTCATTTTCTGGATTTCAGAGTTTTTAATTGCGCTTTTTAACATTCGTAAAACCGTCAACGCATTTTCATTGTGCGATTTCATCGCTTCGATAATGTCTTTGTCGATTTTTTCTTTAATCATTTTTTTCCTTAATAACCTCGCTTAATGCGACGAATTTCGGTTTTGCGACGAGCGGCAACGCGACGCTTTTCGCGAGAAATTTCCTTATCACGGAATCGGCGTTTTTTAATTTCGGTCAAAATACCTGATTGTTGAACATCACGAAAAAAGCGGCGTAAAGTCACTTCAAAATTTTCGCTTCGTTCTGGCCGTTGGCGATCAGATCTTTCTGACGATCGATTTTGTTCTTCCAAGAGAAATCACCTACCTTCCGTTATTTGATATATCAATTGTACCAAAAAACATGTTAAAAGTCAATTTAAAATTGTTATTAAATGTCATCCCAGACAGGTTGGTAAACCTGATCTGGGATCCAGGATAAATACTAATATTCTAGATTCCAGATCCTGCTTCCAGCCGGTCTGGAATGACAAAGAAACGATTTTTTAATCAGTCATCTCACCCAATGGCTCGCCGCCCATCAAATGCAAATGAATATGGTTAACAACTTGGCCGGAATGTTTGCCCACATTAAAAACCAGTCTGTAACCATCTTCAGAGATTCCTTTTTTTTCAGCCAAAAGTTTAGCCACCATCACCATTTTGCCAATCAATGGTGAATCAATATCTTGAAGGTCGGTAATCGAAGGAATATGTTTTTTGGGTACTATTAGAATATGAACTTCAACTTTTGGTTCAATATCCCAAAAAGCCATAATTTCTTCATCTTCGTATTCGATATTGGCTGGTGTTTCCTTGGCTACGATCGAGCAAAAAATGCAATCTTCCAAAACTCCTCTTTCTATTTATTAATAGATTTTGCCCTCCGAAATCCGCACTATAAGAACAGGATGGAATCCGTTTTATAGTAAGGATTATAGGATGGGCTGATATTCAAATTTATAAAATTATTTTTCATGTTCTATTAAATATGTTCGCCAATTGGCTTTAACCCATTTTTTTTCGGACCTTAGCAAATCTGCCAATCCTCTGTCAATTAATTCATGATTAACAACCCCGCCTTGGTGTGGCTTAGCAAATTTTTGTTCATGCGGACTACAAAATCCTTGGGCGTAATGAGTTAATTCATGAGCCAAAACTGCATCAACAACTGACTCTGGAATCATTTCATCCTTAAAATAACCATTGATGGTAATAATTGTGTTTGGATCTTCGGTTTTGCGACCAAATTTGATTGAACCTAATCTTGTTCGACACGGCCGACCGAATTTCACAAAAACATTATTTGCCACCATAATATCGGGAAAATGCTTAGCCCAGATGGTTTCTAATCTAAATTTTAACCAATTGTGATCTCTTTGTATTTGCATAGTTAAAGTATATCAGAATGAAAAAAAATTACAAAAAACCCGCTAATTAAAGCGGGAGTGAGATCAAGGAATTACATAGACAATGGAATCAGTCGGCGACCAAGGATGATACCAATCAGCATCCTTATAATACAGTCGGCAGCAACCGTGACTTGAAGGATGTTTGCGCATTTCAGTTGAGCCATGAAGCGCAACGCAACCATTAAAATAAACCGGATTATACATTGAGCCACCCCAGGGTCTGCCGGTAACTTTATGTTTGCTTTTGATTTTTTTGTAAACACGGAAGATACCAGGCGGGGTAGAATATCCTTTGCGGCCAGTACAAGTGGCAAAATCGCGAACCATTTTCAAACCTTCAAAAGCGAAAACGCGTTGCTTGGCTAAACTTACTAGAGTAATTTTTTGATCAATTTTCCAGGTAATATCACCAATAGTTAATGAATTATCGGTTTTGATAATATCCAATTTCAATTTTTTAGCAATTAATCTAGCAGGAATGAAAGCGATGGTTTTTTTGTGATTTTCGTCTTTTAGTTTAATAGCATTAAATTCCAAAAACAAACTTGGGTTACAGCTTAAACCTTTGGCAATTTCGTTGCCATTTACATAGGTCGTGCCGTTTATTTCAAACGGCGGGTAGTCGAATTTTTCAAAGTGCTGATCAGCCATGGCGGCTAGCGATAATAAAATCACTAGTAAACAGAAATACAAGCGGCTCATCTGAATTCCTCCTTGCAGATTGACTGGATACCAAAAATTATACCAGATTCAAATCAGTTATTCAAGAGTTCGATTAGCGTAATTTTTCGGAAGATGCAAAAATCCGGCTAAAAATGGACTCAAATTCAGTTTGATCGGTGACGATTTTTGGTTGGCAGGCATTATAAATATGAACCGGTACTAGCTCGATTCCAGTGATTTTACCAAGAGTAAGAGTGAAATTTGCCACCAATCCTTGTTCAGTTTCCGTTGACCAAGGTTGATCAAAAATAAAATTTCCTAAGGAGTAATCGATAAATTTACCCTTATAAAACTCCAGTCCTTGAACTACATGCGGATGATGGCCAATAACCAAATCAGCGCCATTATCGATCGCTGTATGAGCAAATTCAATTTGTTTATCGTTAGCATATGGTGTGTATTCGTAACCAGCGTGCATGGAAACAATCACCAAATCCGCTTGCTTTTTTGCCTTGGCTAAATCAGTCTTTAAATCATTTAAATCCATCGCATTTGTACCAGCCCGTTGAACGGATGCTAAGTAAGAATCGGGCGTAACGCTAGTATCGGCGTAGCCTAAAAAAGCGATTTTAAGTCCATTTATTTCTTTAATTAATGGTTTGTGTGATTCAATGCTATTTTTGCCAGCGCCAAAATAATCAATTTTGTTTTGATTTAAAAAATCAAAAGTTGTCATCATACCGGTTTGACCCTGATTACCAAAATGATTATTAGCTAAATTTAAAGCATCGAAACCAGCGGCAATCAAACCTTGAATAGAAGTTTTTTCCGCGCCAAAAATCATTGGTTGAACCAAAGAATTACCTTCTCTAAACGGTGATTCTAAATTACCAAAAGTAAAATCGGCATTTTTAGTTAAGTCTAAAGTCTGCTCAAAAGGGTAAATCCGGCTAGTCTTGTCCATTTTCGTATCCACATCGCGGCTTAACATTATATCGCCGACGGTCGTGAGCTTAATACTTTTTGGCTTATTTTGGACAAATGACGTTTTTAAATAATCCATTAATTTTTGTGAATTTGCGGTCGAATCAGATGCCAAATATAGAATTAAATCGGAATCAGGAATTTCTCCTTGAAAAAATTTACCTAAACCAATCGGCATTAAATCCAGGTTTTGTGCATAGATAATATCGCTTTGCCAATCTGTTGGCCAGTCATTATCAAATGTTGTAATTTTAATGTTCGCATTATCATCAAAACTAATATTTTGATCAAAATTCTCTAATCGATTTTTGATTTCAGATTTAACTTCAGCTTGGACTTCAATTTTAACTGGTGTAATTGTATCGGCTTGAAGTTTAGCTTTGACTTTGGCGAAATAAATTACCAAGGATAAGCTAACTAATAAAATCAAACTAATTGTAATAATTATTTTTTTCATTAATTTAATCATACACCACCCTTGACAAAACTGCATAGATCTGGTATTATCTAACCTTACTTCTGGTAACCCCAGAAGTTTTTTAAATCTTGAATTAGTCCTTCTGGCTCGCTAATATTGGGTGCGGAAAAGATTAAGCCAAGAAAGAATTGGTTAACATGATATTTTTAAAAAGCGTGAATCTTGTAGTTATTAGCTTTAAAAAATGGTTTCAACTAAAATTAAATAAATTTGTTTTCAATCTACCAAAGATTACTCAACTAGCTACGGCTGGGAAAATGGTAACTCTTTTGATTGTGTTCTCGATCTCTCCAATAGGTTCAATCAAACCTGATTTTACCATCAATTTACCAAAACACGAAACTTATGAAACAAGACTTGTTTTTGATCAAAACAATGTTTTTGTGTTAGCTGAAAATAAACCAGAAATAATTATTGAACCTGGTGTATCAAATTACACTATTAGTCAAAAACCAACGATTGCCACGAGTACTGCAGTTTTATATCCTGATGCTCACGCTCACACTGATCCGGCCGAATTTAGACCGATTTATATGGCTGCGGCTAAACAATTTAATATTCCCTGGCAGTTAATCGAAGCTGTCCACTAAGTTGAATCCGGTAAATCTGGTTCAACTAATACTCGTTCCTATGCTGGTGCCACCGGACCAATGCAATTTATGCCAGGGACTTGGCGCACTTATGCTATCGACGGTGATGGCGATGGAGTGGCTGACATTACTAATGTCACAGACGCAATTTATACAGCGGCTAATTATTTAGCTAAATCCGGTGCCGACGAAGGCCGTTACGACGATGCCATTTTTAACTATAACCATTCCCAAAGTTATGTGAATTTAGTTAAAGGTATCGCCTGTGAAATTGGTTTGAACCCGAGCGCTTAATAACCCTTATACCTTGACATTTTGGTTGAACTATGATATACTTACCGGTTCTTCCAAAACGGGAGAACTTTTTTAAAGGATAAAAATGAATAAAATATTTAACCTTTCCAAACAATCTATTCTGGCTTTAGTGTTATTTACTATTTTAATAGTATTTACTCCGACCCAGTCGGCTAAAGCATATGATGTTAATTCCGTGCTCAGTCTTAATACTGCTCAATACTTCCCTTTTAATATTGCTCCTAAACCAGCTGATGTTAAACCGGATGTACCGCAGGTTGATATGAACAAGGTTAACATTGACCATGATCCAGATGCAATTAAGGCTTACATGCAACAAATTGCTCCTGAATATGGCGTGGACTGGAAATTAGTTTATGCTATTGGTGCTTATGAGTCTGGCTATTACAAGTCAAGTTTAGCCCAATATAGCAATAACTTCTTTGGTCGCAAGGCCACCTCTACCACTTGGATGAGCTATGCTTCAGCCGAGGAAGGTATTCGAGATCAGTTTCTTTATGTTAAGGAACATTATCTTGATCGAGGTTTAGATACTCCAGCCAAAATGAACCATATTTATTGTGAGGGTGATACCTGGCAGTACAAGGTTCAGTACATCATGGATAATACGCAGTAATGTCGTATTTGACAAAAAAAGGGCTTTTGAGCCGCATTTAGCGGTTTCAGGAGCCCTTTTTGTTATCTAAAAACACTAAAAAACCACCCGTAAAGGTGGTTATATGGTTAAGGTCAGGGTTGGTAGAGTAATAATCTGGTGTCAATGATAAGCATTAAAAATCCGAAATCCTTACCCAAAAAGCTATTAGGTGGAGTATTTTTTATATCACTAATCATTTTTTTGATAAAGTGATTTCGTTGATCGTCAGTGGTATAAAACAGTAAATCTTTTAAGATATCGGTTTCATCATAATTAAGTTTCGCAATATTCTCATTAGTGATCTGGCCATTGATTAAGTCTTTGAAATAATCATCGTTAATTTTTTTCAAAGAAAATATCAGACTCATTTTAGTATCGTTATCCAATTGATTAGTGATAAATGTGTAAATAATGGAATAATTTGATTCCACATCGGAAATTTTATCATTTTTTAAAACAGTAAAGAGTTGGCAGATTTTTGGTAAAAGTTGCTTAACAGTATTCTGATTCATATCAAACAGGATTTGTCTAAGATTAGTCGCCGGTTTCTGTTGGTAGATAACATCAATATAGAGGTTTAGAAAATCTAAACGATCCAGATCTTGATAGCCTAGTTTTGGTTTAGTCTTTAGTTCGGAAATCTTCTTAGAAATTATCGTAGCAAATTCCGGATCAACTGTTTGGAAAAGCTCAACTGAATCTAAACCAGCGTAAATTCCTTCAATGTTATCGATTTTAGCCAGTTCTGCTTTAGTGTTTGCTAAAATTTGATTCGCTTGTTTAATCAGATCTAGATCTTTTGATTGTTTGCAGAAATTAATCAGTTTCTGGATATGCTCCGAATCAAAGGTGTAAGGCATTTGTTGGCCTAATGGCTCTGGTAAATGGGTACACCGATTAAAACCGTTAGCGATAGCTAATCGAAGAAGTTGTAATTCCGGTTTATTTACAAATAAAAATTTACTCTTTGAATCTTGTTCAACTTTTGATTCGCAATCCTTGATTAAGGCATCAAACTTTTCGTGTTTCAAGATTGCGGCAACGGTAAGTAGGTAAACCTGATCTTCTAATTCAAAATCGAGATTATTCGAGTCATTCAAAATTCGATTAAAAGCTCTTTCAGCTTCATAGTCACGGTATCTTAAGGTAATCATGGCAATTTTAGCGCGTTGTCTGATCACTGATGAATCGCTGAAACAACCGTCGTCCCAATTATTTTTTACCTGGCAGACAGCCAAATCGGTCAAGGTTGTCTCCCAGTTATTTTCAATATATTGTTCAGCCCAGTCATCGAATTTTTTATTATCAAATAGGTAATCAGCAAAATTTAGTAGTACCACTTTTTTAACCAGCGGCGATTTAATCTTGTTGGCAACTTTGATCGCTTTCGCTGGATCATAAGCCAACTCATTGATGGCCATTGTGGCCAAAATCTGATCCTTGACCATCGGAGTAATATTTTCCTTTTGGACCTGGATCATCACTTGGTTGACGATTTGATTGGTAGCATGTGCAAACATTACTCCAATCATAAGGCAGACAGTGAGAAGGGTAAACCGGAACATGGGCGTTCTCCTTTTTGCGATAGATTGTTAAGGTTTGGAACCTTATTTTTTAGTCTATAGAATATCAGGTTAAAAGTCAACAAAAAACCACCTGTAAAGGTGGTGTATGGTTCGTTATCTTATAAATTTATGGAGATTATGTAAGACTCCTAAGTAGTAATAGTTATTATCAATATCCATACCAAAAATATGTAACTTTGGCCGATGTTTGATGTTGTCAATCAGATGCTTTAAATAAATTTTAAAAACATCTTCTTTACTATTGGCGACCAGCTCTTGAAGTAGATCATCACTGTCAATTATTTTGGGATTGACTTGAAGTTCGAAATACCAATCGTCTATTATTGAAAAATTGTCGTTTTTAGTTAATAAAGAAATAAGCAGTCGGGTTTTAGTGATATCATTACCTTTTTCCATGGCAAAATATCTAATCCCGTCGACTTCCATTGAATTATCGCCATCAACATTTTTAATATCTCTCAGATCTGATTTAGCAATAAAATCGCAAATCATATCCAAATACTCTTTAGTATTTTCCTCATTCAGATTATAAAGAGCTTGATAAACATCAGTATATGGGACTTTTTCTTTTAAAATTACTTCCTTAATATATTGAATAAAGAAGCTAAAACTGGCTTGGTCTTGCAAACATAAATTCTTTTGCTCACTTAAAATCTTCACCTGTTCGGCTAAAATTTTTCCCAAACTTGGGTCAAGCGGCGTAAAGGCCACGGCGGCCTGACAGGCAGTGGGAATATCTTCAGCTTTTTTCAATTGCTTGAATTGAGTTTCAAGCTCCAGCCTGATTTTATCTAATCTCTTGTCGAATTCTAATTCTGGTTTTTTTGCTGCTTTGATGTAATTTAGGTAACAAGTAATATTATTATCATTAAAAGTGTAGTAAGGATATAAACCCTCGGGATCAGGTACAATGAAATGTGGATGACCAGCTTGGGCGGCCATAGCATACAATTCAATGCCTGGTTTGTAAAAATACAGAAATTCTTTTGTTTGACTAGCAAACGGAGAATTCTGGCTATAGCTAACTAGCTCTCGATCAAGATCATCAACACTGATTTGCGATAAAATGGCCAATAAGCCATATTCATTTTCGAAATCTCTTTTCATATTATTAGAACAATAATACGATTCGGCCATGACTTTTTGCATAATCGAGCAAGCCTCGCGATAATCATCATTCCAACAAATTGCCCAAGCTACCAAAGCCTTTTGATTAAGGATTTCTCTGTTTGCAGCAAATTCAGAGGCATAAGACTCGTTTTGAGCCTGTTTTACAGCTAAATGCTGGTAAATAGTTCTCCAATTTCCATCAATGTATTTTTTTGCCCAATCTCTCTGTGTTCCTTCGCGGAAAAAATAACCGGCTACCAGAAGCGAAGTTAAATCTTTTAATTCCGGATCCTTAATAGCTTTAATCCTTTTTATTGTCAGATCCGGATTGTTGTCGATTTCGTTTAAAAGAATGTCTAACTTTAATTCGTTGCGAACCGAATCAGACATCTTAACTTTTTCTAAACCAGAAAGAATTGTTTTCAGGTTTGTCGATTGGTCGGCCATGACCGCAAAGCAAATCCCTAGCAACAGCGTGATCGCTAGAATACGACCTAGTTTCATCGGTTTTCTCCTCAAGGTTAAATTGTCCAAGTACAGGACTACTGTTATATTATCAAATAATCTTTTATTGTCAATTATGATTAAAAAACCGCCGTTTGGCGGTTTTTTCGCGTTATTTAATTGTGATTTGTTGGAAAACTTCCGGTGGAGCAATTTCATACCAGAATTGGCCGGGAATAAATTTAATTTCTGACCCATTTTCATCAAAAAATAAGGTTCGATCGGTTAAACCGGTTTTCTTCCATGTAGCTTTGATTTGTTTTCCATCAATAAAAACTAAAGCATTACCAGTGCCAATCGTTTTCATTGCAAAGCCTTCTTCGTTAATCGTTGTTGGCGCTGACCAACGTTCCACTTCTTGAATGATCAGGTTTGAAGCGGCCAATTGCGGACCGCTTAGCTCATCACGATGCGGGCTACCTGCTAAGGTTCTTAAATAGGTATTAGTTTTAGCATCATAATCCCAACGGACCAGGTAAGAACTAGTGGAAAAATTAATGGTAATAGTCTGGATAGAATCTGGATTTGGCGCTGGTTGACGAAAATTTAAAGCTTGAAAATTACTAGCCTGTGGATAACTTTTGGTTTTTGCTGCTTGATACAGGTTCGTGGTATTGCTATACATCGTATGTTCAATCGCTTTAGTGGCATCGGCAATTCGATAATAAGTTGGCTCGCCCAAACTGAACTGGTCTAAATCTAAAATATTATCAGTTTTAATCTGGTCGAGCGCATCTAAATTACCGCCAACATGAGCATAATAAGCATTGTATTCGCTTAACCAATCAATAAAGTAAGTTCGAGCTGAGCGAATTGGACCGATCTTTGGTGCGTCAGCTGGGCCAAAAATTGCCATAAATCGAGTAATTCCACCTTCAGTTATTGCTTCGTAGACAATTGAAGCTTTGCTTAAACCTGATTGTGGCCGGGCATCAGGATGATTTTCGACCATAACGGCCAGAGGATGTCGTTTAGCTAAATCTTCATCAACTGTTGTGCCATCAAGTTTACTAACAACTTGAGTTTTAATCTGATTATTATTTGAAAAAATGTTACCAAATGAGTTTCCTTTTAGGAAATAACGGAAGTAGATAACTGAACCAGTGAAAAAAACTGCCATGACTAGTATAATAATTAAAATCATCACCCATGGATTTTGAGTGTTTGATTCTTGATTATGATAATTTTGGTTCATTTTTACCTCCATGTAAAAATTTGATCGATTTTGGTCGGATAGTTGTAAATTTTGAATAACCCAGTTTTATTGATATTTATCTTATAGATACCGTCATTTTCATGCCAAAACGCGATTTGGTCGCCTTCTGGAGAAAATACGGGGTAGAATGACTGACCGTCGGTGGTTAGCTGAAGTGAACTACCATCTTTAATCTGACTGACTTGAATATTATTCTCATTGGTTTGATTATTTTTAATCTGCAAAACTACCGAATTAGCGTCTTTAGAAATATTATAATTAGCGATTTCATTCGGTGTATTTAAGGTTAAAATTGTTTTATTTTGATTTGTACCAAAATCAAATAAATTAAGAATCGACGAAGTTTGATTGTTTGTTAGATAAAAAATTCCGTTGGTTTGATAATTTAGTTGGCTTACAATATTGTTGGAATCTACTTTAAATAATTGTTCAATTCTATTAGTTTGTAAATCGGTTAAATTTAAATTGGTTGAACTATCATCATTTTTCTCTGCTTTAACATTTTTAGTTTTGTCTGGCGAAAGCGTTGGATCGAAAGAAAAATCTGAAGTGGTCAAAGGAGTTGTATTAGTGATTAACCGATCAAGAGAATTGTCGGTATTAATGGAAAAAAGTTTGTTTTCGGCTTGAAAATAAAGATTATTTTGACTATTGTTCGATATGATTTGGCTGTCCTTACTATTATTAATAATTAAAGGATAATAATTTTTATAAGAAAAATAAACGCCAAAAATCAAGATTAAAAAGCCTAAAACAATAAAGATTAAACTGGAGATTTTTGTCATATTACTCCTTAATAAATGGTAGGATCAAAGTAAATTTGCTACCTACATTTTCTTTTGATTCAAAAACAATATCACCGTTCATATGGTTAGCAATCGTTTTTGATATCCAAAGTCCCAAACCAGTGCCGCTAATGTCGGTGGTTTTTTCATTTTTAATTCGGTAAAATCGTTCAAACAAACGTTTCGAGTCTTCCACTGACATACCAATTCCAGTGTCTTTAACCGAGATTTTAAGATCACCTTTATCTAGAACATAATCAATGCTGATTTTGCCACTGGGAGTATATTTAATAGCATTCCCGACCAGATTTTCAACGACTTGGTGAAGTCTATCAGGATCGACAAAAACTGGTGGAAGTTGTTTCGGCACATTATGTTCTAAAGTCAAACCTTTGTTTTTCGCCTGGTCGCCAATTTCATTTATGACATTAGCAATTACTTTGGATGCGTCAGCTGGTTGCATATCAAATTGCATTCGTTCTTGTTCTAATCTGGAAACATCTAATAATTCGCTCACTAAAATATCTAACCGATTAATATTAGCAGAAATTTTCTGTAAATGTTGGCGGGTATTTTCATCATACTTGCCTATTAAACCTTGAAACATCATATCCAAATAACCCTTAACTGTCGCTAATGGTGTTTTTACTTCATGGCTAACCATAGAAATAAATTCATCTTTCATCTTATCCAATTGTTGGATTTTGCGGAAGTTAACAAAATATTCAAAAAATCTGAAGTAATTAATTAAAAGAAGGAAGACAATGAAAACAGTGAAGACCAATAAAACTAAAGATTGAGTGATGGTCGTACGACTTATAGCATCGATTTCATCAGTATTAATTCTTACAGTTAAAATTCCCATTGTACTGCCGTCAGCACTTTTTACCGGATTAGCCGCTAGCCAAAAACGTTTCTGGGGTTTTTGACTTTTATCAACATATGATCGAACTAACGGTTGACCAGAAGTATTAATTTTAGCCAGATCAGCATCAGAAATAATGACACCTTGATTTTCAGAATTTGTAGAATTAGCAATCGAAAAACCAACGTCGCTAGATCTTAAGAAATTGATTTCGTCAATTTCTTTATTTGCTTGTTTAATGGAAACTAATTTTTGTTGGAGAGTATCGATATTAGTCGAAATATCGCTAATTGAACTAGATAAAATTGCCGCGACAATTTGAGTTTTATTAGTTAACTCCTGATTCATATTATTTTGATAAACATTAATCCGCCAAAGGCTATTGGCGATAATAAGCACTGGAATTAGAAAAATCAGAAATAATGCGTAAAAGCGAGATAATTTTTCCTTGAATAGGATTTTGATTCCGTTCATTTTTCTCCTTAATATGTGAAGATTAATTTAAAAATACTTACTAAATTGTGCCAGAAATTGATCAAAAATTTTTGCCAAGCCGGTTTTGTCATTTTGTTATCATCACTGGTTTTTTGATTAACATCATTATTAGATTTAGCATCTACGCTAGTAATATCAGTTGTATTAGCTTGGTTAAGATCAGGATTATTTTGAGAAAGTTTAATAGCCTGATTTAGGTTATCGGTTCTGGCTAAATCTGCGGCTGGCCAATAAAAATTAGCCTTAATATCAAAACTAGGGGTAAAGTTCTGCCAATGCCAGGAAATTTCCTTATCATTTTGTTGACCACCAATCGGTTCGAGTTTAAGGTCTAGGTCCGGATTAACGGTTTTGTTAAAACTTTCTAAATTAATACCATCCATCAGAACTAAATTAATTTTCAAATCTGTAATTGGCTTAAAAATTTTATCTTTAAATATGTAATTAAAAGTTCTCATTCCGCGAATATCTGAACCATTGAGTTGTTGGTAACTTACTTTGATATTAGTAGATTTTTTTGTCGCAATATTTGCGCTAAATTCCTGATTAGAATCAAGATTAACAGGTTTATCATCAACAAATATATGGATATTACTGATGCCATTAGGATTGTCACCGGTCAAAAACGAAAAAACAAATGTAGGGTTCTGATCAGTATTATGATTGTTTGCAAAAACATAATCTTGTTCTATTTCAGTAAATCCAAGATGAAGCTTAATATTTAGATTCTCGGAAATTATGGTTAAATCACCATTTTTTAGTGTCAAATTACCGCTTTGTCCACCAACGAAATTGTCTTGTGCATATACTCTACCGTAAAAAACTAGTGTTGCAACTAGCAAAAAAATACCAATAAGAGCGGCTTTTAATTTCATTTCCCTCCAGAGCGTCATTTATTTAATTGTAGCGCGTCTTAAGCTGATTCACAACTAATACCGAGAATCGCATAGGCTTTTCGTAAAATCGGCTGGTTTTGCTCCTTATAACCGACTTTCTCTAAAGCTTCGGCTGGCGAAAACCACTGGGCATCTTGAATTTCTTCTTCTTGATGTTTTAAATTATTATTTTCAACCGATTTAATCAGATAGAAATAAACAAATTTATGGATTAAATTGTCTTCCCACTTAAACCAGTAATCAGCTTTTTCTAAAAGATCGGCAATCTCTAAATTGGTTAGACCAATTTCTTCTTCAGTTTCACGTAACGCCGCTGCCTCTGGTTTTTCGCCTTTTTCAATATGGCCCTTGGGGAATGTCCATTGGCTGTTAGTATCTAAAATTAGAGCGATTTTATAATCAGAGCTGACCTTGCAATAAACAATGCCACCAGCCGAAAATTCCATTTTCATATTAAAGTAGTTTAATCGAATTAATCATATTTTGGTAAATAACTTTGCCAGTATCAAAAGTCTTGGTTGGTGCGTAATAAGAAATAATCATAACTTTATTAGCCTGAAAAACATAAGTGTTGATCTGTTTAGTGCTGGCAGTAATAGTCTGTTGATACGCGTCTTTGCCATCAATTTTGAGTAGGGTTAAATTTGGTGTACCGTAGCCGCCAATTGTGTTGTCATCAGCAATCCAATCTTTGAGTAGTTTGCTATTGGTATTTTGAAAAGAAATTTCAACTTTGTAGCCATCAGCTGTAGTTGTCGTCGAGGGTTTGATGCTGGTAAAGGTCGCAGTATCGGCTTGGGTATTATCCGTATTTTGGCCAAACCAAGTATCGGGGAATTTGATAATATATTTATATTTATCATTATTATAATTTGTCCAATTACTAGTTAAATCACCTGAAGCTGAAGGACTGGCAGAAACTGATGGCGAAATAGATGGAGAAATTTCTATTAGTGGGGCAATCTGGGCTGGGTTATCTTGGCTAATAGTATCGGCAGAAATAGCATTATTTTTTAATAAATCTGGATAATATTTATAGCCGAAAAATCCACTACCTAAACCTAAAACTAAAACAATCATAGAAATGACAGTTGTCACTGCAACTGATCGATTATTATTAAACTGATAATGATCGACGACTGGTCTTTGGTTTACTTCTGGCTCGCCGTGATCTTCAGTGTGATTTTCTTTTGAAAGCGGAATATCATATTGTTGAATTTCAATCTGGCCATTATTGGTATTCGGGGTATTATTGGCAACTCGTTTAACTGTTTTAGGAAAAATATCATCATCGCCATTATTTGAACCAAAAATTTGTTTAAACGACCGATCTTTATCGGTAATACGAGGATCTTCTACCGCGGGCATCGTTGGCACATGAATTTCACCGGTGGCTATAGGTTTATTCTCTGGCATCTGATTGTCTGTTTCAACCGGTATTTCTTGTGGCTTTAGTTGTGTCAATGAATCAATATTCATATCATCAACTTGACCATTGTTGTGATCGGTTGGCGTTTGAGTTTGGCTAGTTGGATCTGGATTTATCATTTGATTATCATCCATTTGTCCTCCTTAGTTGGTATTTTACATCTTTAGTTTAAGGCTTTTGACCAATAATAACAAGAAAATCGTAGGTATCGCTTAAAGCTTGTGATTCATCTGTATATGGTTGATATGGATCATTAAGCAAGGTTTTGATTTTTAAAGCCGCATCTTTTTGTCCGGATTTGTAATAAATAATTGAGCGATCAAACTTATTTGTCACCGTACCGGTTTGCTCAATCGTAAAATTATTGTCAGTCAAGATCTTTTGGAATTTTTCGGTTGCCAGAGAATCATCAGAAGCATTGATAATTCTAACTCTGGTAGGATTAGTCGAAGTTTGAGTACTTGGTAAAACGCTAGGATTTGGTGGAGGTGGTAAAATCGTGTTTTGGCTATCATCAAATTGATTAGAAATAAGAGTCAAATTCAAAGGTATTTTAAGGTTAAAAAGATTGTTTTGTAAAGCAATTTGAACAAATAGAATTAGAACGAAACAAAATAAAATAATAACAAAAAACCAAGCTAATCGGCTTTTTGCTGAATCATTATTTTTGTGGTTTTTGTTTTTTTGTTTTGATTTTGGTGCGATTATGTCGATATACTTTGGCATGCATTTATTATAACATGATTCGCTTATTTCGACCATCGGGAATATTTTGAACCTTGTCTTTGATTTTAGTTAAGCTAGCTCGGAACAAAGTAAACTCGCCATAGCGGTCATTGATGGCGTCGCTAGCCTTAATAACCTCATTATTTTTAATATCTTCAGGTAAAAGTAAGGCTGGCGTATCAACACTGTTTTTAAGATTAGTGATACTGATTCCAACCGCGCGGATTGGTTTGCTAAAATGATATTTAGTAATAATTTTAAGTCCAACTTGATAAATTTCTAGGCCGTCATTGGTGAAATGTGTCAAAGTGGTTTGCTCACCGTAACTTGTGAAATCGAAAAAACGAATATAAATATGAATTGTCCGACCTAAAACTTTGGCTTTGCGCAAACGTCTAGCCACTTTTTCCGCTAACTTTAATAGAACCTTGAAAGCTTCCTCTTTCTTGAAAACGTTTTTAGGTAAAGTGTAGGAATGACCATATGATTTTTCTAAAGGAAATTGCCAGTAAGGCAAAACCGGTTCATAATCAATGCCTTGCCCCATCATTTTTAAAATCTTGGCTTGGCGGGGATTAAAAAAATGCGTTAACCGTTGAAGATTGGTTTGAGCTAAATCCTGCATTGATTTAATTCCGAGCGGATATAATCGTTTGGAAAGTCTTGGCCCAATGCCGCAAACATCTTCGATTGGAGTGGTAGCCAGAA
Organism: uncultured Candidatus Berkelbacteria bacterium; assembly: GCA_903877885.1. GTDB lineage: Bacteria > Patescibacteriota > UBA1384 > UBA12157 > UBA12157 > CAIRFN01. The sequence continues at coordinate 29,048 of CAIRFN010000009.1, forward strand.
TATCATTCAAATTATTTTTGTCGATAATAGTTAGACCATCTGGTTTTTGTTTTTCACTAGCCAATTTTGCTAATAATTTATTATGGCTAATACCAATTGAACAGGTTAAATAATCGCCGACTTCAGACTTTAATCTGGCCTTAATATCCAAAGCAATATTTTGAGCTTCTTCGATATTTTTGCAAATTCTGGTCAAATCCACAAAAGCTTCATCAATCGAAAAAATTTCCACATTTGGGCTATAGCTTTCTAAAATAGAAAATAGCTGGCGACTAATAAATTGATATTTATTAAAATCAGCGGCAACCACAATAATATCAGGACACAGGTTTCGTGCTTCCCAAACCGACATAATACCTTTAACTCCCATCTTTTTAGCTTCCACAGAAAGAGCGGCGCAAATAGTGCGTTCACCCGAACCTTTACCCGCAACACAAACAGGTTTGCCACGCAAAAATGGATTAGACTGTTGCTCGGCTGTGGCAAAATACGAATTCATATCAACATGTAAAATGATTTTCAATTATTATCCTCCAAGAACCATTCTAGAGTTTCTGGTTCGAATCTTAATTGGTATGAGTTAGCTTCGTCAGACATAAAAAAACGAAAAATGGTTTGGCCGCCCTCTTTAAAATGGTAAACAAGATTAAGTTTGAGGTTTTTATATAAACGATCGTTTCGACGAAACGCCAGAGGTTTAATTTTTGGACCATCAAATTGAATTAGAACTTTAATTGGTTGCATATATCTATTCTACACGAACAAAAAGCGAACGTCAAACTCAATAAAATTAACATCAAAAACCCCGGAAAAAATCCGGGGCGCGAGGGTTGGTTAGAATTGTTCGTCGCGCTTGGCGCAGGCGGCAACGTTGATCTCATGGGCGATCCGCGGCCAGTCGGTTTCGCGATTGGAAGTAAAGTCTGCTAAGTGAGCCATGACACGGTTAAGTGAGAGAAAGATACCGCGACCGGCGAGAATTTGCCGGATGTAAGAAACAGATGTTCGATCGGTTTGATCGAAAGTGATTTGGTTAAGCATATTCTTAACCTCCTTTGTAGTATTGGGCGCGATATGAACTAAAAAAGGCCTTTGCGCTGGAAGCGAAAGACCCAATTCTAGTTATTTGTGTGGCAATTAACTAAAACATAAGCCTTTCGCTTGCGCGAAGGTCTTTATCGTTTTTGCAAATTGACATAAAACAAATAGCCATAATCTAATTATGGCGAGATTCTAAAACTTTGTCAACCCCACACAATTTCTTCCTGTAAAACGGCTTCCAGCCTGTTCTTACGGGAGCGAAATCTGCGGGGCAAGGTGCGGATGACTCTTGACTTTTGGGTGGTTTTGTGGTACAATTTAGTAGTTTCGAAAATGAAATATGGTTTAAACCTGTTAAAAACTTTCCTTGTTGGAAATCTGGTTGCATGCTTTCCCCTCCTTGCATGCAGCCGGTTTTCTCTCAAGGATTGAGAGTCCTTAAAAATCGAATAGCTAATACACGCGTCAAAGCCTCAAAGAGGTGGAGATGAACATTCTCAAAAAGGAGAAGAACGATGAGAATGCATTTCACGCTGGTCAATGAGTTAAATCCGAATCTGCCTCAAGCAATTCGGGATGTCGTCAGTCAAATGACGGCGCGTCTTGCCCTTCAAGCTCCGGAAGCATTAGCAAACGGGGTCTACATTGCCAGGCCGATTTCTGATGGTCTAAGTGTCCATATTAAGTCGGACTCGAGTTTCGAATTCGACTATATGGGTCTTGGCGCCGATTTCGGTAAGCTGCCTCTCGGGCTCAAAGATGCTGACGTCACAGGTATTTATATCTATGACGAAGGCGCGGAGTGTTGGCCGGTTCTCGGCCGATACAAAGGCCGTTCGGAAAATGGCGGTGAACTCTGGCGTGCAAGCGTCGGGCAATTCGCCAGCAACAGCCTGCCAATGTGGCGGCTGGAATTAACCGCCGACACAATCGATTGGGCAGTCCGTGGCTGGGAGCAAATCCTTAGTCACGAAATCGACCCGATCGTCTAAATTAGGGATAGCTTTTAATCAAATAGAAAATTAATCTTTATCTATATTAAAAAGTCGGCGGAATTTGTTCTCGTCATTTAGCGCCTTACAAATAAAATAATTAACTTCACCCTGAAGGTGTAATAAGTTAATAAGTTTCTCGATATTTATAGCAATATCATCTGGTGAAATCCAAACAGACTTTTGAATCGGTTTACAATTAAGTTCCGATAATTTAGATCTGAAAACTCGACGACTTTTGGCATATTTTTCCGGAATATCAAACGCAATAATTCGCCAATAACCGTCCCAATGATTGTTAATATTTGGCTTAATCAATCTGATAGAACCTTTTGTTGTTAGTTTAAGTTGTTTTCTGTTTTTGTTCTCAATTTCGACCAAAAATCCATGCTTTTTAAGATTGTAGACCGCTTTAGAAAGTTTGTTTGTAGCAACATCAAATAAGTTTGGTATCGATTTATATGGATAGAAAATATCGCCGCCAGCTGATAATATCTCTTCGATAACAGACAATACTTTTTTGGTTATATTTTCTTTTTTCATTGTTTTTTTGTCCCTAAATTAGACGATCGGATATTCTAGGGATAGTTAACATTAATTTAATCAGTAAAACGAGTTATGTTTATTATGGTTATGATAATATAATTATATCTTTATTTCTTCACCAGTACCGACGAGGTCGATTTTGTTGTTACGGATTAGAAAACCTTGTTGGTCAGTAAGAATCCGGACCGGATATTTAGATCGGTTGGCTTCGTGTTTGATTGTACTGTGCCATTTTGGCGCGTAGTGAACAAAAAGATTAAAAGGCACTAAGTTTAATCCGGTTAAATCCTTCAAACCGATAACGTTTCGATCAGCGCTTTTCCATAATCCGGTTTCGATAGTTTGGCCACAAACCATACTGCCAGCGCTGACGCCAATATAAATTTTTCCTTGTGCTATCATATCTTTTACCACTTCATCAAACCCGCTCTCGCGAATAGCATTTAAAAGATAGAAAGTGTTGCCGCCTTGAACATAAATTATATTAATGTCCTTTAAAAGTCTGAATAATGTTTTTTGGTTTTTGCCTTCAATATCAATTTCTTCAATATTAAATCCCAATTCTTCCATGATTTTGCGATCTTTTTCGACAAAGGCTTTATCGGTCGAAGGTTTTGATGCCGTGGTGATATAAGCGACATTGATTTGATTGGCTGGGCGGGGTAGAATCTTTAAGATTTCATCTTTAATATCCATACCAGCAGAGGTTAAAAGTATTGTTTTCAATTAAAAAATCTCCTTGTTTTTAGTAGTCCTGATATATTTTACTCGTTGGGGATTTTAAGTCAAGAGTCCAACTTTTGTTATTCCAGCCGATGCTCCTCGAAAGTTACTCGTCGGTCTTTAACAAGTTCGGCGATTCGTTTTTGCTTGTCGCTCATTCGACTAGTGGCGGTTTTAAATTCAATAAAAACTATTTTATCTTCATCAAATTGAATGCCATCGATCGGACTACCAATAAAACGAAAGTTTTGCGGATCATAGGGAAAGTCTTTCAAAAATGGCATAAATTGTTCGGTCATTTTACCGTATTTTGAGGAGAGCGATGATTTTTGAAAGGAAATTGCTGCGTGTCTGTCTGATGCTCGGCGCCATAACCAGAAAAACAACATGGTGAAAAACAGTAAAATCAAAATTGTATAAATTTGCCAAGACATATTTTACCTCCTTCTTATATCATTATTTAAATTTTCTAATTACACCTTTAACGCGGCCTTGGACCATGACTTTATTGGAATAAATTGGTTTAAAATTAGAGTTGGCTGGTTGCAAACGAATGCGGTTTTTTTCTCTGAAAAAGCGTTTGACCGTGGCATTTTCATTGTCAATTAAAGCCACTACAATTTCGCCATTTCGCGGATTATCGGTTTGTTCGATAATAATATAATCACCATCAAAAATGCCATCTTCAATCATCGAATCGCCACGAACTTTGAGCGCAAAAACATTTTTTCCCATCATATCGCGCGGAATATCAATTGTCTCACTAGTACGAATCGCTTCAATTGGATAACCAGCGGCAACCAGACCCATCAAAGGAATTTCAAATTTACGCTCATCAAAGCGTGGAGTCAATTGCAGAGAGCGGGCCAGATTTGGGTCTTTGGTTAAAAAGCCCTTTGTCTCGAGATTTTCGAGATGGTCTGCCACAGTAGCAATTGATCCCAGCTTAAAATTGTCGGCAATCTCACGATAAGAAGGGGCGTAATCATGAGACTCGATGAAAGTTTGAACAAAATCCAAGATTTCTTTTTGACGTTTGGTTAATGTTTCCATAGCGCAATCCTCACTTATTTATTACATATTTATCATACCGAACATTGACCGAACATGTCAAGTACCAAAGGCTGTGGATATCTTTTTTTTGATCCTAAATAGTACGGCCGAATTTGGTGGCTAGAACGTCATAGAGTTTGGACATTTTAACGGTTTCTTGAGAAGAATCATCCATATCGCGGACAATAACAGAATTATCAAGAACTTCGCGCTGACCAATAATCAAAGCAAATTTAGCTCTCATTCGGCTAGCCAACCGTAATTGGCCTTTCAATGATTCTTTGCCTAAAATGCAAGCTGCATCGTAACCTTTTTCTTCCAATTCAGTTGCCAATGGCAAACATTTTTTCTGAGCTTTTTCACCAATTTGAACAATGCAAATATCGACAGATTTTAATTCTGGGACTTCGATCCCCTTTTCTTTGATCCGTTCAATCAACCGTTCCATACCGGCGGCAAAACCGATGGCTGGGGTGGCAGGTTGTCCAAACATTTTTAAAAGTCCGTCGTAACGACCGCCGCCTAAAAGTGCGGTTTGATGATTAGTATCGCGACTATCGAAAAATTCAAAAACGGTTTTAGTATAATAGTCCAGACCACGAACTAATCTGGAATTTAAATTGTAGGGAATTTGCAAATTATCCAAATTTTCCAAAACTGATTTAAAATGGCCTTTGCAATCAGTACATAATAAATCCATTAGTTGCGGCGCGCCAGCCATAATTCGTTGGCATTTTTCTTCTTTGCAATCTAAGATTCGAAGTGGATTAGTCGCATAGCGACGGTTGCAGTCCGGACACAATGTTGGCAAAAATTTTTCAAAATATTCGACTAACTTTTTCTTCATCTTTGGTCGGCAAGATGGACAGCCGACAGAATTAATATCAATTACAATATCTTTACCTAAGCCCAACTTATTCATAATTTGGTAAGCCAGAAAGATCACTGAAGCATCGGTAAAAGGATCGGAATCGCCAAAAATTTCAATACCAAATTGATTAAATTGGCGAAAGCGACCATTTTGCGGTCGATTGTAACGAAATAGTTGGCCCTCGTAATAAAGTTTGACTGGTTGAGGCCAAGCTTTCATCCCGTGTTGAATGTAAGCACGAGCCACCGCCGCGGTCATTTCTGGTCGTAAAACCAAAGTCCGTTTTTCTTCCGTTTCTGATTTTTCAGTAGTATTGGAAGTACGGCTAACCTCATACATTTCTTTAGAAATTATATCGGATTCGTCGCCTAAACTTTTTTTAAAAACTTCGGCGTACTCAAAAGCCGGCGTATCAATTCGACCGCAACCGAAAGATTCACATTTTTTTTCCACGATTTCACGCAAATAGCGCCAGAACTTTTGATCATCTGGTAAAATATCACGAGTACCACGAACAGTTTGATAAATTTGTTCCATATTGCCTCCAGTAAAAAATTGATAACAAGATGATTTTACCAGGCAATGAGGATAAATACAAGAGTTGGCAAAAACGATTTTAATTATTTAAGTCGCAGTGAAGCACGGATTTTACTCTTAGCGCCGGTAGTTTTGACAATTTTGAGCCAATCTTGTTTTGGTTTAGAGTTCTTTTTGGTCAGAATTTCGATAATATCACCGTTTTGCAAGGAATGCGAAAAGTCGACCATTTTACCATTAATTTTGGCGCCTGTAGTCGCGTTTCCGACATCAGTATGAATAGCGTAAGCAAAATCAATCGGGGTGGCATTAAAAGGTAAATTATAGACATCGCCTTGAGGTGTGTAAACGAAAATACGTTTGGAGAAAAAATCAGTCGAAAGATCTTTTACCACTTCGTGATCGTCTTGGATTGCTTCTTGCCAACGAGAAAGTTCATTAACCCAAGCCAAATCTTCGCGTGGCACCGGCCCTTTTTGTTTTATAATAAAGTCTAAGGCATTTTTCTTTTCCGAATAATGCCAATGAGCGGCGATACCATTTTCCGCTCGATCGTGCATTTCCTTAGTTCGAATCTGAATTTCCACAATTTGACCGCCATCGGCAAAAACCGTGGTATGAAGCGATTGATAACCGTTTGGTTTTGGTTGAGCGATGTAATCTTTAATCCGACCAACTAGAGGTTTATACATTTCATGAATTATACCTAAAACTCTGTAACATTGTTCGATATCTGAAACGACGATTCGAAGTGCAACTAAATCGTAAATTTGGCTTAAATCATTATTAAATCTTTGTACCTTGCGCCAAAGTGAATACCAATGCTTGGCCCGGCCATTGATTTCAGCTCGAATATTATTTTTCGCCAATTTTTTAAGCAAATGTAATTTTAGTTTTTCTAAATATTTTTCTTTTTCGGCTCGAGGATGAATTACTAATTTAGTTAAATTTTTATATTCTTCCGGGTAAACATAAGGAAAAGCTAAATCTTCCAATTGACCTTTGAGTTCTCCCATACCTAACCGGTAAGCCAGCGGGGCGTAAATTTCCAAAGTTTCTTTGGCAATCCGATATTGTTTTTTAGAATCAACGGCATCAAGCGTTTTCATATTGTGCAATCGATCAGCCAGTTTTATTAAAATAACGCGAATATCGTGAGCCATGGCCACAAACATTTTACGCAGATTTTCCACCTGGCGTTCAAAATCTTTCAATTGGCGTTCATCTTTAACAAAAAGCCACTTTCGAACAATTCGAATGTGGCCAAGTTTAGTCACGCCGTCAACCAATTCAGCGATTTTGGGACCAAAGTTTTTCTTAATATCTAGTTGAGTTGAGTCTGTATCTTCGCAAACGTCGTGTAAAAGCGCGGCGGCGATAGCTTCATAATCAAGCTTTAAATCGGCAATAAAAGCGGCGGTTTCTAGTTCGTGAGTAACAAAAGGTTCGCCAGAATGGCGAGTTTGATCCTTGTGAGCTTCCGCAGCAAAATCAAAAGCGCGACGGATCACTTTAAGATCTTGTTCTGAAATATAATTAAGTTTTTTTTCAAGGTCATTATATGTCATATGTTTCCTTGCTTTTGAACTTCTTTTGGTACAACTAACCATACCACCAAAATAATAATCGGTCAAGTAAAACAAAAAAGAGCCTGTTTTTAGGCTCTTTTTCATAAATACTTATTATCGAAGAATGCCGAGTCCCATGTAAAAACCTTGGGGTTTTGTACAAAGCGGGCATTTGTCTGGAGCGGTTTTGCCTTTGTGAACATAACCGCAGTTTAAACATTTCCATTCGATTTCTTCGTCTTCTTCAAACATCTTGCCGGCCTCCATGCGATCAACTAATTTTTGATAACGTTCGGCATGCTTTTCTTCGGTTTCAGCAATTTCCTGGAAAAGCTTGGTTGCCGCTTCGTCGCCTTCTTCTTTAGCTTTATCGCGGAAACCTGGATACATAGTGTCGGTTTCATAGCGTTCGCCTTCGACAGCATGTTTTAAATTGGTTAAAGTATCAGCCAAGGGATCAATCGTATAAGTATTTGTCATCTCGGTTTTTTCTTTGAGTTGTTCCAACTCCTCTTGAGCGTGAGCCCGTTCATTACCAGCGGTTTCTTCGAAAACCGCGGCCACCCATTCATAACCTTCCTTGCGAGCGATTTCAGCAAAATAAGTGTATTTGTTGCGAGCCATACTTTCGCCAGCAATAGCCTTAAGTAAATTTGATGGTGTTTCCATGTAACTCCTTTCTTTAATTTATTCTATTATACTACAGTCTATGTATATCATCAAATGCTATTGATTTTTTTATACGACTTTAAATTGATGTTATACTTGAGTAAATTGGACGCAACTTGAAAATTGGACAAGGAGGACGATATGAGTGCGGACCATAAATGCGGGATTCATCTCTATGATAACAGCCAATACTGTTATCTTCATAAAGCAATCGATTTCAATAATCGCGATGTGGTGAATGCAATTTTAGAGACACGCCATAATTGCGTTAACGCGACTTTGCAAGACGGTCGATCAGCTTTATATGCGGCGGCCTTCCATAAATGTTTAGAGATTGTTCAAACACTCGTCTGGCATGGCGCTAATATCAATGCCAGAGATAGTTTTGACAATACGCCATTACTACTTGCGGCTGGTAGCTCAGATATCGAGTTACTAACTTTTCTTATAGATCATGGAGCTGATACTTGTTGTGAAAATAGAGCCGGTACTAATATTTGCCATCGTCTGGCGCAATTTAGTAATGTTAGTACGGCTCAAAGGCTTTTTGGTTTATACGGTGATATTCAATATCAATTATTGAATCGAGCTGACCATTGCGGTCAAATTCCGCTCCATTATGCCGCTATGCTTGGTCATCTCGAATTAGTCAGCTTCTTTATAAACTGCGGAGCAAATCCCAATTATCGAAATGCAATGGATCAAACGCCGCTACATGTTGCCGCTATCTGGGGCAAAGTGGAAATAATCGAGGCTTTAATTCACTTTGAAGTGGCTGACGTTAAGGCTAACTCTTGTGGGATAACCTGGACTGCTTGGCAGTATTTTGAGCAAAATTTCCCTGATCATCAGGACAAAGAAAAAGTCAAGCAATTACTTTGCCCTCAAAAAATCTACATGCCTAATTTTGAACAATCCGTTTTAACCTGCAAATAATCCATCTCTTACATATCGGCCCTTAATCGGGCCTTTTTTAATTAATAAATTTGTTTTAACAATACTACCCTGGAAGTTACCTTCTGATTAAAATAGAACAAAAAATACAAATTATACAAAAATAGTATCTTTTTTAGTAGATACTATTTTATGTGAATAAAAGTTTTGGATTTAGTTCTTAATTTCTTTTTCTTTGGAAATGACGTAAATGTAAAGAATTTCTAAAATACCAACAGTATTAACCACGAACATAATAACAAACCAGACCAAATCCTTCTTGCCGCCGGCCCTCCAGAGGGCTATACCTTTCCAAATCATAGACCAAATCATCGCTAAGACGAACAGTGACATCATCCCGGGATTAAATGGATACATTTTACTCCTTTCCTAAATATTTTTATTAAAACCTGGTGGAATAATTTCTGGTTCGCGCTCGGGGATAAAAAAAGAAATAATGACAAGCAGTAGTCCGATGCCAAAACAAATACCCATCGTTTGAGTAAAGCTACTCGTGAATATCTCTACCAAACCACTTATAATTGGGTAGACAAATTGGCTGACAAGATTATTCATACCGGGGAAATGTGACAAAATAATATTCAAGCCGTCAAAATAAAACAGGCTAAAACAAATCGTCAAAAGACTGGTGCCTAAGAGGATCGACAAGCCAATCCAGCGAAAAATTGAACGCCAGTCAGGCGTACCCAAGGCGATTAATGACAATGCTGTTCCCAGCAAGCCCAAGAGTGAAGCCCAGAAAATAAGATTCAACCAAGAATAGTCTTTTTGTAACTGGCTAAAAGACGTTTTATTTTTATTAAAAAAATCATCAAGCTTAATCTGATCAGGAATATTCTTACTCAATTCGGTTGGATTAGTATTGGCAACAATAGTAGAGATTGCGCTAGACGTTAGATCATCGTGCTTACAATCAATCGGTAAAGAATTATTCTGGACAAACTTTTCTTGTTGTTCAGTCGTGCAAGCTGGTAGTTGATCGTAGCTTTCACTGTAAATTTGCGGTGCAGTCGTTGACCATTTGGCAACAAAATCAGCCTTGAATTTGGTTAAATCAATTAAAGCAGCCTGATCATATTTTTTTTGCGTTAGATAATTTTGAGTTGTTTTGATTGAACTTTCAGTTTGAGCTTGAAGTTCGGCGGGATCTAGGCTTTGAACTAAAATCTTAATAAAGCCCGTATAACCTAAATCAGATTTGATCGTTTTCTGATCAATTACCTGACTAGGTATTTTTTGATAGACCTGGGCTTTAGCTAAACTTTTAATAATAAAATCAGATTCTAACCAATATTTAGTCTGACCAGAGATTACAAATAGACCAAAAAAGAGAACGAAAAAGAAAACGGCTATTCCAGCTAATGTTTTATAACGCATTTATAACCCCTCTAATTTATATAATTACTCTTTAATTTTGCGCCGAGTTGTGGCTTTTGTAAAGATGATATTATGATCGGAAATTTTAATATTGATTGTATCTCCTGGTTCAAATTTATTATCAAGAATCTGTTCAGACAGCGGACTTTCGATATAATCAGCAATCGCTCGTCGAATCGGCCTGGCACCAAACTCTGGTTCGTAGCCACGAATCACTATTTCCGCAATTACCTCTTTCGAAAATTTGATTTTATAGCCATGTTTATGTAATCGTTCAGCTAATTCTTCGAGATTTAAATTAGCAATTTCGATAATATTATCCATGCTTAATGGTTTAAAAACCACTGTTTTATCCAGTCGATTTAAAAACTCCGGGCGAAAGTTATCTTTAACTTTCTTTAAAACCTCGTGCTTCATTTTTTCATATTCATTAGCGCGGTCATCTTCAGCTTTTTTGGTCGTAAAGCCAATCGCCACTTGAGATTTTAATTCTTGCATCCCAATATTGCTGGTCAAAATAATGATTGTATTTTTGAAACTCACCTTTCGACCACGACCATCAGTTAATTGACCATCTTCTAAAATCTGAAGTAAGAGATTAAAAACCTCGCGATCAGCTTTTTCAATCTCGTCAAAAAGAACGATGGAATATGGTTTTTGCCGTACTTCTTCAGTTAACTTTCCGGCATCCTCGTAACCAACATATCCTGGAGGCGCGCCAACAAGCCTGGAAACATTGTGGTGTTCCATAAATTCTGACATATCAATTTTGATTAAATTAGTACGCGAACCGAACAATTCTTCAGCCAAAACGCGAGAAAGTTCGGTTTTTCCCACTCCAGTTGGGCCGAGAAATAGAAACGAACCAATTGGCCGATTTGGATCAGATAAACCAGTTTTAGATCGTTTGATGGCTGACGAAATCATTTCCACGGCTTCATCTTGACCAATAATTTTCTTTTTTAAATTTTCCGCCAATTTGGCATATTTTTCTTTTTCTTCAATTTTCAAGCTTTCCACTGGAATATTTGTCCAGAGTGCTAAAACTTTGGCAATATCTTCTCGCGTAATTTCATCTTTAAGAATAGGTTTAGCTTTTTGCAAAACTTGAAGTTCTTCTTCTAAACGGATTTCCAAAGTCCGTAAATGAGCCGCTTTGGCGAAATTTTCGACTTCGACTTCTTTTTCTTTTTCCAACTTAACCTGATCTAATTGTTTTTGAATTAACTGACGTTGCAATTCACCTTTATCTTCATGTTTGATCTGCCAGGCTGAAGCAGCTTCATCAATCAAATCGATTGCCTTATCAGGTAAAAATCGATCGTTAATGTAGCGAACTGAAAATTCCACTGCTGCTTTTACTGCATCGTCAGAGATTTTCACCCCGTGATGAGCTTCGAAAGCTGGTTTGATGCCTTTGAGAATCTGAACAGTTTCTTCTTCACTTGGCTCGTTGACCGTAACTTTTTGTAAACGTCGTTCGAGCGCTGAATCTTTTTCAATAAATTTGCGGTATTCGTTAAAAGTCGTTGCCCCAACTAATCTTAATTTGCCTTTGCTTAAGGCTGGCTTCAAAATATTGGCAACATCTAATGAACCTTCAGCTGTACCAGCACCAATAATAGTATGAATTTCGTCGATAAATAAAATCACATTGCCACGATTAATAATTTCGTCGAGAACTTTTTTGATTCTGTCTTCAAACTGACCGCGATACATTGTTCCAGCAATCAAAAGCGCCAAATCCAGCATAATCACTTGTTTGTTTAAAAATTTGCCCGGGACATTACCTTCAACAATTCGACGAGCCAAACCTTCAACAATCGCGGTTTTACCGACCCCTGGTTCGCCAACTAAAACAGGATTATTCTTAGTTCTTCGACCCAAAATTTGGGTCACACGTTCAATTTCGTGATCGCGGCCAACTACTGGATCAATTTTCCCTTGTTTAGCTAGTTCCGTTAAATCAGTGGTAAAACTTTCGACATTAACCTTGCTCGCACCTGGAAACATCGGCATTTCAGTTGGCATTTGATTTGGCGGCATTTGAAAATTGAAAGGCAGATCGCCAATAGCTTTTGGATTATCTTCTAAATCTTCCATTTCTTCAAAAAACCCGCGAATCTGATCAATAATTTGATTCGGATCTGAACCAATTCGATCAACCACCTCGGTTGCATGAAATTTTTCTTCGGAAATAATCCCAGCTAATAAATGCTCGGTGTCAATTTGATTATGACCATATTCGGCCGCTACTTCAGCCGCCGCTTTGAGTGCGTCTTTGGCTTCAGCGGTCATGCCTGGCGCTGGTTCTTTGGTAAAATGTTGCAACGAAACAATCAGTCTAATCTGATCTAGACCAACCATTTGTTCTCGCAAAATACTTTGAGCCAAAGTTTTAGGTGTAATTGCCAGAGCCAACAAAATGTGTTCACTGCCCAAGGCAGTCCCCATTTGACCGGCAATTTTCTGAGCCGAAATTAAAATTTTGCGAGCGTTTTGGGAAAACTTATCAAAAATCTCATGATCACTCATATATATTCAATCCAATTCTAAAATTTAAATCAACAATTTATTCAACAATAGGAGTTTCATCTACGGCTGGTTCTTCAACAGTTTCTTCTACGGCTGGTTCAACAGTAATAACTTCATCTTGAACATCATCGATTGGTTTTTCAATCGCATCGATATCGATTTCTTTTTTGGCTTTTTTGGCTTTTGTCTTCTTTTCTTCGGCTTTTTCTTCTTCAGTGCCTTCATTTACCTGTTCCACTTTTTCAAAATCCAAGCTCCAACCAGTTAATTTGGAAGCCAGGCGAACATTTTGACCACCAGTACCGATAGCCAAGGAGAATTGATCATCTGGAACCATAACTTTCGCCCGTTTTTCGGCTTTATTTAGTTCAACCGAAGCAACTTTTGCCGGGCTCAAAGCATTGATAATATATTTCTTGTCATCTTCATTCCAAAGAATAATATCGATTTTTTCCTCGCCAAGTTCAGCTAAAATCGCTTGAATACGGGAACCACGTTGACCAACACAACTTCCAACTGGATCAAGACCTTCTTGATCGGTGTAAACTGCGACTTTACTGCGGCTTCCAGCCTCACGTGCAATATCTTTAATAATCACATTGCCGGCGGCAATTTCCGGCACTTCATTTTCAAACAAACCTTGAACTAAACCTGGTTCGGTACGGCTAACCAAAATCCGCGGGCCGCGACTAGATTCTTCAACGGCTTTGACATAGACCTTTAAGCGTTGACCGGAATAATAGCGTTCATTTTTAACCTGATCAAATGGCAAAATCACGCCGTTTACTTTACCTAAATCAATCACCACATTACCGTTTTCAATCTGTTGAATTACTCCATTGATAAGCTGACCTTCTTTTTCTTTGAATTCCGAAAACAGCATGTCGCGTTCAGTTTCGCGCAGGCGTTGAGTAATAACTTGTTTAGCGGTTTGAGCCGCAATTCGACCGAATTCCGAGTGAGTTTCGAGTGGAAATTCAACGGCATCGCCGACTTCAGCTTTTTTGTTAATCTTACGAATTTCGCTCAAGGTTTTTTGTGCTTCTGGTTCTTCAACTTCTTCTAGAGTTTCGACTACATTAAAAACGCGGGCGAATTTTGTTTCTCCAGTTTCCGGATCAAGTTTAGCAATGATAATTTGGCCTGGTTCACCGTAATCTTTTCGATAAGCGGCAGCTAAAGCGGCTTCGATTGTTTCGATGACGGAATCTTTAGAAATTCCTTTTTCATCGCAAATTTGGTTGATCGCGGCGATAAATGGTGATGTAGCCATGATTTTTAGTCTCCTGTATGTAAAGAACGCTTTACATTTCTTAATTTAATTTTATTATTTTTGTAGTTGCATGTCAATAATTAAATTGGCAACAAAAAAAGTAGGTTATCCATAACCTACTTCACTAGTACTATTATATAGCAATTTTTTTGTCTTGTCAATTTTTTAGTTCTTTAAATACTTCTGGTCTAATTTTAGCGGCGCGGCCAACAAGAACGCCGTCGAGATTACCAAGTTTGGTTTTGAGATCTTCGCTGGTTTTAATATCGCCGCTACCTAAAATTATTAAGTCCGGAAAATGCTTTCTAATCTCATGAATTTTTTTATAATCAGCCTCTCCCCGATATTTTTGGGTTAAAGTGCGGCCGTGGATGGCAACCATTTGGATGCCAGCGCGCTCGGCTCTATTAATAAAATCGATCGTATCACCAATATTGTCATTTAAACGGATTTTTATACTCAAAGGCGTAGTTTTAAGAGCAGATTTGACGGCTTTAATAATTTGGATTGCCTTTTTAGTATCACGAAGTAGTACCGCGCCAAAACCTTGTTTGGTTGCTTTTTGGACCGGACAACCAAAATTAATATCAATGCCGTCAGGTGCATATTCAGTTTCAATAATTTGTGCCGCTTGTGCCATACTTTCCGGATTTGAACCAAAGATTTGCAAAATCACCGGCCGTTCGGCCTTAGTAAATTCTAACTGCGATAAGACAGCTGGTACTCTTCTAATAATTCCTTCAGCAGCCACCATTTCCGAATAAACCAAATCCGCGCCGAAATTTCTGCACTTCAAACGAAATTCACTGTTGGTGAACCCATGCATCGGCGCCAAGGCAATAATCGGCTTTGGTAAATCTAAATAGGACATTGGAATTAGTATACCTTAAAATAGTATTTTTATCAATCGATTCCTAACCGTTCCATACACCTCGTAGGTGTATCAATTGGTTTGCTAATCGAGAAATAAAAAAACCTCCCGTAAGGAAGGTTGTACTAATAATGATATAATTCTAGCGGGACTGGAAAATTACCAGTCAAATATGCGACAACGGCTCGAGCATGGAGTTCAAATAATTCTGACTCAGTTACATCAATTTGCCAATACTTCGATTTGTCATTGATAACAATATTGTAAGTTGGGAATGAGTTATATCCGTTATACATTGAATCTAGCACTGAAAAGTTGCAAAGATTATTTGTACCCAGATAATAATATTTTGACTTTTGATGAAAAAGTCTAAAGCCTAATGATGTATGTAGCCAGAAATTGTCAAAATATGTTTTTTGCAAACTTTCAATTGTTGAATCTTCGTAAATCGCAATTGATGTGCAAGCAGTAAGAAAAACAACAGCTAACTCGTGAATTTGACTTTCAATATTTATCAGCATTAGTTCTCTAATATTTACACTGAAAATATTATGAAAGTCATTATCCGTTTCGGCGCATTCAAATTTAATTAAACTCGGTTGACTGAATTCATAGGGCTTTTGTTTTTTAACTAAACCGCCCAATAAATTGGAAATCATCTGTAAATTATTTTTTAAAGCCTGGTTTTTGTCATCAACATCAGCTAAATACAAAAAGTATTTTTTAACTTCATTAGGCGGCATTCGATTAAAATGCTTGTAGTCAGTCTTGGGTATCTCAATTGAAATACCAGGACAAATAATTAGATAAGAATTTTCCAATTCTAAAGTCAGACGATAATAATTGGCGTTTTTAACAACGCATTTTGCATAATCACGCAAATCCATCAGAATTCTCCTTTGTTCAGGTTCTGGTGATATTTTAACATAGAATAATTAAATTGTAAACCAGTAAATACTATATTCCCCAATTTCTAACCCTTCCATCCACCTCGTAGGTGTATCAATAGGTTAGATAATCAAGTAAAATCTTTTTAATAATTTTTAGTTCACGTTGATAAGAAATTCGGTCATCAACAAAATCCTTATATTTTTCTGGTGCAAAATCCATTAAATTATCTAAATTACAAATTTTTCGAGTATATGGCATAATATATTCATTATATGACGAGTATTCATAATCTTCTGGTTTATCGACCAAATTGGCCGTGACAGGGTTTAGATGGATATATCGCGTCGTGTGCAACAATTGTTCATCATCTTCGATATGCTTGTTTTTAAACCGACTTTCCCAAAGAGGACCAATTCTATCGTGTTTAATATTAAAATACCGGCTATAACTATTCAGAACCTTAGACATGAAATTGGAAATTCCGCCATCTTCAAGTTGCTGTAGTACTAAATGAATATGAGTGGGCATAATACAAAATGCAATGATATCAACCGATCGGTTGCCATTTCTATGTAATTCATTAATAATTCTTGTTTGAGTCGAAATTGCTAATCGCTTAAACATATGATATTTATAGCAAAAATCCTTGTATTGAAAAAGATTCAGCATTTCAACCAATCTTAAATAGTCATAATCATTATTAAATATAATGTACTTAGCGATACTTCGAGTAAAAATATGGTAGCATTCATTAGTTCTTAATGGATCTGTTCTGTATTGCATTTCCCCTCCTTATCCAACCAATTGATACACCTACGAGGTGTATGGAAAGGTTAAGAAAAAACCACCAATGATGGTGGAGTTTTCTGTGGACGAATTATTCTTTTTCGTCTTCTTTTTCGTCTTCGTCGTCGTGTTTGTGGCAGGAGGCGCAGCAGCCGGAACAGCCTTCGTCTTCGTTTTCATCGAGCTCGTTGTCGGCTTCGGCTTTAGCAGTGCAACCGCATTCGCAATCATCATCGCAGTTGCAGCAGTGAATACAAACACCTTTTTCGCACTTGCATTCGGTTTTTTCATCGAGCGGCATTCCGCACGCACATTTGGTATCGTCAGACATAGTGTCCTTTCTTGTTAATTTTTCGGAATATATAATTCCGTTTATTTTATATTAGCCTATTTTACTTGATTTTTAAAGACTTCTAAAATTTGTTCTGTCTCAATCCGATCCATTTTCTTAAAAACATTTCGTTGCAACTTTTCATAAGACTGATAAATTTCATCATCGAGTGTTCGCGGGATTAAATGAAAATGGATATGATCAACTTTAAGATCGTTTTGTTTTTGAAATGGTCTGTAATTTTCGCGAATATCACAACCACCACCAAACATATCAATTAATATATCTTGATATTTTAAAACCGTTTCAAATAGTTCAATTCTTTCTTTGGAAGTTAAATCAGATGGTTTTTCGATATGGCGCTTAGGAATAACCAATAAATGACCTTTTGTTAAACATGGATTACTTAGTATTACAAAAACCGTTTCACTTTCGTAAATTACTCTGTTTATATCACTATTTAAATTGCAAAACGGACAATCCATTAAACCTTTGCTTATTATTTCTTAAATTTTGAGATCAAAACTAATATTGGAAAGACTATTACCGCTCTAAAGACCCGTTTCCAGCGGTTTGGTTGGGAAAATAAGCGGTAGAGCCATTCCAGACCAGTATTTCTCATCCACTCTGGCGCATATGGTACAATGCCGGCGATATAATCAAAAGTACCGCCGACACCCATGGCTAATTTTACTTTCAAAGCGTCTTTATTATCAAAGATGAATTTTTCTTGTTTAGGCGCGCCAAAGGCAACGAATAAAATATCGGGATTGGTTTCATTAATTTTTTGCGCTAAGCCTTCTTCATCTGGTGTACCGGAATACGCGCCGGCGATTTTCAAATTGTGATGTAAAAGTTTGACCCGATTAGCCACTGTTTCGGCCACTCCTTCAGCGGCGCCGAGAAAATAAATTGAATAGCCTCTTTCAGCCGCGATTTTACAAACTTCCCAAGTTAAATCAACACCGGTAATTCGTTCACCGATTTTTTTGCCTAAGAATTTGGCAGCGCATTGAAGGCCCACGCCATCGGGAACATTAAGAGCGGTTTGATTTAAAATTTCTTTAAATTTTTTATCGGTTTGAGCGGCCACCACAAATTCCGGATTAACCGTAGCAATCATATGAAATTCATCAACCATTAAAAACGCCTGGATTTTAGCCAACGCCTCTGTCCAGGAAACTTGATCAATTCTGATTCCTAGTATTTTAAACATTCTTTTCCACCTTTTTAAAAACTTCCAAAGTTTCTTGGGCCGCTTTGTCCCAAGAAAAAAGTCCGGAGCGGACACGGCCTTTTAGAATCAGGCTTTTTTTAAAACTAGTATCATTAATTAGTTTACTAAGTGCCGCGGCAATTTCGATTGGTTTTTTCGGATCAATTAGCATGGCGGCGTTTCCAGCGATTTCCGGCATGGAACTCACATTTGAAGTTACGACAGCCGTGCCGCAGGCAAAAGCTTCGACAATCGGCATACCGAAACCTTCAAAATTGGTTGTAAACAAAAATATATCCGCTTCTTGTAAGCGCTTAACATAATCGCTTTCTGAAATATAACCGGTTTCAATAATATCTTTTTGAATTTCGGCTGGTAATTTAGCGATTTCGGCTTTGATTTTATCATAACCAAAACCTGGAGATCCGGCCAAAACTAGCTTGTGATTAATCGATTTTTCTTGGCGCAAAAGTCCATAGGCAGAAATCATATTACGAATATTTTTCTTTTCTTCAAGACGACCGATAAACAAAATATATGGTTGTTTCTCAACATTCGGATCTGGTTTGAATCTGTCTTTATCAAAACCATGCCAGACAACATGAATTTTGTTTGGCTTTAAATTATAGGTTTTGATTAAATCTTGCTTGGTAAATTCCGAGGGCGTAATAATTTCGGCTGAATTATTGGCCGAAAAATTCATTGTCCAATTGTGATAGGCCAGTTCTTCTTGAGAATAAAGTTCCGGAAAATGCTTAAAACCCAAATCGTGCAAAGTGACAACCGTATTTTCCGGATGAATTAACGGCACCGTGTGGCTGGGCACAAACAAAACATCAGGGCGGTGCCACAACATTTCCCAAGAAAGTCGAACCTGACTCCAAAGTCTGGGAAATGGCATAATTTTAGTTTTGAAATTGCTCGGTAAGTTTCCCAACCGTGCCGAAGGATCAGTTTGCGCATACAAAAGATATTGATTTTCTTGATCAATTTTAGCTAAATGTTTAATAATTTCAATCGAATAATATTCAGTACCAGTTAATTTTGGTTTGGTTGTGCGTGAAGTATCAATTCCTATTATCATAATGATTTAATGCAGAATTCAGAATTTATTAATTATGCATTCTGAATTTTATAATTAATTTTTATTTTGCCCATAAAACTGACTTTTTAAAACTTTCCAGGTTTTCCACCGCAATGCCAGTACCTTTGGCCACACACAAAAGCGGATCTTCGGCAGTCTGGCATGGTACACCGGTAATTTTAGTTAACATCTGATCAAGCGAACGAAGTTGAGAACCGCCGCCAGTCATAACGATGCCTTTATCCATCACATCACTGGCTAGTTCTGGTGGCGTATTTTGTAAGACGGTTTTCACCGCCGCGATAATTTCTTGCAAAACTTCACGAACGCCCAAAACCACATCAGACGAAGAAATCATAATACTTTCCGGTAGTCCTGTAATTGTATTACTGCCAGAAACTTCCATGGTTAATTCTTTTTTGAGCGGCAAGGCGGCGCCGACTTTGATTTTGATTTTTTCGGCCGTGGCCTCGCCCACAACTAAATTATACTTTTTTCGAATGTAACTGGCGATAGCCGCATCCATTTTATTGCCGCCAACTCGGACCGATGTTGAAGCCACAATGTCGCCAAGAGCGATCACTGCAACTTCAGTTGTGCCGCCACCAATATCAATAATCATGTTACCGGAACTTGAGGCAATCGGAATGCCAGCGCCGAGTGCGGCCGCAATTGGTTCTTTAATAACGTAGGCATTTTTAGCGCCGGCGGCGATGGCCGCATCGACGACGGCGCGCCGTTCAGTTGATGTTACTCCAGCCGGAATCGCCACCATCAAATCTGGCCGAAACAAGCGAATTCGGCCGCCGAGCTTATTAATATAGTACTTCAACATCGCTTTAGTGATATTAAAATTAGCAATCACCCCGTCTTTCAACGGATGCGCAGCAATAATACTGTCAGGCGTGCGGCCCAACATCTCTTTGGCCTCTTGACCAATCGCCATCACTTGGTTATTGGAAGCGTCGAGCGCCACAACTGAAGGTTCGTTAACCACAATCCCCTTGTCAGGTAAATAAACCAAAATATTGGTTGTGCCTAAATCAATCCCAATCTTCTTTAGTATCATGTAATCCTTTTTATTTTGGCGCCGAGTTTAGCCAAACGTTCTTCAATTTTTTCATAACCACGATCAACAATTTCTGCGTTATCGATGACAGTTTTTCCTTCAGCCATAAGTCCAGCCAAAATCAAAGTGGCGCCGGCGCGCAAATCTAAACTTTCAATATGCGCGCCATGGAGTTTAGTTGGACCTGTAATTTGGGCAGTATGATTATCTAAAATTTCAATTTTTGCACCCATTTTTTCCAACTCTTTTAGATAGCCTAATCTGTTTTCAAATAGTTTTTCGGAAATTTTACTTTCGCCATTTGCTTGAGTTAAAACCAAACTCGTTTGCGATTGCATATCGGTCGAAAATTCCGGATAAAATCCAGTAGTAATATCTGTTGCTTTCAAATTATTTGCCGATTTTACTTCCACAAAATCTTGGCCGAGCACAAATTCCACGCCGATTTCTTGCAGTTTATCCAAAAATGGATAAAGATGATCTGGATTACAATTGGTAATTTTAAAATGACTATTCGTCGCCGCGGCTAGACAGATAAAAGTGCAAGCTTCAAATGGATCAGGCATCACTTTATAGGTTAAACCGTGGAGCGCATCCACACCTTCAATATCAATTGTATCGGTGCCGGCACCAGTGATTTTCGCTCCCGCTTCGTTTAGAAAATTAGCTAAATCAGCAATTTGCGGTTCGCAGGCAACATCAGTGATTTTAGTTTGACCCGTTGCTAGTACTTGAGTCATAATCATATTTTCTGTGGCAGTAACTGATGGGCAAAGCTTAATTTGGCGACCTTCAATTTTTTCGCGCTTAAAATGGTAAATGGCATCGATTTTTTCAAAATTAGTATCGACTTGCTTAAAACCGTTCAAATGATCATCAATTGGTCGACTACCAATAGCACAACCACCAGGTTGCGGAATATTAACTTTGCCGAATCTCGCCAAATATGGCCCGGCTAAAACAATCGAACCGCGAAATTTTCGCACCAAATCGGCATCCGGATCATCATTTGTTAAATTAGTGGTATCAATCGTTAAAGTATGTTGATCACGACTAATTTGAGCGCCGTTTTTAGTTAAAATATTAATTAAAGTTTCGATATCAGAAATATCGGGCACATTTTCCAAAATCACTTTATCTTTAATCAAAACTGTGGCGGCAATAAGTTTTAGAGCCGAATTTTTCGCACCTAAAACCGGAATTTCACCGCTTAATTTTGATAAACCTTCAATTTCGAATTTACTCACAATTACCTTTCTACTTGCTTTTGTTACGTTTATTGTATTATGATTGATAGTAGAAAGCAATGAAGAAAAAACTAAAAACAAGAATATTATTTATCTTACTCTGGATCTTTTTGATCAGCTCATTTTCGCTACTGGCAATTTTTGTGTTGTACGAGGCCAATGGTTATCGGCTCAATAAAACCACCTTGCGTTTAGAACAAGCTGGACTAATTTCCCTCGATGGACAGCCGAAGCAATCATATATTACAATAAATGGAAAAGTTTCAGCCAGCAGTTTACCGGTCAGATTTCAAAAGATTTTCCCTGGCCAATATACTATTTTAGTTAGCCATGATGGTTACAATTCATGGGCTAAGACTGTTAAAATTGAAGGCGGCCAAGCCTATGAAAACAAAAAAGTTTATTTGTATTTAAGTAATATTACAGCCGCAGAAACCACTCGCAATATTACTTTGGAAAATATCACTAATGATGCGCAAAGCCAGAAATCATCGGTTCAGATTCTAAATAATGAAATTTGGTACAAAGAAAAATTAGTGACCAGATTTGGCTTATCACCAGCCGAAGCCATTTTAACTGATGACCACACTCATATTATGTTTCAACTTGGCCAAGAATTACGAGTGATGGATTTAGACGGTACCAACAATATCAAGCTATTGGATTTTTCTAGTAGCGATAGTCATATTTTTGCACTGGACAGTACTAATGTTTTGTTTTCCGATAATGGTAAAATTATGGAGGCAAGAATCCGTTAGATTTTAAATATTTTATTTAGTTCTCAACCTGATTAGCCGTTACAACTAATCTTTTTAAACTTGTACCAACCGGCACGCAAGTCATCAAAGTTAGAGTTTTAGTTGGAGTTTGTGCCAGAACGGAAATATCATTAGGATAAATCACTTTTTTATTATTTATAACGTAGGTATAAACCTTATTTTGATAAGAAATATAGATTTTATCGCCAACTTGGACTTGATCTAAATTTGCGAAAATCTCTTTATAAAGACCTTTGTTCCACCAATAATTTGAAGAGTGACCAAAAACAAAAACATTCCCGATTTGACCAGGCAAAGCTGTACCGGCGTAATGCGCTAGTCCTTTTTCTAAAGGTTTATCGATTTCATTTTCAACGATATTCCAAGAAATCGGCGCCACCAGTGCTAGTTTTGGAATAAATAAATGATTATCATCTCGAGCCATATTATCGAGCATCGAATTTGTAGTGATGATATTAGCCGGATGTTTAGCCAGTAAATACCTTGCTTTTGACCAATAAGCCGGAAAATTGATCGTCAAAAAAGTAATGATAAAAATGCCAGCAAAAACTAACACGATTTTCACGCCTTCTAAAACATTTTGCCAAAATTTATGTCGATGATGCATTTTACCTCAATTAAATTGTAACATATTTTTATAACTTGCGTTAGATATTTTTTATGTTAAACTTAATCTACAATGTATAATCAAATTTCAAAATTAAAATTCAAAAAACTGCGACATCTTCTAGCTATGCCATTTATTATTGGAATGGCAATTCCGATTGTGGTGTTGGATTTTATGATTGAAATTTACCATCATGTGGCTTTCCCGCTTTATGGCCTACCAATTAATAAACGCGGAAATTATATTCGGATTGACCGCCAAAAATTATCTTACCTTAAACCAATTGATAAGGTTTGGTGTATGTATTGCGGTTATGCCAATGGTTTTTTGGCTTATGCGGTTAAAATCGCCGGCGACACAGAAAAATATTGGTGTGGGATTAAACATCATGACGGCGACAATTTTATCCCTCAACCGCATCAGGCTGATTTTTTACCTTACAACGACGAGCAAGCTTATAAAGATTTTGTTAACCAAAAAACCTGCGATTTAGAGAAAAAGTAGCGAACTTTTTGTACTCAATGTTATAATAAAAATATCATGTTTGATCAACTTTCTCAGCCAAATAAATCGAAAGCAATTTTTTCCACTCTTGTTTTAATTATTGCCAATTTATATCCAATTATTGGTATTGCCTTTTTGCATTGGGATGTTCTGTCGATCGGTTTGATTTATTCAGCTGAAGGTTTAATTTTTATCGCTATAAGTTGTATTAAAACTTTGATTATCGGCACCTATTTTTATAAACATCAACCGGAGACCAAAACCAAACTTTTCTTTCAACTTTTTTGGTCATATCTATTTATTACCATTACTTATCTATTTCTCTTGATTAGTGCCTATGCTATTTTGTATTTATATTTTTATGATTTTATGCCTAGCGTCCTTGCCGGAAGCCAATATCTTAATTCACTCCAAACCACTTCCTGGCAAATGGATTTTAGAATCGTCTCCTATCCAATTCTAGCGCTCTTACTATCGCATCTCGTATCCTTTTTTCTTAACTTTATTGGTAAAAAGGAATATTCTAAAGTTCAAAAATTCAGTCTGTGGGGCATTTTTGTCAGCCGCTATTTGTATGCATTTATCATCATTCTTCCTTTTACTTTTCTCTTTGATGAAATTACCACCGCCCAAAATCCAAATTTTTGGATTTCAATCTTTATTTGTTTTAAAATTATTTTTGATATTTTCAGACACATCCTCGAACATAATCGGTAAATATATTGCATAAACTAAAACTAACCAACCTTGACCGGCTAGTTGTTTTATGATATAAATTAACCAGACTTCACTATCTGGAGGGCACCTTAATGAGCAATCGGAACCATTACGTTGATTTTGAAAAATTTGGCAAATTAGCCAAAGTATTGAGCGATCACCTAAACTATCTTCAGAATCATTGTTCAGAAATTGATTTTCCGGCTGAAAAATGGAAGGTTGTAAAATTGTTTAAATTACGACCAATGACGCCGGAATCGGATACACGTTTTATTTTTTCTTTTGCCATGCGTGTCGCATTAAGCTATTCGCCGGAGAAAATTCAACGAATCATCAATCAAATCGCCAAGTATCACTCGATTCTTGCCGATCATCATTTTGGTAAGGGTGAGTACATTGAGCGAATCAAACCAATTGGACCGCGTATCGACAGGATCTTGGATAATAAATATCTCCAGATTTTTAAAACTAAAATGAATCCTTGGAGTCCTAGCTGGAATAACGAGAGCTATGAATATCATTACCAAATGATTGCCATCTCGATTATATTCAGAGGCGAAACATATGTTTTGTGTGATGGCCCAGATTACAGTGATGGTACTCGTTGGGAAACTCTCGAATACGTTGGCCTTAATCCGCAACACATTTCCTGGCAATTCGCTCATAATTTTGAACAGATCGAAAAAACCAAAAACAATCGAAACAAAGCAAACTTTAAATTAACATTTTTTTAGCTGAAATTATCATATTTCAGCTTTTTTATATCTAAATACAACCCTGGAAGTTACCTTCTGGTTTAAATCGGAAGTTTTTAAAAAAGACCAACAACTGTTGTTCTTTTTTTGGACCTGGCGAGAAACTTTATGACGCAACGCGTCTGGTTACCTGAAGGCGGACTCGAGCGTTATAAATATAATTTGGACCTGGCGAGAAGCTATAACCTAAAGGCGGACTCGCGCGTTATCAATATAATTTTGGACCTAAAGAGATTCGAACTCTCTACCTCTTCAATGCGAATGAAGCGCTCTACCAACTGAGCTATAGGCCCAAAATTATATCGACAATGCGAATGTGGTGTTGTGCCACTTAACCACAGGCCCAGATATATCTTTACAACCCCATCTTACCACTTTCTTCCCTTGAATTCAATTAAGAAATCGATTATAATAGTATTAAGGTAATTGGATTATCATTTGCCCGGGTGATGGAACGGTAGACATGTAGGTCTCAAAAACCTATGAGCGCAAGCTCATGCGAGTTCGATTCTCGCCCCGGGCACCAAATTTGATTCTGGATTCCAGATCCTGCTTTCAGCCGGTCTGGAATGACAAAAGAGAGGGGTTATGACAGCTCATACAATTATTCATTTGTTACTTATTGTTAGTGCGCTCTTCGGTTTATTTTTTATTTTTCTTGTTCTCAAAGCAGAGTCAAAAAATTGGCTCAATCGATTTTTGGCAATTATTATTTTTTTGGCGGAAATTTGGGATCTTTCCATTTACGCCAGTCTAAAATTTAATCTAACGGCATTGGCTCCATTCGCCTTTTTTGCTACCTGTTGGATTAGCGTTGTTGGTATCTTAATGTTCTTTTATTTACGCCAGAAGTTAACCCGAACCACTGGGATTTTATTGACTCTGCCTGGCGCCGTTATGTCGATATTTACTCTTTTGCCTGGTTTGATCATCAAACAATCGATCATTCAACATGATTACATTCAGGTTGTCGCCACTGGCCCGCTTTTTTATGTTTTTTTCTGTTTAATTATTGGTTATGTCCTGCTCTTAATTTTCAACGCATTCAAGGCGTTTTATGAAACTGAAGAAGCTCGTCGATTGCAAATCGCTTACATTATTATTGGTTTTACCATGGCCGCGGTTTTGGGTATAATTTTTAACCTAATTTTACCAGCTATCGGCGATTTCCAATTTAACGCGCTTGGCCCGGTTTTTATGCTCTTCCTCTTCGGCGGCGCCGCCTATGTCGCGGTCAAACATTATATCTACGATTATCAAGTCGCGCTTTCGGAACTTTGGGCCTTTTTGCTGATTATGATCGGTATTATTTGGCTGGTTAATAATTTAACAGTTTTTAACGTGATTTTGTTTAGCCTTTTATTTAGTATCTGTTTTCTCTTTATTCGCACCACGGTTAGCGAGGCAGACAAAAAAATCCAATTACAAAAAGATAAAGAATCACTCCAAAAACTTGATCAACTGAAAGATGAATTTTTGGAAATGACCGAGCATGAGCTGAATACACCAATTGCCATTATTGAAGGCAAACTTTCGATGATTCTTGATGATAATATTGGCAGTTTCAATGACAAACAAAAAAAATTTTTAAAACCAATTTTTAAAGATGCTAAACGCTTAGCCAATCTATCGCGCGATTTAAACGAGGTTTCGCAAATCGATCTTGGTGAAATGGAAATCTTTGCGGAAAAAATTAATATTTTAGATTTGATTAGTCAAACGGTGACTGAAAAACGACCAGAAGCCCAAACTAAAGGTTTAAAAATCGAAATTGTCGCGCAAGAAGATTTACCAAAAATTAGAATCGATCGTCACAAAATTAAACGTGTTTTGGATAATTTGACTAGTAATGCGATTAAATTTACTAAAACCGGTCTGATTCGAATTTCAGCGGAACGCAAGAAAAATGAACTGGTTGTTTCAATTAGCGATACTGGCGTGGGAATTCAAAAAGAAGAACAAGAATTGATTTTTGGTAAGTTTTACCAAGCTAATCGGTTTGCCGAAATTCCAATGGAACAACAAGGCACTGGTTTAAATTTATATATTACCAAAAATTTAGTTAAACTTCATGGCGGCCGCATTTGGGTTGAGTCCACTCCTGGCCACGGCAGCACTTTTTCCTTTACCATACCCATCAGCTAACCCTTGCGCCGATGCTCTCTAATTGATATATTTAATATGTAGAAGTCGAATCGACCAATTTTTAAGTAAAAGATATTTAATTTGCCAGGAGGCGGCATGACCAACAATCTCGATAATTTAAACACAATCTCTAAGCTCGACGAAGCAGACATTTTAAAAACTATTCGTGATCTGCCCGCTCAAATCGAGCGTTGTTGGAGCGATTGGCAAAGAATTGCTATTCCATCACACTACATCACCTGTAAAAACGTTTTAATTTTAGGTATGGGCGGTTCTGGTGTGGCCGGCGCTTTAGTTAGCTCACTTGCTCGCTACGAATGCAAATTACCGGTTGAAGTTTGCCGTGATTATAATATCCCAACCTGGGTTGATAAAAATACTTTGGTTATTGCCATTTCTTTTTCTGGTGAAACCGAAGAAACTTTGGAGGCATTTCGACAAGCCGCTACTAAAACCGAAAAACTAATTACCATTTCCACCGGTGGCAGTCTAGCCTCAATTGGTAGTAATAATAAAGCTTTAAAATATCAATATGAATATTCGTCTCAACCACGAGCCGCAATTGGTTTTTCTTTAACCGCTGTTTTAGCCATTTTTGCTAAGCTTCACTTGATTGAAATTCGAAGCCAAGATATGGCTGAAGTAGTGGAACTATTACAAGGTTTACTCAAACAAATTGACAGTGATGTTCAACACTATCGAAACCCGGCCAAATTATTGGCGCAAAAGATTTATGGTAAAATTCCAGTGATTTTAGCCAGCGGTAGTCTGGTTGAAGTCGCTCGACGTTGGAAAGGTGATTTCAACGAAAACGCCAAAAACCAGGCCTATTTTGAAGAAATTCCCGAGATGAATCACAATGCCCTGGTCGGTTTAGAGCGACCGGAAGATCTGGCGAAAAAAGTATTTTTTATTATTTTAGAATCAAACTATAACTTGGAACGCAATAAATTACGCCAGAATATTGTCGGACAAATTTTAACTAAACAAAAAATCGGTTATGAAAATGTGGTCATGGATCCGACCGGTTCAGTTCTAGCTGAAATGTTTCAAATGATTTTATATGGTAGCTATGTTTCTTATTATTTGGCAATTCTAAACAATGTTGCGCCAGAACCAGTAAAAATGATTTCATTTCTCAAAGAAAAATTGGCTGAAAAAAGCTAATTTAGAATATATTGGAGGGGTTTGATGAGTACAATCAAAGACATCGAGGCACGAAAAATTTTAGATTCTCGCGGCGTGGAAACAGTTGAAGTCAGAATTTCGACTGATTCTGGGATTATTGTGACTGATTCAGTGCCGTCAGGAACTTCTACTGGCAGTATGGAAGCAGTCGTTGTCGCGCCGGAAGTAGCCATTAATAATGTTAATGATATTATTAAGCCTAAACTGGTCGGTTTAAACCCGGCTGAACAAGGCAAAATCGATCAGATTATGTTGGAACTCGATGGTACACCCGATAAATCCAAACTTGGTGCCAACGCTATTTTAGGTGTTTCGCTGGCAGTTTCTAGAGCGGCCGCCGCCGCGGCTAAAATGCCGCTTTATCGTTATTTAAATTCTTTATTTAATCTGGTTTCTGGACTCGATATTAAACCGGCAATTCCTACGCCAATGATGGTTATGATTGAAGGCGGCAAACACGCTTCGGAAGGCCAAAACTGCATTCAGGAATTTCTCTGTATAACCAGTTTGGAAAACGGCGGCAAAATTTGGAACCGTTTAAAAAGGAATTTAACTCGCGAAAATTTAGGTGTAACGCTGGGACTTGAAGGCGGTTTTACACCAAAACTTGAATACGATGAAGATGCCCTGCGTTTAATTATGGAAGCCATCAATGAGGAAGGTTTGGTTATCAATGAAAATGTCAAACTTGGGTTAGATATTGCCGGTAATCATTGCCAAATGTCACACGATGATGTTTTGTCAATGGCCGAACGTTACCCGATTTATTCGCTTGAAGATCCGTTTGCAGAAAACGAATGGCAAACTTGGGGTCAATTGAAAAATTCCTTGGACCAATTACATCGGGAATATTTATTGATTGGCGATGATCTTTTTACTACCAATTTGCAACGTTTTGAAAAAGGCGCGGACAATTTTGACGCCAATGGTATTATTATTAAGGTAAACCAAGTCGGAACTTTGACCGAAACATTAACAGTTATTGCTAAAGCGGTTAAATCCAATTTTACTCATGTTGTTTCACACCGATCAGGTGAAACTATGGATACTTATATTTCCGATTTAGCTGTGGCCACAGCCAGTAAGTTTTTAAAATCTGGCGCGCCATTTGCGACCGAACGGGTCATTAAATATAATCGACTTCGAGAAATTGCGCAAGAATTAGGTAAAAATACATAATTAAAATTGGGAGGGGTTTTGCGACCATTAGTTTTGGTAATTTTAGATGGCTGGGGTTTGAGTCCGGAAACCGAGGGAAATTCAATTTTGACTGTACCCACGCCAACGATGGATAAATTAATTTCCATGTACCCATTTGCCTCTTTACACGCTTCTGGCGAAGAAGTTGGTTTAAGTTGGGGTGAAATGGGAAACTCGGAAGTCGGCCATTTGAATTTGGGCACCGGCCGAGTCGTCATGCAAGATTTATCGCGCATCAATAAAACCGTTGATGACGGCACTTTCTTAAACAATACGATTTTACTCCAAACTTTCGATTACACTGAAACCCAAAATAAAAATTTACATTTGATTGGACTCTTTTCCGCCGGCGGCGTTCATTCGCACATGGACCATCTTTTTTCTTTGCTAAAAATGGCCAAACTTAAAAATTTCACTCGAGTTTTTATTCATTTAATTAGCGATGGTCGAGATACGGCGCCAAAAGTTATTTTACAAGATTTAACTAAATTAAATAAATTAATTGCCGAACTAAAAATCGGTCAAATTTCCTCGGTCATGGGTCGGTTTTATGGCATGGATCGCGACAAACATTGGGAACGAACTGATTTGGCTTACAATTGTTTAATCGGTAAAAATACACCGGAAGCCGCCACTGCCGAGGAAGCCATCAATCAAGCCTACCAAAAAAACCTGACCGACGAATTTATTGTGCCAACAATGATTACTGGTGGTGGTCGAGTTGCGGCTGGTGATGCCGTTATTTTCTACAATTTCCGTGCAGATAGGTCTAAACAATTATCGCAGAAACTGATTGAATCTGACGATCTTTATTTTACTTCTTTCACTAGTTACGGTTATGAACCAACGCCTAAAGTTAAAGTGGCTTTTTTAACGCCAAAAATTAGTAATCAGTTGAGTATGATTTTGGAAAAAAATAGTTTTAGCCAATTGCATATGGCGGAAACCGAAAAATACGCTCACGTGACTTACTTTTTCAATGGTGGTTGGGAAAATCCTTTTGATAATGAAAAAAGGATTCTTGTTCCCTCGCCTCGAGTTGAAACTTACGATTTAAAGCCGGAGATGTCGGCTACTGAACTAACCGATAAGTTTATTCAAGCTTTTAAAACAGATAAACCTGGCTTTACGGTTTTAAATTATGCCAATGCGGATATGGTCGGCCATACCGGAAATTTTGCGGCCGCTCAATTAGCGATTAAAACTGTTGATGAAAATTTGGGTCGATTAGCTACGGCGGTTTTTGACGCTGGCGCCGATTTAATTGTCACCGCTGATCACGGTAATGCTGAACAGATGATTAATCCCCAAACTCATGAGGTTGACAAAGAACATACCACTAATCCCGTACCCTTGATTTTAGGTTTTCAAGATCATGCACACACTAGTCTTTTACCGAGTTTAGAAACAAAAATTGCTTGGTCAGTTCAACCGCCAATTGGCGTGTTAGCTGATGTCGCCGCCTCAATTCTTAAACGGATTCAATTAAATCAACCAGCCGAAGTCACCGGTCAAAGTTTAACGGAGGTAATGTGAACGAAACTCAAGAAAAAGTTATTTTACTGATTATGGATGGTTGGGGCTTGGCGCCAGCCTGGGGTGGCAATGCGATTGAAATGGCTCAAACCCCAAATATCGATCAGCTCTGGCGTAAGTATCCGCATACCGAACTTAAAGCGGCCGAGGAAGCCGTCGGCTTGCCAATTCATGAAATGGGAAACTCGGAAGTCGGCCATTTAAATTTAGGTTCTGGCCAGATTGCTTTCCAAAACTTAACTGGCATAAATTCGATGATTGACGACGGTACATTTAGCAAAAATGAGATTTTAATTAACGCTTGCAACCATGTCAAAAAAAATAATTCCTGTTTAAATCTTTTAGGTCTTGTCTCTGATGGTGGCATTCATTCGCATATCAATCATCTTTTTGCTTTATTAAAATTAGCTAAAGACCAAGGTGTAACCAGTGTTCAAATTCATATGATTACTGACGGCCGCGACACTGATCCGATGAGCGCCTACAATTATGTTGCCAGTTTAAAAAGTAAAATTGCGGAATTAGGCTTAGGCAAAATTGTGACGATTATGGGTCGATATTTTGCCATGGACCGCGACAAACATTGGGATCGAATTAAATTGGCTTATGATTGTATGGTTAAAGCCGTGGCGCCAGTGGCCGAAAGCGCGGAAATAGCGATTGCGGAAAACTACCGCCAAAATCATACTGATGAATTTATCACACCGACCATTATTCAGACTAAACAAGATCCTTTTAAACCAATTTCCGATAACGACGCGATTATATTTTTCAATTTCCGGGCTGATCGAGTCAGAGAAATTACTGACGCTTTGGCGGGAACTAATTTCCGCGGTTTTGAACAGAAAAAATTTCAGAATTTATATTTTGCTACTTTTTCCTTTTTGGAAGAATATGCTCAAAGTACTAATATCAAACCTGTTTTTCAAAGTCGCGATATTAAATTTCCTTTAGCGCGAGTTTTGTCTGACGCCGGTCTAACTCAATTTCATATTGCTGAAACGGAAAAATACGCCCATGTTACTTTCTTTTTTAACGGCGGTACCGAAACACTTTTCCCGGGCGAAGTCCATTTTCTGGTTCAATCACCAAAGGTGCCAACTTTTGATTTAAAACCGGAAATGTCTGCGCCAGAAATTACCAAAAAAGTGATTGATGATTTTTCTAAATATGATTTTACAGTTTGTAACTTTGCCAACGCTGATATGGTTGGCCACACTGGCAATATTAAAGCCACGATTGCCGCTTGTGAGGCTGTGGATAAGTGCGTTGGTGAAGTAGTTAAGACAGCCTTAAGTAAAAACGCCACTGTGATGATTACGGCTGACCATGGCAATGCTGAACAAAAACTTAATCCTAATAATGGCGAAGCCTATACGGAACACACCACTAATTTAGTGCCATTTATTTTATGTTCCAACAATCCTAAATTTGAGCGCCCCTTGCGCAATTCCGGCGGTAAATTCGGACCGGTTTTGTCTGATGTGGCGCCAACGATTTTAGATATTTTTAAGATTCAAAAACCAGAGGAAATGACTGGCACAAGTTTAATTATCAATGCCTAGCGATGTTCGCCAAAATGAAAGGAAAAAATGCAATTTAGACCAATCGTATTAATTATTCTCGACGGCTGGGGTTTGTCACCATCCTGGGGCGGCAATGCTCTAACCATGAATAATCCGAAAAATATCGATAATTTGTGGCGAAA
Organism: uncultured Candidatus Berkelbacteria bacterium; assembly: GCA_903877885.1. GTDB lineage: Bacteria > Patescibacteriota > UBA1384 > UBA12157 > UBA12157 > CAIRFN01. The sequence goes on from CAIRFN010000009.1 coordinate 61,821, forward strand.
TTACCCACATAAGGTTTTGCAAGCTTTGAGTACTATTGTCACTGACGAAATTGTTGGCGATTCCAGATTGGGCCACACTTTAATCGGCGCCGGCAGACCGATAAAAAGTAACTTTGCGATTATTTCCGAATCAATCAAAAAGCGCGATTTTTACCGAAACGATACTTTGCTTGGCGCCATCAACTGGGCTAAGAAAAATAATTCAAATTTGCATTTGATGGGACTGGTTTCTGATGGCGGCGTCCACGCCCACATTAATCACCTTTTAGGTTTATTACAGTTGGCTCATGAAAAAAACTTTGATCGGGTTTTTATTGATATGATTTGTGACGGCACTGATTCGGCCGCGACTGATGCTTTGCGTTATATTGAAAAAATTGAAAATAAGATCGAAGAATTAGGTATTGGTAAATTTAGCTCGATTGGCGGCCGTCATTTTGCCATGGATCGCGACAAACATTGGGAACGAATCAGTAATTATTATAAAACTCTGACTGGTAAAGGAAACATTATTTATCCTTCGATTCGCAAAGCAGTGACGACTAATTATACCAATGGTCTGAATGATGAATTTATTAAACCAGGCCTAATTGCCGATGAGAGTAAAAAGGTTTATCCAATTAAAGAAAACGATGCTGTGATTTTCTTTAATTTTCGTGAGGATCGCGCTCGCGAGTTAACTCAAGTTTTTGTTGATTCCAAATTTAGAAATGGTCTTTGGAAACCCAAAAAAATCGATGATTTGTATTTTGCCACTTTTATTAATTATCGAAAAGACTTGCCGGCCAAGGTCGTTTTTCCCGATATGAATTATTCAAATACGCTTTCGGAAACTATTTCTAAAAATTATTTTAAACAACTGAAGGTAGCGGAATCGCAAAAAGCCGCTCACGTTTCTTATTTCTTCAATGGCGGAACCGAGGAACCATTTGTCGGTGAAAATCAAAAAATTATTCCATCACTTGATATTACTTCGTATGATCAACGCCCAGAAATGTCGGCCGAGGCTATTTGCGAAACTGTCATCAAGGCAATTAATAACAAACATCACGAATTAATCGTAGTTAATTTTGCCAATGTGGATATGGTAGCGCACACCGGCAATATTGTGGCTACCGGTCAGGCTGTTCAAGTTCTTGATCGGTTAGTTAAAAAAATCGTCGACGAAAACTTAAAAAACAATGGCGCAACCATTATTACGGCCGACCATGGTAATGCTGAACAAATGGTTCAGTTAAAACAAAGCTTAGTTGGTGAAAAAGAATCGCTCCACACCTTAAACCCCGTGCCTTTTATTTTAGTCACACCAAAAAATCAAAAACATTTATTCCACAGCGCGATTGGCCATAGCGCTAATTCGCTCGGGAAAATTATGACTGCCAAGAGCACTTTGGCTGATGTCGCCCCAACCATTTTGGAATTAATGGGTATTGGCAAACCAAAAGAAATGACCGGTCATTCATTATTAAATAAACTGGAGTAAGATTATGGAAAAACTTTTTGACCCGCAATCAATTGCCATTATTGGCGCTTCACGCGACGTTAATAAATTAGGTTATCAAATTCTGAATGTTTTAATTAAAAATGGCTATAAAGGCAAAATTTTTCCGGTCAATCCTGAAGCGACGGAAATTTTAAATTTACAATGTTTTAAAAAAATCACTGATATTGATGAGGCAATTGACTTGGCAATTATTGTTGTGCCAGCGGCAATTGTGCCAACGGTCTTAAATGATTGCGTTTCCAAAAATGTCAGTTTCTCAGTCATTATTTCTTCTGGTTTTTCCGAAGTTGGCGAAGCCGGAAAATTACTTCAAAATCAAATTAAAGAAATACTAAAAACGACAACCATGCGAATTGTTGGACCGAATTGCTTGGGTGTTTTTAATACGGCTACTAATTTTGATGCTACTTTTGCGGCACCAAAAATTACTCAAGGCGGCGTTGGCGCCATTTTCCAATCCGGCGCTTTGGGCGTGGCACTACTTGATTGGGCCGACCAATATCATTTCGGTTTTTCCAAATTTGTGAGTTTGGGTAACAAAGTCGATATTGAAGAATCAGAACTGATTGATTATTTGGCTGATGATCCGGACACTAAAATCATTGCTTTGTATTTGGAAGATGTAGCCAACCCAATTAAATTTTTGGAAGTTTGCCGTCGGGCCACCGAAAAAAAGCCGGTCATTATTTTGAAAGGTGGTATGACCAATTTAGGTGCCAAGGCTGCTTTTAGCCATACCGCCGCCATGGTCACGTCGAGCTTGACCACTAAGGCCATTTTTCATCAAGCTAATTTACTGATTGCTCAAAGCATTGAAGATATGCTTAATATGATTCAAATTTTAACTTCTGAACCGCAGATTATTTCCAAGCAAATGTGTATTATTACCAATGCCGGCGGCCCTGGAATTCTGGCTACCGATATGGTTGACCGAATGGGCATGAGTTTACCAGCAATTGACGAAAATAGCGCCGAAAGTTTAAAAAAATTATTGTTACCGGCTGCCTCGATTCATAATCCGCTAGATTTAACTGGTGAGGCTAAAGCTAGCCACTATGAAGCGGCTTTAAAATACGCTATTTCCCGCGATGAATTTTCTTCAATTTTGGTTTTATTAACGCCGCAAACCGCGACTGAAATTAGCGAAACAGCCAATATTTTAGCCAGTCTTTCCAAAAATCCTAAACCAATCATTGCTTCCTTTTTAGGTGATAAAGCCATTGCCAAAGGAATTGATATTCTGAACGAATATAAAGTCCCCCATTTTACTGATCCCGAAATTGCCGTTTACACCATTCATAAGATTGCTAAATATTGGGAAAATGTCTGGAAGAAGAAATATCCAATTGATTTTGAATCTAATGGCGCCAATATTGCGGCGCTTGGCGATCCAATTCAATTAGTCCAAAGCTATAATATTCCAGTGCCACCAAGCGGTCTGGCGACCACCTTGGAGGTGGCCTTACAGGTTGTTAAACGAATCGGTTATCCGGTCGCCGTTAAAAATGTGGGTAAATTCGGCGAGCATAAATTTAAGGCTGGCAAAGTTAAATTAAATATTGAAAGTGAACAAGCGCTGGAGAACGCGATCAAAGCTGTTCAATTCCCGGTCTTAATTCAAAAAATGGTCGACTTACCATTCGAAGTGATTGTCGGCGCCAAACGTGATCCCAAATTAGGCATTGTTTTAACCTTTGGTTGGGGCGGTGTTTATGTTGAAGATTTGGGTGATTTGTCGGCGCGGATTTTGCCATTGACAGAATCAGACTTAGACGAGATGATACAAGAGACGAAAATCGGCAAAGTTTTAATTCGCGAACACGTTGATCTTTCTGGAATTAAAAATATTTTAGTGGCCGTTGGTCAGATTATGACTGATTACAGTCAAATCACTGAAATCGATTTAAATCCAATTAAGGTTTCAGCCGATCGCGCCATTTGCGTTGATGCGCGTTACAAATAAATGATATAAGAAAGCCGAAGGATATTATGAAAAAAGAATTTTTAACTGGCAATGAAGCGGTGGTTCGCGGCGCGTTGGCCGCTGGCGCAAAGATGCTGACTGGCTATCCAATCACTCCAACCACCGAAATAATGCATTATTGGTCAAGAGAACAAGCCGACCCGATGAACTTAGATCGCGGAATTAAATTTCTGCAAACCGAAGATGAAATGGCGGCTGGTTTTGCCATGATCGGCGGCGTTCTAGCTGGCGTCAAAGCATATACTGCCACGGCCGGCCCGGGAAATGTCTTAATGCAAGACGCTTTTTCCATGGCTGAAAACTTACGACTGCCAACTGTCGCCTTTATCAACCAGCGGGGTGGGCCTTCAACTGGCACAGTCATTTATAGTCAACAAGAAGTTAATTTAACTTGTTTTGGCGGCAATGGCGAAGGTTTGCGCATTGTTTATTCGGCCAGCTCTGTTCAGGAAATGTTTGATTTTGCCATTCGCGCCTTTAATACTGCCTGGAAATATCGCTTTCCGACTTTTGTTTTGTCTGACGGCTACACGGCTAAAACCGAAATCGAAATTGAAACATATGAACCAAAAGAAAAAAATATTGATTTGATTGATATCAAACCTTATCTTTGTGGTAATACTTCTCAAAATTCGGTTAATATTCGAAATTGCTATAATTTAGAAACTGAATTAAACGAAATTGTCACCGCCAACAAACATGCCTTTGACGCGATTAAAGCCGAAATTGTCGATTTTGAAGATTATAAAACTGAAGATGCCGATATTATAATTATGGCTCATGGCATTGTCGGCGCCGCCGCTAAAATGGCTGTCAATCTTTTGCGCGATGATAATATCAAAGCCGGCCTATTTCGACCAATTACCTTAAATCCGTTTCCAGCTGAAGCGGCAAAACAGGCCGCGGAAAACGTAAAAGCCATTCTGATTGCCGAATCTTCTTTGGGCCAGTTTGAAAGTATGGTAAAAAATAATTTGTATGGGCAGACTGTGCCGATTGAGGCGCTACTATCACCAGCCAAAGGTATTAGCGTTGAAGAAATCGTAGCTAAAGTTAAGGAGATGATATGACCGAACCAGTTTTTCCTAAATCCTGGAAAAAAGAAAGCAAACCGCATAAATTCTGCCCTGGCTGCGGCCAAGCTTTAGCCTTAAAAATTCTAGGCTATGCCATTGACGAATTAGATATCGCTAAAAAATTGGTCTATGGTTGCGACATTGGTTGCTCGCTTTTAACCTGGGATATGTTTAATGTCGATACGATTCAAACCCATCACGGCCGAGTTATTCCAACAATGGTTGGTTTTAAATTAGCCAAGCCAGAAGCGATTACGATTGCCTTTTTGGGTGACGGTGGTGGTTATGCTATCGGTGCGCAACATTTGGTTAATGCCGCCATGCGTAATGATAAAATTACTGTAATCTTGATCAATAATGCCAATTATGCCATGACCGGCGGCCAACTAGCACCAACGACTTTAGTTGGTCAGAAAACCGATACCACGCCTAATGGCCGCGATGAAGCAGTTTTTGGTAATCCGATTCACGGCCCAGAAATGATTGCCGCCATTGCCGCACCCGGCGCTTACATCGCCCGAACCACATCGAATAATTTTGAAGATTGCAAAGATAAAATCAAAAAAGCCTTGCAAAATCAGATTGATGGCAAGGGCTTTAGTTTTGTGGAAATTTTGAGCATGTGTCCGGTTAACTGGAAAACAAATACGGTTGAATCACTCGAGTATGTGGATAAAAACATGGCCAATATTTTTCCACTGGGAGAAATAAAAAATGATTAAAATATTATTAGCTGGCGAAGGCGGCCAAGGCGTTCAAACCGTAGCCAAGATTATCACTGAAGCGGCTCAAGCTAGAAATGAAAAAACCAGTTTTATTCCGTCGTTTGGTGTCGAGCAACGCGGCGGAGTAAGTCTTGCTTACATTCAAATCGCCGAGGAAAATATTCCTTATCCTCGCTTTGAAACAGCCGATATTATTGTCGCTTTTTGTAACCGCGCTATTAAAGCAATCGAAAATTATATTACCGATCAGACGATTTTTATTTATGATAGTTCAGCTATCAGTGACGACTTTCTTGAGCCGATAAAATCCAAGGTAAAAATCCATATTGGCATTCCAGCTCAAAAAATCGCTAAAGAAAAATATTCAACCAAAATTTTGAATATGATTTTGCTGGGAGCGCTCGCCCATCAATTAAAATTTAATCTTGAAGAAGTTAAATCAGCCACTCACAAAACCTTGGGCGATAAGTTTAAAACCGAAGAAGTCGAAAAAATGAACCTGGATGCACTAGCCGAAGGCCTGACGCTATCCGAGAATTTTGATTCTAAATCCGAATTTGTCGGTAGTGGAAAACCGGAAATTAAACTGGAATTTTCTGATGACAAGAAAACTTGGACTAGATTTCCCGAGCATTGCAAAGGCTGCGGCCTCTGTGTTTTTCGTTGTCCAGTCAAAGCCATTCAATTTAAAAAAGAAGTTGGTTTTTTGGGCAATCCCCTGCCAGAAGTTGATATTGAAAAATGCATCGCCTGCGGTATGTGTCAGCGAACATGTCCAGATGGAGCGATAAGACTGGAAAAGAAATAATGGATAAACTAAAAATCGGTTTAATTTATGGCGGCGCTTCGCCAGAACATGAAGTTTCAATTTCAACGGCTAAATCAATTCGCGAAAATATCGATCGCGATAGATTTGATGTTGTGGATATTTTTATTGATAAAGACGGCAAATTAAATGAAAACCTTTTAGATAATATCGATGTCGCTTTTCTAGCTGTTCATGGACCAAATTGTGAAGATGGAAAACTGCAACAATATCTCGAAGATCGAAAAATCAAATATACAGGTTCAGGCGTTAAGGCAAGCCAAATTAATATGGATAAGATTTTAATGCACGATGCTTTTAAAGCTGCTGGATTGCCAGTCGTCGAATACAAAGGTTTTGATAAAAATAATATCGATCATATAAAAAATTATGTCGAGGAAATTGATTGTCCAGTTTTTATCAAACCAAACAATGGCGGTTCGTCAATTGGTATGACAAAAGTTGATTCAATCGACGACCTTGAAAAGGCCATTCAAGAAGCATTTAAATTTGATGACAAAATTATAGTTGAGAAAGCGGTTGTAAAACCAAGAGAAATCGAACTGGCTGTTTTAGGCAACAATGATTTGATTATTTCCGAGCCAGGCGAAATTAATTACCAAGAAGAATTTTATGATTACAATGCTAAATATTTTAATCAAGATACCAGTGTTTTGTTTGACACTTTAGATGAAAATATGAATAAAAAGATAAAAGAAATGACATCAAAAGCATATTTAGGTACTGGTTGCAAAGGATACGCCAGAGTAGATTTTCTGATTGATAAAAACGAAAATATTTTTATTAATGAAATAAATACACTTCCAGGATGCACAGCAACAAGCATGTTTCCGAAATTAATGGCCAAAAGCGGTATTGGTTACAAAGAGCTCATTTCTCGAATAATAAATCTCGCGCTCGAATAAAATTATTCTTTATTTTCGGATTTGAATTTAGGTACTAAACTTTTATAATGTTCGGGATTATTATCGCCTCTAAAAGTTAGAAAATGCAGATGATCTCTATCTGTCCAACCGGTTTTTCCAGTTGTAGCGATAACTTGACCTTCCTTAACTTTTTTATTGGTTAGAATTTCTTGTGGAATAGAATTTTTGGCTAAGTGAGCATATTGTGTAAATTCTACCGTGCCATCTTCGTTTGTATGCCTAATTGTCAAATAATTTAGTTCATCGGCAAAGTCTGAACTCGGACCCCATTTCTCATGACTGACATCGTAGGCTACGATTAAACCATCTCGTGATGCTAAAACAGGTGTCCCGTCAGGCACTAAAAAATCGATTGCTTGTTTTTGTACTCCCTGATGCGATTCCGGGCTTCGTGATATTATGAACGGTCCAATCTTTTCTGTAACTTGTTCTGGCGGATCTTGATCAGCAATTTGTTGACCAAGATCTGTCGCATTTTCAATAATTGGGATCGGAAAGCTGTAATCGCCTTTGGCGACTTCCCCATCTTCTAATGGATCGATTAACTCTGCGTGTTCAATATTATTTCCGGTTGGTTTTAATGGTTCTGACATATTCACCTCATTTATTATCTTTATTCAAAGTTTTCTTTAACCACTCGTCAAATTCATTTTCTTTTCTTTTATTTTCCGCCATGATTTTGGCGATTTGTTGATTTTGAGAGATCAAACCTTGCTCGCCCACCATTGACTCAACAATACAACCCTGGAAGTTACCTTCTGGTTTAATTCGAAAGTTTTTGTTATTTTACCAAACTTTAATTTTGTAATCCTCAATTTTTTGGTCTTTGGTAAACGCAAATTCAGCGCGGACGATTTTATTGGCTAAAACATGCGGTAGCCAAATCCAATCATCAGCCCACATTTTTGCAAATGGCAATTTAGTTTTATTAAACCATTTTGGCTTCATTTCTTCAGTTTCAATGGGTTTTCCATCCCAACTTTCGGCAATGTAAACCAAGACTTGTTGATTCCAATCTTCCTTTAAATCGACATGTGGAAAGTAAAAATCCAATACCGCGACTTTCTTTGGCTTAAGTATTTTAACGCCGATTTCCTCTTCGACCTCACGAATCGCACACTTTAAAATCGATTCATCTTTTTCCGGCTTACCACCAACTCCATTAAACCGATCTTTACCAAAACCCCGCTTTTTCATAGCCAGCAAAATCTTATCGTCTTTAACCAGAAAACAAAGTGTAGTCTGTCGCAACGGTTTTTCAATTTTATTTTTAAATTCATTTATCATAATTCTAGTTTAATATTATCTACGCTTTTTTGCAAAATATCGTCTCATTTAGCAATCATCCCCACAGCCCTACCCTGGAAGTTACCTTCTGGTCAAATTGAAGTCTAAATTGAAAGTTATTATTATTTTTGCGAAAATTTGGCACAAAAAAGGATCGTGAGATCCTTAAGATTGAATTAAAATATTTTAGTCATCGCCCTGTGGATAACTTGTGATTTGTTGATCAGTAAATGAAAATGATGCGATCGATGCTTGAGGCGCCGGTCGAGGATTTTGACGCAATTCTTCAGCAATCGCTTCTTGAACCGAAACCGGTTCTTGATCATTGTAAGGAATGCAAGTGGCAGCCAGTGGCTGACCGGTAAATACTTCTCTGTCATTGCCCCATCCTCCTCGTCAAAATATCAACGTTTTGCCATTTTTTTCAACCGTTGATTAAGATCCTTCAGCGCTTGAAGCAATATTTCTGCTTCGATCTGCTCCTGGCTTTTCCCACGATTACGACGACGGTCCCTGGCCGCACCAGAAGTATCAAAACAATCATCGAAGAAACCCATTTCAGTCTCCTTTAACAGAAAAGATAGACTAATTATAACGAAATATTTAAATAATGTCAATGCATAGACTAAAAAAACAGGCATAAGCCTGATTTTTCGTGGTGGACCAGAGCCTAAAAACTTGGAACACTTTCTTTGAGATAGCTATCGACTGGGCACCGAAGTTGAAAAAAATCTACAACTACATTGATGGTCATGCAATAAAACGACTTCTCTGATAGCACTTTGACAATTGAATAAATTAGATTGCCTTCTAAACTATTACTCGACTTTAATTTTAGTATTTTTATCTTTAATCCAAAATTGCAATGCTATGAATTTTGCCATTTTTTTGCCTACAAACTTGGCAAAGTCGATCCACTTCTGATCTTTTTCAAACGCTTCTAAATCATCGCCGCGATGATTTATTGATATTCTGTGCCTTTCTTCATCTAGTTTCATTGGTCTGTGATATATTGGAGTATCAGAACTATTTACCCTAATATCTGATCTAGTTATGCGTAAATCAGGAAGTTCTTGAGTTGCCTCATCAATGATCGAATTAAGTGAACGCCGAGTTACACCTTCATTGATCGCCTCGTCATAACAAGATATCGTAATTTGCCCCGGATGAGTCTCTGAATACGACTTTATAGTTTCCGTTGATTCATCAATCAAATCAAACATATCCATAATTTGTGTTCTAAACGCTGCTAGCGTTTGTTCGTTTAGTTCTTTATACTTATGACTACCGGTCGTCAATGATAGATCTGCTCGAATTTGATTTAGATCTTCAGGCACAGACTCCCTGTTTGGATATTTTTCTAGAATTTGCCAAATCCCTATGTAATTGAATTGTCCGCCGTAAATATAATTTTTTTCTGTATAAGGCATATTATATTTTGCAAATGATTTATTATGCGGGAAAAAGAAAAATGGTTTCCTAAATCCCTGATTCCATTTTGAGAAATTATAATTTTTCTCTAACTCTTCACAGCAAGCGCTTGCAGCAAATGCCGGCATAAATGCACCTGTAGGTGCAATATAAATCATATCAGGATTATCCTTGATTAGACCATACATTAAATCAAAAGTATTATGACTTAGATCACCTACAATTTCTTCACATAAATGAACGCTACGTTCGGGAGCGATCCTTTCAGCCTCTTTTAGGAGCGTATCTTGGTTATCTTCATATACTTTATCCCATTCAACATCTAGCGGAGATCTGTTCGCTTCCCCTTCTGTAACCAAGGGGATACTCTTTAACCAGCTAAGGCCTTCTGGGTCTTTTTCTATCTCGGGCTGTGCAACGTTTTCATTATTATGACCTAAATTAAGACTGCGATCATTTTCAGATATTATTGTGCTTGGATCTATAGGTTGAGATTCATACATATTTACTCCTTAATTTTATTTTATCATCCTAAGTATAAAAAGCAACGCAGAAATCCTATCAACTACATCATATAGTTCCAAACTCCGTTGACCTATATACAAAAAATACAGGCCTAAACCTGATATTTTTCTTGGTGGTGTGTTCTCGCTGGGGCTCGAACTTTTTTCGAACGAGGCGGACTCTAAACTTCATTTCGGGCGGACTTGTGCCCAATGCGATTTTCGGGCGTAACTTCTCGGGCTGGTTTTAATTTCAGGCAGGCGGTCGGGAAATTCGGGCGGTTCGGGCTTTGGGGAATTTGGGACGGGTTGGCGGTTTTCTTTTCGGGCGCAAGGGGGAAGGTTAAAATACATTATTAGGCGAAGTATGAGCCGAAACAAACAATTTTTACGAACGCACAGCGTGAGTAAAAATTGTTTGCAAATCACCATGATAGATCAATCTATATTTTCATAATAGCAGAAAACACATAAAAAAACAAAAAAATGTGCTTACAGAAGGTCTTGACGGAATGAGGCAATGAGACATATTATTGTCTCAGAGAGCTGATACCAAATAATGTCTCATTTAATCTGAATTGATACAAAGTTTGTGTCACCTATCTTACCAATAAGGGAGTAGGTCGGGGTAGGTAATAATGGTAATACTGCAAATACAATAAAAACTAATTTCAAAAAACAATGAACAAAACAATAACACCAAAACAAGAACTAATCCTTCAATATCTCTACCAATATAAATTCCTAAACAGAATCCAAATTCAAGCACTCCTAAATCACAAATATCACAAAAGAATAAATGACTGGCTAAAAGATCTAACACAAAAAGAATATATTAATCGAATCTACTCAAACAAATTCGGAGAAAATACTAAACCAGCGATTTACTATTTGGCACTAAACGGAATTAGACTCCTAAAGACCTATGAGGGCTATCCGCTTGAAATTCTAAGAACATTTTATCGGCTCAAAGACCGCTCAAACGATTTCATTGAGAAATCAATGCTTTTGGCTGAGATTGTGTTGAACTTGAAAGCGCGCGCCAAACAAAGCCAAACAGAAGAAACTGTTTACAACTATTTGATTGCAACTGCCGTCAATTTGGCCGATCCCGACTATCGTTTCAACTTCTTAACCGAATGGAAAGTCGATCTGGTCGTTAAAGTCCAAAAGAAAAAGAAAACCAGTAAGCGCACCATCTCAAACTTTTTTCTTTTTGCTGTCATTGCCCCTACCCTGCCCAAGTATTCAATCAGAAAAAGAATCAAAAACTTTATTGAGCTTTACAACGGCTACGAATGGGATAATGTCGAAAAAACATTTCCGACCATTATGATTATTTGCCCCAACCTTTCTACTCTCATTTACGCCAAGCGAATGACGCGAGCACTTTGGAAAGACGAAGATGAACCCAAGGATCTCCATATCCAATTTGCAACGATTGAAAAGGTTAAAGAATATGGCGTAACCGACAATGTCTGGGAAGCGGCGTGCTAAAGTATGATATTGTATGAAAATTTGATGTGAAAATAAAAAGCCCGGGGATCCGAAGATTCCCGAGCCTAATCTGTATAGTTTTTTCTGATGGCTACTCGCCATCTTTCTCGCCGATACTTTCAGGAACGCTTTGCAGATGATAAAGCTCATCGAGTTTGCGAGTAAGCTCGGGATTGGTAACCATAAAGGTTGCCACAATTCCCGCCCTGATCAGACCTGTTTCAGCCCACTGAGTCAGTTGCTTCTCGACATGATGTTTTTTCATATCATCTTTTTTATCCTGAAAGTGATACCCAGATCATCGTCGGTCAGTATGGTGATATCCCAGCTTTTGCCGAGATCACCCCTGAGAGAGTCGACAACCTCGGCCTTCGGACGAGTAATAATTATCTCGCGCATCTTTCCCTCCTTCCGAAATCACTCCTCGTCAAGTATCACATACAGAAACTCAAACGCAAGCTTAAACGCGTCTAGCTTGCTTTGGGTTCTGACACCACCAGCCATTTTAATGGCATGGTCGAGGCTCAGATCCTTGTCGGTGCGGTTGAGAAGCGAAATAATCGTAACCACATAGTTATGGAAACGCTTATGGTCTCTCAAACCGCTCTCCTCTTTTTCAAGAAGAGCCAAATGGTCACCCTTCGCCGGCGAAAACGATGAGGTTTCGCCCCATGCCGCATCAAAGGCTTCAAGAATCGAATCGTCGCTGAACGGGATAGACAGGCCTTCGCAGTATTCTCTTGCGTGTGTCAATTCCTGAGATCTGCTAATTACCCGTTTTTCCTTCAGCTTTGCTGAAAGCAGTACCGAACAAGCGCTCATTAAGGCTTGTTCGACCAGAAGGTCTTTCTTCTCCTGGCTTCCTGGCTGTCGTAATTTCAATGGTCACCCTCCCTTCGTCCAAAGTTGCTCGATACAAACCCATTGGAACTGTTCAATATACAACATAACCGTCATCATGTCCAGTATTTAGCCACGAAAAAAGGCCTCCAGAATCCCTACGGACTCCGGGGGCCTTAATTCTTCACCCTAATACTCATTGGCGAGCATCACTGTCATCACTCTGTGGCACTCTGGTGAAAGCGGATCTTCCCATTCGGTCATTTCCTCGTTGTAGTAGTCGATCTTCCAGAAAATCTTATCTCCGTTCCAGTTCAATTTACCGAAATCGTGCTCAAGCCAAGGGTCATTATCCTCGTGAAAGTCGTTGTAATCCCGAATCGCTTGCATTAGTCCGTTTAAGTCGGTAACGCTCCGTACCCCACCTGTCAAAAGAACATTGAACCCACGCTCTCGAAACCGATCGTTTAAATCCGAAACTTTGGTAACCGTAATAAGTTGAGTAAGTGTCATTGTAATCTCCTGTCTAAATTAAGTTTTTAAAAACCAAAAGCTTGATGACGGATATCGACCTTTCCGCCATCGACAAGAGGACAAGGACAGCACGCTAAAATAGTCAAGGTGGAGTCCTACCTTAATGAATGTATTTAATAGTCAAAAGAACCGACCTTGACGATTTTAGACCTGTCCTTACGATTAAGAGACTGGCGGAAGGACGAACTAATTAAAATTTGAATAAATTCCAGTTATGATCTGCTCGATTTTCCGTGCGTTTCCATGCTCCAAAATTCCTAGATATGATTGATATGTTTCATTTTTGGGATTCTCGGTAATTCGACGAAATATTCTTCGCTTGGTTGATTTTCTCAAAACTCGGTGATCAGGAAAATGTATCCAGCCTAAAAAATCGATACCGGAAGCTAGAGTTTTGATATAAACTTTGTCGGGGTGGAGCTCAAGTTTTAGCTTGTTACGCAAAAACTTTCTGATTTTTACTAACACTTTTTCAAGATATATTTTGTCTTCCGAAAGTATGACAAAATCATCGGCATAGCGGATATAATATTT
>CAIRFN010000010.1 GCA_903877885.1 uncultured Candidatus Berkelbacteria bacterium
AACTCACACTGTTCATGCTGATGCTTCGCCATTTACGCCGATTACTACTCGTTATATCGGCGAATTTGGTTTTGTTGGTACAAATATCAAAGATATGGAGTATAAGGGAAAAACATTCCCATTGCTTGGTATGGAGCGAAATGATAAAATAATCGACCAATACCGATTTGTTAGCGCTCCATATGGTGAAATTGCTAAAAATTACCGCAATAGTGAACCAGATCAAGAAACGGGTACGTTGGTGATATTAGTTAACCAAGAAAATGTATTAGATCAAATGCGCCAAAGCTTATCATCTGGCGATTTGGTCTTAACTGCTTATCGACCAAATCCAGATAATCCAAAAGAGTATTTATTGGCTTTTGAACCAAAAATCAAGGTAGAAAATCCAACTGAAAATGTAGCCCAGGCTTTAGTCTGATTTTCCCGTACTCCAAACATATTCAAAAATTTGTCTTTGCATTTTTGTAATATATTCGTCCTCGATAATAAAACCAATCGTATGATTTTTTAAAACAGTAATATAAGAAATTTTATTATCGTAAATTTGCATATTAATATTAAAGTTTTCCAGCTTGCCCTCAATAAATCTAACCAACGTTAAGTCATCGGCCGCTTTAGTAAAATATTGGCGATTTGCGACTGTGTCTGCCACCACGATGCGTTTTTGTTTATGCAAGCGACGTCTGGCGGTAACAAACTTTTTATTTATATCGCGGGCGTATTTTGTCACCGCTTCAATATCGACAAAGGACAGAATTTCGCTTTTGGCGTCAAGCGCGTCACGAGTTAACTTTTCAATTGCTTCCTCGCCTTCGAAAAATTTAACACCCGGTTTGTGATAACTCAAGTTATAGCTCGAAATGATATTGGGCAAAATACTTTTAATTTCTTTTTGTGTGCTAGACAAGTTCTCAATTTGTTTTTCAATGTAATTTTCGATCGCGTCAGGCGAGGCCAGCTCAAAGTACAGCTTCTTGTTTTTTTTGCTTTCTACAACCAGCGAGCGGGCGACAAGGTCATAGATTTTATTGTAGCAATCGCCGCGTTTAAGGCCGGTGAGTTTGATAATGTTGCCGGCGGTTTGGCCGCCAGTGTCCAAAAGCGTTTCGTAAATTTTGATTTCGCCGGCAGTTAACCCGGCATTTTTTAGTGTGTCTAATTACATGGTACTCCTGTCTGTAGTTAGTAGTTGGTAGTAAGTAGTAGGTATAAAAACGATATTAATAGATATAAATTGATATAATTTCTTTCTATACTAAATACTAGATACTAAATACTAGATACTAATTTTTATCACTAACTCTTGACAATTTAGTAAAAAGGTGCTATAATAGTTAGTCAACAATGAATTAGGTCATTGTTCAGCCCATTGACAACTAAATCGCGTTTTAACCTTAAAAAGGCACGCTTTGAACAGTTTAACAGGTTTACTTCCTCTATCCTTCGGGATCTAGGATATCGGCCACTGCTTCCCTCTGGGAGGCGGTCCGGGATCGGTTCTAACCTTATGGTGCGAACCCCAATTGCCTCTATAGGGCAACCCAAACAAGTCCTCCAGAACTCTATCTGGAACAACCAGTTAAATATCAAATTTTGAGATGTAATAGATATATTTTTGCTCACAGGAGTATAAAAATATGTGTACTACTCACACCAGTTATATCTGTCATTCTCGAGTCGGACAGGAGTCCGACATCGGGAATCCAGTATTCTGGCGTTTCAAAGGAGAGGAAACTCTCAAAATACTCAAAGCGGTCTTTCAAGGTTAAAAACGCCAGTTTTACACTTCAGGAAGTGTAAAACTACTATAAATATGCCAATTTTCTAACTTTTTGTCGAGGCGGAACAACATATATTTAGTTATTTTAAGCGCAAGCTTTATTACTCTATATATGCCGCGTAGACGAAAGTCGGAACTATTGCATATTGAGGGGCCTTTGGAGACAAAGGCATTCCTCTTCTGGTTTTCACAGGTTGAAAGGCAGAAGAGGGATTTATTCCCTAAATTTCTTCATAACCCGTTATGGCCTTGAGCCGGAGGGTAGGAGGTGAAGAAATGACAGAGTTGAAAAAAACTCTGCGGGAGCAACTTGCTGCTTTCGCAGAGGCCGGAATTGTCGAGGAGGCGGCCCGCCTCCTCGACAAAATGCTGGGTGGTCCCCAGTACCGCCACGGATGGCGGGTCGCCGAAACCCTCCGCCTGGTGGCGGAGGAAAACGCATCCGTCCCAGGGATGGGATGGATGATGCTCGTCGCCGACTTAGTCGGTGTGGGCGGGCCACAAGGAGTGGCCGGTTTCGGCACGGCGCGTATCGCGCCGTTCTCTGGTCTGGGGTCAGGCCGGAAGCAGGCAAACGATGGCGGCTGCTGGATGGCAGCCGCCGTTGACGCCATTTATGGCGTCAAGTTTTCCCTCGGCGTCAAGGATGACGCCGGCTACCTGTTGGTCGATGATCAGCAGGTAGGATTCGAGGCTCTTCCGCTGGAGTGGCGGAAGAGCCTCACCGCCAACTGCCTGCGGGCAGTGGCGGAGGGGAAAAGCCATGGATGGCATCAATTGGGCAGGGGTGTCAGAACCCCTGACCTTAAGGTCGCGTTATCTCGGGGGCCGATGGGGTCTCCGAGATACGTCCCTGTTCAGGGGACGGCGGCCGAGTGGGCCGCCGTCCTCAACCTGGTGCTTAAGGAAGAGCGCCAGGTAGCGGCGGAAGCCGCTCGTCGTCGGCAGGAAGCCGAAACCCCGGTGCAGGAAGTGCCGGAAGAAATCCTCGGCATGGATGTCGAGGTAGACCCGGCACAGGATGAGCCGGAAGACTTCTTCTTCGAGAAAGAAGAAGTCATGCCCCTCACGGAAGAGGAGCAGCGCGCTCGGTACGAGCGCGTCCGCGCTGATTACGGCGCGATCGACGAAGAGGACTAAAATCCTCCTCGCTGATAATATCTGCACCGGCTGATATCCGGTGGGAAAAACTATCAAATGTTTGGGATTTCCCCCGCTCACAAGGCGGGGGAATCTTAATTTAGAAACAGGCTAAAGCCTGGGCTATGTAAAATCTAAATATTTAACCTGCAAGCAATTTTGTGGCGGCTTTGCCGCCTTGAAAGACATTAGTCATTTAGGTGTGGCGCAGTTGCCAACTCCTGCACTTTTGTTTGCAGATTAAATTAAAAAATCCGTTTAGAGAAATCTGGGCGGATTTTTTAGATTGAAAACTTGTATTGTTCGGTCTTTGTTCGTATAATTAATATATATAATATAAAAAAGGAGAATAATATGGAAAACTTTACCAATATCGCAATCTTCAAAGGAAAAAAAGTTCGAAAAATTATTTATCAGAATGAGTGGTGGTTTTCTGTGATTGATGTTATTGAAGCATTAACTGATAGCGAAAGACCAAGTGTTTATTGGACTGCGATGAAATCTCGAGTAAAAAATGAAGATGAAATTGAGTTATCTACAATTTGTAGACAACTAAAATTAGAATCATCTGATGGCAAAAAATATAATACCGATTGCGCTAACACAGAAGGACTTTTTCGAATTATTCAATCAATCCCCTCGCCTAAAGCAGAGCCATTTAAGCGCTGGCTGGCAAAGGTTGGTTATGAACGAGTCCAGGAAATTGATGATCCAGAATTAGCGACAAAAAGAACACGAATACTATACAAACTAAAAGGATATCCTGATAGCTGGATTGAAAAACGAATTCGGGTAATTGCGATTCGCGAAGAATTAACAGATGAATGGAAAAACCGCGGGGTTAAAGAACATACTGATTATGAAATTTTGACTGCGGAAATATCCAAAGCGACTTTTGGTGTGACGCCTGCTGAATATAAGAAACTCAAAGGTTTAAAGCGAGAAAATTTACGCGACCATATGGATGATTTTGAATTGATTTTTAATATGTTAGGTGAAAGATCAACAACTGAAATCCATCGAACGGAAAATTCTCAAGGAGTGCCAAAATTGAAATATGATGCTAATCGTGGTGGTCGGATTGCTGGTAACGCTCGGAAAGAATTAGAAAAGGAGTTAGGCCATTCGGTTGTATCAAAAGAAAATTTCCTGCCAACAAAGAAAAGTAAAAAATTGCTTGCAGATTAAATTAAAAAATCCGTCGTTTATTTTTAAATGGCGGATTTTTTAGTATCAAATTTTAGGCTTTAGCGGCTTCGAGTTCTGCTAAACGTTTTTCTAGACGACTGACTTTTCGCCTTAATGTCAAAAAATCCTGGCCAAGTACACCTTCATCTTCAAGAGTCCGTTTTTCTAATCTATTTAATTCAGTTTTAATCTCATTTAATTCTTGGTGAGCCTGACGAAATTTATTTGTAATTTCTTTTGGCATTTTGTTTCCTTAAATTTATTTTAGCACAAATGTAAAATTTTTTAATATCAAATTCAGTATCGATTTTCCTGGATTCCAGATCCTGACGCCGTCCGGTCTGGAATGACAAAAATTTATTTGGCAAACGTGGAGGAGAGTGATATTATCAAGTTAGTATTAAAAAGGAGCATATATGAATATCAATAATGATGTTGATTCAACATTAAAACAAATGTCGCAAGACGATGAGGAAATGACAGCTAAGGCGATGGCTCAAGCTTTGGGTTTGCCTTATATTGATCTAAAAAACTATCCAATCGAGCCAAAAATTTTGAAAATTATTCCCGAAGAAGAGGCGATTAAAAATCGCGCCGTGGCATTTTTGCGCGATCAAGAAGGTCAAGTTAAAGTTTTGACCGACAAGGCCGATAACCCAAATTTAAGATCAATGCTAGAGAAAATCGCCGAAGCCAAACATGAAAATTTTTTAATTTCCTTTGGCTCAAAAAAATCGGTGGATTTTGGCTTAACTTTATATAAAAATGTTCCGATTGATCGCAGTAAAGAGGATCAAGTTCATGTGACTCAAGAGTTGCAGGAAACCTTTGATGAGGGGATGAAAAGCTTGATTGACTTGCGCGATAAAATTTCCA
Organism: uncultured Candidatus Berkelbacteria bacterium; assembly: GCA_903877885.1. Lineage (GTDB taxonomy): Bacteria > Patescibacteriota > UBA1384 > UBA12157 > UBA12157 > CAIRFN01. The sequence continues at coordinate 4,988 of CAIRFN010000010.1, forward strand.
AAGTTTCCACTACGGAAATTTTGGATTTAATTTTTGCCGGCGCGATTAAAAATGACGCCTCTGATATTCATCTTGAACCAGAAGAAACTGATGTTAGAATTCGCTATCGCGTTGACGGTATTTTGCAGGATGTGGCGGATTTACCGACCGCGGCGTTTAAACAAATTATCGGTCGAATTAAATATTTATCTAAACTTAAACTGGATGTGACTCATCCTCAAGACGGTCGGTTTACAATTGATGTTTTGGGCGAAGAAGTCGATATTCGTGTCGCCACACTGCCAAGCAGTTTTGGCGAAGCGGTGGTAATGCGACTTTTACCAAAAAAGAAATCGTTTATTACTTTAGAACAACTCGGTTTTCGTCCTGATGCTCTCCAGGCCGTCGAAGCGGCGATTAGTTTACCTCAAGGTTTGATTTTCAATACCGGGCCGACTGGATCGGGTAAATCAACGACTTTATATGCGATTTTACAAAAGCTAAATACACCGGAAAAGAAGATTATTACGATGGAAAATCCGGTTGAATATCGCATTGAAGGCATTGAGCAAATTCAAGTCGATATGGATAATGAGACTGCCTTTTTAGACATCTTGAAAGGCTCTCTACGGCAAGATCCAAACGTCATGATGATCGGTGAGATTCGGGATGCCGAAAGCGCTGACATCGCCTTGCAGGCGGCGATGACCGGACACTTAGTCCTAACCACGCTCCACACAAACAATGCGCCTTCGGCTTTTGCCCGTTTGGCCGAAATTGGAGTTAAACCCTATCTGATGGCTGGTACAATAAACCTGATTATTGGTCAGCGTTTAGTGCGCAAAATTCATACCGAATGTGGCGGCAAAGGTTGTCCAATTTGTCATCAGACTGGTTATAAAGGCCGAGTGGCTTTAGTCGAATATATTAAGCCGACTGCGGAAATTGAAGATCTCATTTTACGTCAAGCACCGATTCGTGAGTTTGAAGAAATGGCCAAAAAACTTGGCATGAAAACAATGTATCAAGACGGCATGGAAAAAGTGGCCGCCGGTATCACAACCAAAGAAGAAGTCGAACGCGTGACACAAGAATAAAAAATTTTAAGTACCAAAAAACCCCGCTAAAACACGAAAGTGAAGTAGGCGGGGTTTTAAAATATCAAAGATTATGTTTGTTAGAAAGTAACTGCGGCACCAGCAGAAGTACCTGTTCTGATCGCACCAGTTACCCATTTAACCATAACTAAAGCTAAAGCGATTATGATAACACCGATAATGGCATTAACAATAATTGTGCGAGCTTGAGTGGCTTTTTCTTGATCGCCACCAGCGGTTACATAGGTGATGCCACCGTAAATTAAGTAGATAACTGCAATACCGCCACCAGTAAATAAGGCAATATTGATAATCCATTGTACTGCTCCAGCAAATTGCAAATTAGTTACAGCTGGAATTGCTGGCGCGGCACCACCTGATGCGGCTTGTGCCAATGCTTTTCCGATAAGATTAAACACTCGACCTCCTTGTCCTTTTGGGACTTGTTTAAATTAATATTTATTTAATTATAATAAATGTGTTTTAAAAACGCAATCCCGCCGGATTGTTAGAAAATCCAATGACAGTGACTAACCATCTGATAATAGTGAAACTCAAAGCAATGACGACCAAACCAATTATAGCATAAGTAAGTGTGTCCCGACCTTGTTTGGCTTTGTTCTCATCAGAGCCAGCGGTTAAATAGATAATTCCACCCCAAATGATATAAATAACGGCCAGTCCGCCGCCAATGGCAAAAATGACATTGACGATATTAGTAATAATCGACAGTAATTGACCTTCAAAATAGTGCGGTTGGACAATTGGCGCTGGTGCGGCCACTGCTTTAGCTTTGGAAATAATTTCAAAAATTTTATTCATATGTTTAACCTGTTATATCTGCCGGTGGTGTTCCACCGGTGAAAAAATGCCAGACCGCGCCCAATAAAACCCGAGCCATAATAATTAAGGTTAAACCAAGAATCGCCCAAAGTAAAGTTTTTTTGCCTGATTCTGCCTTTTCTTCGCTTCCGAAAGCAGTCAGATATTGAAAGGCGCCGATAACAATGAAAACTACCGCTACCGTACTTGCTAAACCAACTAAAATATTAGTTGCATTTACTAGTACTACTTTAAAAGTATCGACGCTCCAAGTGAAAGGTTCTTGATTTGGTAATAGTGTCATAATTTCCTTTAGATTGAACGGTTTGTTAAAATTTGATTAACCCAAGTCACAATAATTTGAGAAAAAGCGATTAAAATTACACCGATAATAGCCCAGGTTAAATTTTTTTTAGCTTTTCCGGCCTGCTCTTCATCGCCGCCAGAAGTAATGTATAAAATTCCAGCCCAACAAACAGCCAAAACCGCTATGATACCAGCAAAAGGTAAAATCAAATTTAAAAAAGCCATCGCAAAAGTCGGTAGATCAGTGAAACCGGCATGCGAGCCGAAAGTTAAATTACCGATAGCCGGTAAGAGTGGGTTCGGCGCCGCTGGTGCGGCTCCGGCAGCCGGCGGAGCTTGAGCTAAAATTGAATGAATTAATGAAGTATTGATCATATTTTTCCTAAATCAGTTTTACCATACTTTGGTGCCGATAATATTATGTAAGAATATGTCAGCGGTCAGAAGTAAAAGTAGTCCCAGAACCACGCCCATCAGTAGTTCCTTTGCTGTCCCGATTTGATTGGTATCGCCTTGACTGGTCATATATAAGAAACCGGCATAAATGACAATAATTAAGGCGATAGCGCCGACAACTGGTAAAGCCCAGGCGTAGACCGCAGTGACAAAGTCACCAAAATTACTAAAAGGGCCGAGATCAGTATTAACCGAAGTAGTGTGATTTTTTTGGTTAGTCGTGGCACCGGGACTTTGTGTATAGATATTGGTACCGCCCGCCGCTGGTGCTCCAGCTCCTGCCGCTGGTGCTCCAGCAACGGGTGCCGCTACTACTGGTGCCGCAGCGGCTGGCGCTTTGGTACTTTGCGCCTTGGCTGGAGCGATAATGACCATTTGCGAACCGGCAAAGATCACTAGTAATACAGTGATTGCGATAAATGAGCGAATGAAATTAGTAAAAAATAATTTTTGTTTCATTGGTTTAATTTACTGTTTGTAATTGAGCTTTTAATTTTCCAAGTAAGGTTGTAACTTGACCAGCGGCGCCATCCATGGCAGTTTGAGTGTCTTTGCCAGCGACGGCTTGATCAATGGCATTGGCAAAAATTGCTTGAACTTTGATTGTATCCGGATTGTACCAACTTTGGCAATAATTAACTTGTTGATCTTGAAAATTATCACTTTTACCCGTAATCGCATAGTATGAACTTACATAATTACCAACGGTGGCAGTCAGTACAAACCGCCATGCAATTAAAGGCATGGTTGATGTTTTAGACACAACTAAAGTGTCGTATTGAGCAATGTCAATCGGGTTTAAAGACTCTTTAATTTGAGGTAAATTTAGCGTCCTGTAATAAAAATTCGGACTAATATTACGGATTTCATCTTTAGCTGAATCGTAATCAATTAACATCGCCACTTTTCCTTCAGCAAAGGCTCGGCGAGCATTTCCCATTTTACTATTCCAAGTATAATTGGCATTTTTTGGATTAGAAAAACTAGTGTAAAATTCTAAAGCCTTGGTCCCGGGGTATTGAATCTTCCCAAATAAATTTTGCGAGGTGTTAAACTGAGCTGTGCCTAAATCATCAGTGACCATTTTGGCCCCGTTTTGCATCATTAAGGCGGTTAAAATATCGGTAGCCGCCGGAATATTGTCTGAAGTACCAAGAGCGATGGCTGAACGACTAATGTCGCCTTTAGCGGTTTTAGTTGTAATAATATGATCAGCGGTTACGACATCATCCCAAATTGTGGGGTTACTGATAGTATTGGACATAGCAGAAATATCAATGTTTGGGTGTGTTTGTAAATATTCATTTAGCGCTTTATTGGCCAGATCTTGATTAACGAAAAGCTTCAGGCTATCAATCGTAAGTGGCACACCGTAAATCTGATTATTAATGACATTATCTTGAGTAACAACCGGCGGATAGGAATCTTTATAAACTTCCAAGTCATTTTTTTTATTGTCAGGATCGGCAAAACCACCAGCTGGCATTGGATAAAGTTTGTCATGATATTGAGGTAAAATATTGGCTGGAACAATCCAGACATCAGGGCCATTGCCGGCGGCCATAGCGTTAACCGTATCTTCAAGATATGAATTCGGGTCTTTGACCACATATTGAACTTTAATGTTTTTCATCTTTTGATAAGCAAGAATAACTGGATCATAAGCGGCTTTTTCATTTTTATAATCCCAAATAACCATGGTATTAGTTTTGGAAGTTGTGGTAGTCGTTTTACCGCGTACCAAAAAAACAATCAATAAAATAATGATCAGAAGGCCGACGCCGCCGATGATAATAAATTTCTTGTCCAAATTCCCCTCCGTCCCACCATGATTTATGTCAATAATTATAGTGGACGCCCTCCGAAATTCGTACTGTGCGTACACGACGGATTCGGTTGCACAGTAAGAATGTAGGATGGGCTAAAAATTACAAATTTAATTTTTTTAAATATTCACTAAGTTCATTCTTAATATCGTCTCTTTTTAATGCAAAATCAATATTTGCCTTCAAATATTCCAGCTTATTACCGGTGTCGTGATAGGTGCCGTCTTTAACTTCGCAGGCGTAAATTTTGTGATTGGCTTTGAGTTTATTGATGCCGTCAACCAGCCACAATTCATCGCCTTTACCAACTTCGGTTTCCTTCAAAGCTTTAAAAATATCTGGCGTTAAAATGTAACCGCCGTCAGAAACCAAGTCCGATGGCGCGTTTTCCTTGCCCGGTTTTTCCACAATTTCCAAAACTTCATGAATACCGTTTTCAATTTCCTTGATTGCCGGCACACCATAGCGATCAAAATCAGCGTCCGATTTAGCTTTGACAAACGACAAAATCGGATCATTGTATTTCTCAAAAGCGTCCATCATTTGCTTTAATCGTGGCGGTTTACCATCTTCCACTGAAGTAAATTGATCGCCCCACAAAACCGCAAACGGTTCGTCGCCAATAATGGCTTCAACATTCAAAATCGGTGTGCCATTACCATATGGGCCTTTTTGGCGAATATAAATAAAGTTAGCCATTTGGGCAATTTCGCGAATTTCATCTAACTCTTTAAATTTACCAACTTTCTCCAAGTAGCTTTCCAGCTCGCCATTGAAATCAAAATGATCTTCAATCGCTCGTTTATTGGAACCAGTCACAATGATAATATCTTCAATACCAGAAGCGACCGCTTCCTCGACTACATATTGAATAATCGGTTTGTCGATCACCGGCAACATTTCCTTTGGACTAGCCTTAGTCATCGGTAAAAATCTGGTGCCGTAGCCAGCGGCGGGAATCACAGCTTTACGAATTTTCATATATCACTCCGTTTACTCTACTTCTTTTACTTCTACCATTTTAGTTTTAGTTTTGGCTAATTTGGGAATTTTGATGGTTAAAATACCGTTTTTAAGTTGGGCTTCGGCTTTTTCGGCTTGAACGGTTACAGGCAAAATAAAGGATCGACTAAATTTGCCCCAATAGCATTCCTGGGCAAAATATTTTTCGGTCGATTCGTCTCTAACTTCATGACGCTCGCCTTTGATATTAATGACCTCATCGGTAATGGCAATTTCCAAATCGTCATTGGTGACGCCCGCAACTGGCGCTCGCAAAATAACCGTGTCATTGGTTTCAATCACATCGACTGCCAATTGGCCTTCATATTCTTCCAACAAGTCTTTTTCATTTTTTTTTGCCATAAATTCCCTCTCAATATAATATACTACAATTCCAAATATGTCCGCAAGTTTGGATTGCTGACTTTGCGCTATTTAAAATGTTTGATATACTAAAGTCGGTATCTAGTATTTAGTATGGATTTAATAAATTATTTAAATACTAAATACCAACTACTAGATACTAAATACTAACTAAAGGGAGGGGTTTTGTTTAAATTTCGCATTTTTATTATTTGTTTACTATCAATTTTCTTAATTGGTTCGGGTTTTTTATTCGCAACTCCAGCTCTGGCTTCATCTTCGGTTAAATTGGCTGATGATGGCGCATTTACTAATGTCAATGGCTTGAGTGTCAATCAAATCCAAGATATTTTAAGATCAAATAACAGTTTTTTAAAGGACTATAAACAAGGCGGCCGTAGTGCGGCTCAAATTATTTATGACGCGGCGCATGGTCACGGCGATGCTTCGATGGAAATGAATGGGATTGATATTTATAATACTATCAACCCGGCGGCCATCTTGGCTATGTTGCAAAAAGAGCAAAGTCTAATCACAATGACCTCTAAAAACCAAGACGCGCTCAATGTGGCCATGGGCTATGCTTGTCCAGATTCTGGTGGTTGCAATAAAGATTACAAAGGATTTACTAAACAGGTAGAAAATGGCGCTTGGCAGTTGCGTTATAATTATGAACGCGCCGCTGGTCATGGATTTAAGGACTATCAAGTTGGGCAGACAATTAAGATTGATGGCAAAAAAATCAAGATTGGCAATCGAACAACCGCCGCTCTTTACAGATACACGCCGCATGATGGCAAAAATTTCACAAAATTTTTTACCAAGTGGAATAAAAATGGTTCTAAAGCCAGTAATGATGGTAAGAGCTTTTATGCAGTTTTTTCCAAAATCACCGGACTCAAAAAGACTTACAAACCTGGTCAAACAGTGACTTTTACGGTGGCTTACAAGAATTCCGGCAATGCTGTCTGGTATAAAGAAGGTGAAAATGCAGTCAAACTCGGGACTCAAGATCCGCAGGATGGTAATAATATTTTATTAAACAACGCTAGTCGAGTGGTAATGCGTAATGATAATGTTAAGAAAAACAAAAAAGGATTGTTTGTCTGGACGGTCACTATGCCGCAAACAGCTGGAACATATACGGTCACACTCCGACCAGTGGCAGAAAAAATTGCTTGGTTTGGACCAGCTAAAACATTTACGGTAGTTATTAAATAATTGAGTAGAAATGTTTAAAATTTCATCATTTAAAATTATCGATTGGCTGTTAGTAATCGTATTAGTGGCTGGTTTTAGTCTGCAACTGTATTTATTGTATTATGGTTATATAATCTATAATTTTCTTGTTCCGCCGGGTTCAGATGCGATTAGCCATTACAATATCATCAAACAAATCCTAGATACTGGTAGTATTAATTTTCTAACCTATCCACCAGGTTTCCATCTTTTGGTGATTTTGTTAAGCCAAATTTCTCATGTTCAGCCATTTGATATTTTAACCTATTGGACACCGGCTTTGGTTGTTTTACCTTCTTTGGCTATGTATTTTCTGTTGCGCCAGCTTTTTGACCACAAAACATCAACTTTAACGACACTCATTTTTCTGTTAACTTCTGGCTATCCTTTATATGGTTTTATTGACGGTAATTATCCGGATATTTTGGCTTATGGTGTTTTTGCGATTTTGCTCTTCGCTTTTATTATTCGTTATCTTAAGACTAAAAACACAATTAATTTAATAATTGCCGGTGTTTTTCTGGTTTTAATTGCTTTCACTCATCATTTAACTTTCGTCAGTATTGCTGTGATATTGATTATTTTTGGTCTGGTTCAACTTTATATCTTGTTGGTAGAAAAAAGATTAAAAGTCAATTTTAGCCATTGGAAATTCTTGGCGACAGCTTCTGGTTTTATTCTTATTCTCTTGAGCTTATTTCTGGCTGTAAAAATCTATGGTCCGATAATTATAAGATTCATTAATGGTTTTTTAAATAATAATCCTGCAGTTCAAGATAAATATCTAAACATGCTACCAAATTGGCCGGATTATGCCTTGATGGCTGGTAATCCGATTTGGTATTTAGGTGTTTTTGGCTTACTATTTTTACTCGTAACAACTTTCAAAGAACGTCGAGAAATTGGCGCCAAGCAATTAGTTTTAGTCTGGATTACTTTTTATTTTTTGATGTCGAGATTAGGGGCCACTGGTTTTCCAGCTCGATTTGCTAGAGAGTTGGCGCCAGCTTTGACTGTTTGTATCGGTTTTTTGCTTAATTATATTTTTAATTTAAATTCTTTAAGAATACATCGTTATAAAATGATTTTTGGCTATGGCTTGATTGGTTTTTTAATTATTACGAATTCGGCTATTTATGTCGGTCCGGCTCGAATTCCTGATTCTTTTAAATTAATGGTTTGGTTTTTGCCAAAAGATCAAGAAATTCTTAATTTTATCAATTCTAACGTACAGATTCGCTATCAGATTCTTTACAATCCATTTGCTAACCTATATATTCCGATTAAAACAACGGATAATTGGAATCCAATCTTACTTGATTCAGATCAGTTGGCATTAGCTCAAATGACTTACAAAAATGATAATTATCATTATCACGGTTATGAAAATCTTTCGCTCGCCAGTCGCAAAAAATTAACTGGTTATGAGAAGATGATTTATGATTTGAGCAAACAATATGGCAATTATAAATATGTTTATGTCGGTAATTTGCCGCCATCTAACCCTGATCCAACGGTTTATCCAAAATATGCTCAATTCGATATTTACAAAAAAGTTTTGTATGATTTATCTAGTAATGGTGATTTGGTCAAAAAATTCTCTGATGGTTCTTTGCTGATAAAAATGTATTAACCAAAAATCTGCGATTTTTGAAATTTTAAATGATCAATTTTCAATTATCAATTAATGAAGTTAAATCATTTATTTTAGATTTTTTGTTTCCCAAATATTGTGTTAATTGTAACCGAGAGATCAGCCAAACTGATAGCTGGGTTTGTTTAAGTTGCGCTCAAAAAATCGTACCAGTAGTCAGCCAGGTTTGTCCGGCCTGCGGCCGGTTAACCGAGAACGGGCGATATTGCCCAAAATGCTCGAAAGATAAATCCTTGATTGGAGTTATGGCTGCAGCTTATTTTGATGAAGGTCCGATTCGAGAAATGATCCATAATTTTAAGTACAACGGAGTACTGGAACTAGGCGATAGGTTAGCAGAGATGATGGTGGATAGTTTGAATAATGAATTGAGAAGTATGAATCATGGTGAAAATAAAATACATAATTCATTATTCATGCTTCATGATTCTATTTTGACCTTCGTTCCTATGCATTGGCAAAGAAAAGCCAAGAGGGGATACAATCAAGCCGAAGTTTTAGCTCGAATTATTGGTCAGAAATTGAATATTGAGGTTTGCGAATTGCTAACAAAGCCAAAAAAGACGAAGCGGCAGGCCGAACTCTCGGGTAACAGCCGCCGGAAGAACCTACAAGGCACTTTTATTTTGAATGCTGATTGTTGCGTCAAAAATCGCGAAATTATTATAGTCGATGATGTCGTGACCACCGGCTCGACTTTAAATGAATGTGCCGCGGTTTTAAAAAAAGCCGGCGCCAAAAAAATTTGGGGACTTGTGATTTCGCGCGGCTGAAATCACGCGACTATTTTTTTCGTCAATTTTCAATTTTGACGATTTTTTAATTTTTTTTGCGGTTTTTGGTTAATTTTGAGTAATTTTTATAAAAAGTGTCAATATAGACGGTCAAATAGGGTTTAAATCTTGACAATAATCGTTTTTTTAAGTACGTTGTCAATGAGACATGACAATAAAAAACGAAAAATTGATTGCTCCGCTGTTATTGGCCGGACTAAACGAAACCGAAGCTAAAATTTATTTAGCCTGTTTGGAAATGGGCCCGTCTTCGGCGTGGAATATTTTTAAAAAAACCGGCGTCAAACGACCAACCTGTTACGCTTCTTTGGATAAATTGGTAGCCGATGAGATTGCTCACAAAAAATTCGATGGTGCCAGAAGTATCTTTTCAGTTATTACGCCAGCAAAATTACTAATGACTCTCGATTACCGCAAAAACCAGTTTCGCAAGGCTTTGCCTTTGTTTGCCGCTTTAAAATCAACAGCCGAAGATAAACCCAGAGTTCAGGTTTTTGAAGGCCTTGATGGGATTCATCAAGCCTATATTTTAGGTTTAGATCAACCGGAAAACAGTGAAATTTTAGTTTTTGGTTCGGCCAGAATTTGGCAAGAAATTAATCAACAAGATAGTTTCTACACGGCCGAGCGAGTCAGTAAAAATATTACCTCTCGAGCCTTATTTGCCAATTTACCTCACAATCAATTGTTTGCCAAAATGGATCGGATGGAACTGCGCGAAACCCGTTATTTACCCCAAGAATATTTTGATCCTAAAACTGAAATTCAAGTTTTCGATAATACCGTGATTTATGTTACTTATTCGGAAACCGCGCCATACGCTACAGTGATTGAAAACCAGGCTATTGCCGCTGACATGCGCCAACAATTTGAAATTTTGTGGAAATTATCACACTAGAACAGAAGCATGTATTCAGAATAATGAATCATAACCGAATAAAAGGACAGTCCTTTAACGCGCTGAAGGACTGTCCTTAAATATTATGTTTCAGGTATCAATAATAATTTTTTATACTATATACATTATTCAAAATACTATATACTAACTATGTACTACTTTTTTTGGTCGCCATTGGCGGCCGTATTCCTGGCACAGACTGGGAATTAAAAAGAGTTCCGCCTTCTCGGCGGGAAGCCTGATTAGAACCAAAGGCATTGTTAAAAGATGCCAGCCGAAATGTCAGACAGTTTTAGAATATCCATTCGACCAATCAGACCTATTTTGGTGTATGCAAATTGTAAAGAACTGAAATAAAAGGACAGTCTTTCAGCGCGTTAAAGGACTGTCCTTAAGTACTACAAGCTACCGTCTACTTTTCTCTTTTTTCTCTCTTCAAATTGACAAAAAGTTCTCAATCGCGTTTAATTAAATAAAGACTATATTCATTTAATGAGGGGTTATTTTTATGGAAAGAAAAGCAAAAGAGATTTTAAGGGCAATTAATGTTGCCTTATGTTTTCCTAATCCTGTTTTTCAGGCTTTATTTTGGTATTCAATGAAAGGTTTAGATAAAGTTGCGCCGGATTTATCTGATAAGGCTAATTCTAAAGAAGAAATCAAGAAACATTTAGATCAAGCCATTGGTTGGTTTTTAAATCAACAGAAACAGCAAAAAGATCATGGCATTGCTAGTCGGGTGAGTTTTAGTCTTGGTAAAACCAAAATTGAAACTTCCTATCCGGAGGTAACTGGTTATATTATCACCACTTTTTGTGATTATTACGAATTATTTAAAACAGAAAAAGTACTCAAAACAGCTAAAGAAATGGCTGATTTTGAACTCGGTCAACAATATGAAAATGGGGCTTTCCCTGGTGGTACAGTCGGTCATTCCTCTGGGCCAAGTGTTTTTAATTCGGCTCAAATTATCAACGGTTTGGTGAGAATTTATGAAGTGACTCATGATAAAAAATACTTGGAAGCGGCTAATCGAGCAACCGAGTGGATTGCCAGTGTTCAAGATGAAGATGGTTCTTGGACAAAAGCAAATTATATGGGAATGAAACGGGTTTATGATTCTAAAGTTGACCAATCCTTACTCGATGTTGATCGAGTTTTAAAAACCGATAAATATCGGAAGGTGACCAAACATAATTTTGATTTTATTGCCAGTCAACAACAAGCCAATGGTTGGTTTGCTAATTGTGATAATTCTAAGGATAAAAATGAAACGCCGCTAACTCACACGATTGGTTATACGATTGAGGGTCTAATTTCTTGTTATCTGATGAATAACGAAAAACAAGTGTTGGAAATTTGCCAGAAAGCAGCTGATGTCCTTCTGGCTAAATTTGAACAAGAGCCACATTTATTGCCGGGTCGGTTTGATAAAAACTGGGATATTGCTTCCAAGAGTAGTTGTATGACTGGAAACGCCCAGATTGCGATGTGTTGGATTAAACTTTATCATGTAACTAGGAATGAACAATATTTGACTGCGGCTAAAGGTATGATTAACTGTTTGATGAACACCCAAATCGTGTCCAAATTTGCCAATATTAACGGTGCTGTACCAAGCTCTTACCCGTTTTGGGGTGAGTACAACGCTTATACGATTAACAGCTGGGGCGTCAAGTATTTTTGCGATGCCATGATGCTGGAATACAAAAATAGTATCTAGTATTTTGTAGTTAGTATTTTGTATGGAACAAAATAAAAATTCCCATACCAGATACTTGCTGCCAGATACTAAATACTAACTTAAGGAGTCTTATGCCTACAAAAAAAATTACAGACAAAAAAACAAAAATTGCCGTGGTCGGAATTGGTTATGTCGGTTTGCCGGTGGCCCTACTTTTTGCCAAAGCTGGTTACGATGTCGTCGGTCTTGATGTTGACGAAGATCGGGTCGCTCGAATTATGACTGGTGAAAACCCAATCAAGGGTCGCGAACCAGGTATGGACGAATTGGTCAAAAATGTAGTTAAAACCAAAAAATTTATTGCCACGACTGATGCGACAAAACTGGCCGATCGCGATATGATTATGGTAGCAGTCCAAACTCCAGTCGAAGAAGATCATTCGCCGCGTTATGAAGCTTTACGTGCGGCGCTTAAATCGATTGCTCGCCATATGAAACGCGGGGCGCAAATTGTAATCGAATCGACAATTGCTCCCACAACCATGGAAAAAGTCGTTCGGCCGGCCGTGGAACACGAAAACGGATATGACTTGAACAAAGATTATTTATTAGCTAACTGTCCGGAACGGGTGATGCCCGGCCGTTTAATCTATAATTTGACTCATTACGACCGTTTGGTTGGCGCCTATAATAAAAAAGCTGGCGACAATGTCAAAGCGCTCTACGAAAAAGTTCTTGGTATCAAAGTCGATATTACTGACCCATTGACTGCTGAAATTGTTAAAACTGGCGAAAATACTTATCGCGATGTTCAGATTGCCTTTGCCAATGAAATGGCTCTTTTGTCTGAAGCCTATGGCGCTAATGTTTGGAAAGTGCGCGAACTTTTGAATAAATGTCCAGGGCGAAATATGCACTATCCTGGTGCTGGCGTTGGTGGTCATTGTATTCCAAAAGACAGTTGGCTTTTGATTCACGGGGCGAAAGATTCGATTTCAACCAAACTAATTCCGCTGGCGCGCTCGATTAATAATTTTATGCCGCATCATATGTATGATTTGTTGGCCATGGCTGCGCGTCAAATTGACGTAAAGGTTGAGGATCTTAAAGTGGTGGTTTTAGGCTTTGCCTATGACGCCAATTCTGACGATACCAGAAACACACCAACAACTGATCTGATTGAAATTTTAGCCCAAAATAAGGTTAAATATACGATTCAAGATCCATATGTTGATGAATATAAAACTGATTTAAAGAAAGATTTGAAAGATGCTGATGCGATAATTTTGATGGCCGCTCACGATGAATATGCTAAGACTGGCTTAAAAGGTTTACGCGAAATGATTAAAACTAAAACACCGATTTTAGTCGATGGTCGTAATTTGTTTGATAAGCAAAAAGCGGAAAAAGAAGGTTTTATCTACAAAGGCGTGGGAAATATCTAGTTTGACAAACGGGCGAGGATTTGGGAAATTAGAAGAAATAACAATAAAGGAGCTTATATGAATGCAGCGGTAATTGGCGTTGGAAATATGGGTAAACATCATGCCCGAAACTATAGTGAACTACCAGATGTGAATTTAGTGGCCGTGGCTGATTTGAACGCCGAAATTGGCGAGGCGGTCGCCACTTCTTGCAAATGCAAATATTATTCTAGTTATGAAGAAATGCTGGAAAAAGAGAAAATTGAGGTTGTGACGATTGCGGTTCCAACCAGATTTCATAAAGATGTGGCTATGGCTTGCATTGCCAAAGGTATCAACATTCTTCTAGAGAAACCGATTGCTGGTACAGTCGCTGAAGCCGAAGAAATCGTTAAAGCGGCTAAGGCTAAGAAAGTTAAATTTACGGTTGGCCATATTGAACGTTTTAACCCGGCGGTGATTAAACTGAAAGAATTGGTGGATAAGGGTGAACTCGGGGAAATTGTGGCGATTTCCAATACCCGAATTGGGCCAATGCCAAATCAGATCAAAGATGCGAATGTGGTGGTGGATATTGGCGTTCATGACATTGATTTAATTAACTGGTTTTATGGTGAACTGCCGACCGAGATTGTGGCCGCCGGCGGTAATGCTTTGAATAAAACTTTGCAAGATTATGCCGAAATTTTTCTTAAATACGGTAATAAGGTTGGCGCGGTCAAAGTTAACTGGATTACGCCAGTTAAAGTTAGAAAAATGAATATTTGCGGTACCAAAGCTTATGCTGAACTAAATTTTATTACCCAAGAGTTGGCGGTTTATGAATCAGATTATTCTTTGGAATATGATAGTTTTGGTGAATATGTGATTAAATTTGGTGAGCCGAAAGATGCTAAAATTGTCGAAGTTAATAATGTTGAACCACTCCAAGCGGAAATAATGTCGTTTATCAAAGCGATTAAAGACGATTCGCGACCGGTGGTGACGGCTGAAGAAGCGATTAACGCTCTGGATGTGGCGATTAAAGTAGATGAGATAATTAGAAAGTAAGGAGAAATATGGCTGATTATTTTGTTCATGATACGGCTAATATTGAAGATAATGTTGAAATTGGCGAAGGCTCAAAAATTTGGGCTTATTCCCATATTCGCAAGGATTCCAAGATCGGTAAAAACTGCATAATTGCAGAAGGCGTATTTATTGATGAAAAGTCAATTATCGGCGAAAACTGCAAGATACAGAATCACGCCATTGTTTATCATCAAGCCATTCTCGAAGGCGGGGTTTTTATTGGTCCAAATGTTTGCTTTACTAATGATAAGCAACCGCGGGCGATTAATCCTGATGGAACATTGAAATCAGCGGATGATTGGACGGCTTCAGAAATCAAAATCGGTACTGGCGCGGCCATTGGCGGTCATTCTTGTATCACCCCTGGTGTGACGATTGGAAAATGGGCGATGGCTGGCTCTGGTTCAGTGATCACTAAAGATATTCCCGACTATGGTTTAGTTTATGGCAACCCGGCGCGACTTCATGGCTTTGTCTGTGCTTGCGGTAAAAAACTTGTTGAAGTCGAATCTGAAGAAGGCGACAGTGTTACCTTAAAATGTGCCTGTGGCGAAAAAATTGAGATTAAAAAAGAAGATTGGAATAAAAAAGTATAAATAAATCTTTAAATTATTCGGAAAGGAACCTAAATGAAAATTAACATTGCAGCTCCTCAAATTGGACAAGAGGAAAAAGACGCGGTGATGGAAGTGATGAATTCGGGAATGTTGGCTCAAGGGCCAAAAGTTTTGCAGTTTGAAGAAGATTTCGCCAAATTTATTGGCACAAAGTATGCGATTGCCACATCTAACGGTACAACTGCTTTGGAAGTGGCGCTTCGCGCCCATGGAATCACCGAGGGTGATGAAGTAATTACCACACCGTTTACTTTTATTGCTTCGGCTAATGCTGTCCTTTACACTGGCGCCCGCCCAGTTTTCGTTGACATCAAAGATGATTTTTTAATTGATCCAGATTTAATTGAAGCGGCGATCACACCAAAAACCAAAGCCATTTTGCCAGTTCATTTGTATGGTTCGGCTTGCGATATGACTAAAATTATGGCGATTGCCCAAAAACATGGTTTGGTGGTAATTGAAGACGCTTGTCAATCACATGGTTCCGAGTGGCAAGGCCAAAAAACCGGTTCTTTTGGCACTGGTTGTTTTTCCTTATATCCAACTAAAAATATGACTGTGGGCGAAGGTGGCATGATTACTACTAATGATCAACCGGCTTACGAAAAATCCTTGTTACTTCGCGCTCATGGTTCAAAAGTCCGTTATTACCACGATATTCTTGGTTATAACTACCGTATGACTGATTTGGAAGGTGCGATTGGAATTGAACAATTGAAGAAATTGCCAAAATTCAATGCCGCTCGCCAAAAAAATGCCGCTTACTTAAACGAAGAACTGGGCAAAATTAAAGGTATTATTGTTCAGGTTGCTCCAGAAGGCGTGACACATGTCTATCATCAATACACGATTCGGATTACCCCTGATTTTGGTTTGACCCGCGATGAAGTTTTGGCCAAATTAACTGAAGCGTCCATTGGAACTGCCGTTTTTTATCCGTTGCCTTTGAATCGCCAAAAAGTTTATGAAGATTTAGGTTATAAACCAAACACACCAATTGCCGATGATTTGACTGCTCAAGTTTTGTCCTTACCAGTTCACCCAGGACTAAAACAAGAAGATTTGGAATATATTGTTAAGACCTTCCAGGAAATGGCAAAGTAAAATAGATGTCATCATTAAAGAAAATAGCTCCGTAAGGGGCTATTTTTCGTTCTTTTTTTCTTTTTTAATTTTTTGTTTTTTACCGCAAACATGGCAATATTTTGTCCCAGGTACTAGTTGTTTACCGCACTCACAGTTTATGAATGCTAGTGGTTCCATTTTGGTTCCGCAAATTGAACAAAAATTGCTGGAGTCCGAACCGAATCCGATACATTTAGGGCATTTTTGCATGACACCTCCTTAGTTTTAAGAAAGAATTTTTTCTGGTGGCAAATCACCTTTACCAATTTTTTTATAGAAATCAGTTAAGAAATCAAGTGTCTGATCGTAGAATCCGCCATGTTCTGAACAGTAATAGATCTGTGGATAAAGCAGCTTTACTCTGTTTATCATTTGGCGATCAAAAGTCAGTATTTGAGCATCAAATTCAATGCCGGTATTTACGATGATAAAGTCAGGAGTTTTAAGTAGAGAAATATTGATTACCATATCATGATATAAAAAATTCCATAGCTTTCTTTCAATCTCTGTTCGAGAAATTCCACCTTTTTTAATCAATGAAATAATAGTTTCATAAAAAACTAATGTTGGGATAATGACTTTGATATCATTTCGGTTCTTGATTAAGTGTTTAAAGATAAAAATAGCATCTTTGTGGAAAATATCATTTTCATCCAATGATGCTATTAAAAAGCTACTGTCTTGCAGAACACAGTGTTTCATTACTATTACCGTATCTTAACTCTAAAAGAATTTTCTGTACACTTTTCTTATTTGAGCTTGTACCGCTATTCATTAAATAATTTTTGAGTTCTCTCGGCGGGTTTTTAGCGGCATCGGTTTTAGCTAATCTTAATTGTTTTTTTAGTGTTTTTGTCATTGTGATTTAAATATACCACAAAAAGTTATTAAAAAAAATAGTAAATTTAATTATTGATTTTTTGTAATTTCTATTCGAAGTATGAATCGGGTGATGATATTTGGTAATTAATATAAAGTCAAATTTTATATAGCCTGTGGAGAAATCCGCGGGTTTTTTAAACCCTTACAATCACACAAAAAATCGGCTAAAATAAATGTATGCAGAATAAGTATAAATTACTCTTGGTAATTTTGTTGCCAATCATTTTCTATTGCTTGGGTGTTTTTTGGGGTTGGGAAATTCCGATTGGGAAAACCGAAAAAAACCAGGTCAAAAAAGATAATAATGTTTTGTATTCTTGGACTCTAACGACAAATCGGGTCGGCTTTGCCAAAAAGTTACCTGATCGTTTTCGGGTTTACACGCCAGCCAATGATCTGGTTTTTGATAGCACTAAAACCAAACCTTTTTTTAGTGATGGCAAAGATTTGGCAAAATCGCAAATTAAAACCGCGCTTAGCAAAAACTCTGATCAAACAATTTTTAGCGAAACTTATACTTATCTTTTTGCTGAGGCTCAATTTGATTTTGTGCTTTACCCTGATCAAAAATATGTGGATCTAAAATCAACGGTTAAATACACGGCCGACAAAAATGTCGAATTTGAAGGTTTTCAAATCGATTTAAGCCAAAAAAATCCAATTTCCTATCTTGACGAAACTTATCAAATCCAAAAGCTAACCAAGCCAGTATTGATTAGTCAATGGACTTCGCATCTGATTGAATCTAAAGGTTTAACCATTACTGATAATTCGGCCGAAGTGATGGCTCTAATTAAATCTCCAACCGAAAATCAGGCTAAATTTTATAATTATTATGGGAAAACCCGCGAAAATGTTTACCGCCGCGATTACGCCAATGCAGCTAAGGCCGAACCAAAAATCGATCTCAATTTAAAACATAAAACTGGCGACATAGTCAATCTTGAAATTAGAGCTGATATCACAACTGACCAAATTCCAGCTTTAGCCTTTCGTTGGCCCTATGCTAAAGACTCGGTTTTAACCATGACAGCTCACGCTGATCTGGGTGGTTTCTTAAACGCTAAAAATGATGCAGTTAATCGTCTGAATGCGGTTTTCTGGGGTACGAGCGATAAAACTGATCCTAATTATGGTGAGCAAGGAATTTTTGCTCATCATTTACGACTGACTAACACTGTTTTTGCGGTTAACAATGATAATCAAAAGAGATGGTCGTATTATGGTAATCTTGAAGATACAAATTTCTTAAATACGGTGACGGAAATTTATCGTCGAGGAATTGATATCGGCGCGCATCGCTTAACTGATGACGGCATTGGTTTAGCTAAAGACCCAACCAGTAAAATTGCTTTAGCTTTTAAACTTTTAAACCAATTTAACTCGACGGTTTGGATTGACCACAGTAATAGTGGTGATTGCATTAATACTCCAGAAAGAGAATTGTTGAGTGGTTGCGGCAGTCTCAAAAATAACCCATTATATCTGATGGATTATTTATCCAAAGATAGTTGGAAATATGTTTGGGCCGGTGGTCAAGATAGTCAGAATCCTAATTATAAAAACGATTATCAACTAAATGCCTTTTCCACATTTTTAAACGCCAGTCAAATTCTTTATTCTTATCAAGGTGCGAGTAATGGTTTAATTCCAGAAAAACTGATGATGTTTGCTTCAACCTTTGGTCGGCTGTCCAACCAAGATAAACTTTATACGGCAACAGATTTAGATCAATTGGCTCAAGCTAAGGGTTTTAACAATTCTCATACTTATTTGGTTAATTATGGTCCAGAAGTGATCAAAGGTTCTAAATCAAAACCGAATCCAAATCAACCAGACCCGTTAGCTACTGACACCTTAATTTGGACAATCAATTCGCATTTGGAAGACGAGTTTGCCTTGTTAGAAAAATATCAATCTCAAGATAAAGTTTGGGTTCGCGATTTTACCACCGTAGCCGATTATCTTCAAGCTTGGAAGAAAGTTAAAGTCTTAGATTTTACAGCTCAATCGGTTACTATTCAAAATCAGGCAGAAACAAATATAGATGGTTTAACTTTGATTATTCCGAATCAGAAGATTAGCGCTGTTAGCGCTAATGGGGTATATTATCCATATATCCGTAATCAATATGTGGTTTTGCCGCGATTAAATGCTGGAGAAATTAGGAAGATTGATTTTGAATTTGGCGACATTCGGACTGATTTACCGCAAATTACAAATTTTACTGATAAGCAAATTGCCATTACTGATGTTAGTTTTAACCAGACTGATAAAATTTTAAAAATTAGCATAAATTCAACTGGCAAACTTGGTCAGGATTTAGTCGTTGATGACGCTGACATCTCGATTAAAATTCCTAATAATCAAAAGCCAGAAGTTTTAAGAGATGGCGCGACTTATTCAAATACGACTTTCACAGATCAAGTTTTAACGATTAAAACTGATACAAATCAACACAATTTTGAGGTTAAATTAAAATAATGGAAAATAAATCGCTTAAAAAATATTTTGTCGCTTTAACTAAAGACAGTGTTATTTATGGTTTAGGCAATGTTGTTTTGAAGCTTTTGGCAATTGTAACCGCCCCAATTTTAACTCGAATTTTTGTACCAGCAGAATATGGTATTTTAAGTTTAATCGCCTCAATTATTTCTTTTTTAAGTTTATTTTTAATGTTCGGCATGGATACTTCACTTTTCTTACGGGTCAATGAATACAAAAACGAAAAAAAAGCAGTTGTCTCCAGTGGTTTTTGGTTTTTGGTGGGTTGGGGCGTATTTCTAACTGGAATCTGTATTTTATTTAGTCGTTCGATTGCCAATGCCGCTTTCCATAGTCCGACAACAGCGATTTTCTTTACTTTAGCTTTTATCACAGCTTTCTTTACTTTACTGACCAACTACGTCAAAACCGTTTATCGGTTGGAATTTAAGGCTAAAACTTTTGCCATCACTACTGCGATTGGTGCGGTTTTGATTACTGCTTTAAGTATTGGATTGATTTTCCCTTGGGGCGTTTTCGGTTACTTTTTTGGTACTTTATTAGGTACGGTTTTGACTTTTTTCCTTTCGATTTATTTAATTCGCGAAGATTTTCAATTTAGTTGGAAGTGGTCACATGCTAAAGATATGGTTCTAGTCGGTTCAATGTTAGTACCAGCATCGCTTTCATATTTTGTTTTCGATCTGTCTGATCGATTTTTTGTCAATCATTACTGGAGTTTAACGGAGCTAGGCTTATATGCTATGGCTATCAACGTTACCAGTATTTTACCGTTTTTTTCTATGACTTTGAGTCGCGCTTGGTTACCAATGATTTTCAATCTTCATAGTGAAGAAAAAGACGTATTCGATGAATTTGTGCCTCGAGTTTTCGTCTATTATCTGGCTTTTTTTATGGTACTGGCAGTCGGGATTTCCTTCTTTGGTTTAGAAATTTTGAAGATTTTGACTGTGGCGAAATATTATCCGGCCGCCAAAGCAGTGGCGCCCTTGGCTTTAGCTATGGTTTTTGCAGCCACAATGCAAATTACGTCGGTCGGAATTTATTTAACCAAAAAAACCAAATTAATTGCGGTTTGCTCCGGGTTAGCTGCTATTATCAATACTATTTGTAATTTTCTTTTAATTCCTAGATTTGGAATGATGGGTGCAGCCTGGGCAACCGCTTTAAGTTATTTTTTCTTAACCGGCGCTTATTTATGGTATAGCCAGCGTTTAGTTTATATTAAGATTGACTGGTTAAAAGTTGTAAAGATTGTTCTATTAGGTTTGATAGTAGTGGTTTTAGCGCCAATGACTTGGCAATTCAGTTTCGGGGTTAACTTAGTAATTAAAATCATTGAAGCCATTATTTTCTTGGCGATGTTGTTAGTTTTTGGTATTATTGAACCTAGCGAAATTAATAGTATCAAGAAACTTTTTATTGGCGGATTCAATAAGAAACATCAAACTAATGAAGAGGAAGACGTTGAGGCGGAGAATTCGCCAATTTTAGATTAATAATTAATAAACGAAAGGATAACATGACTCTAGATGAAGCATTTGACAAATTTAAGATTAAGTACAAAAAAGCGATGGTGACCGGTGGAGCAGGTTTTATTGGTTCTCATATCTGTGAGGCTCTGGTGACGCGCGGGTTTGAGGTGATTTCAATTGACGATTATTCAGCTGGCAAAGATATGAATTTAGAGCATTTAAAACAATATCCAAATTTTGAGGCAATTAAATGTGATGTGACGGATTTGGAAAATTTAGAAAAAGCGTTTAAAGGTGTAGATGTGGTTTTTCATGAAGCTGCGAGCAAGAAAAATATTTGTTTAAAAGATCCACGCCGCGATTTACAAGTTAACGGCGGCGGCGCTTTTAATATGGCTGAACTTTGTGTTAAACATAAAGTTAAAAAGCTGGTCCATGCTTCGACCGGTTCAGTATACGGTGAAGCCGTCAAATTTCCTCAAGATGAGAATCATCCTTTAAATCCGGTTTCTTATTATGGCGTTTCCAAATTAGCTGGTGAAAAATACGTGGGTGCTTTTCACCATTTATATGATTTAAATACGACGGTTTTGCGATATTTTCATGTCTATGGCCCGCGTCAAGAATTTAGTGAATATGGTGGTGTAGTTTCAATTTATGTGCGAAATCTTATTAATAGTGAGCCGCCAACAATTTTTGGCACCGGCGAACAAGAACGATCTTTTACACACGTGAATGATGTGGTCTTGGCTAATATTGTAGTGGCTGCTTCTGACGAAACTAACGGTGAAATTTATAATTGCGCATCTGGTTTAAAAGTGACGATTAATGAATTAGCAGAATCGGTTTTGGAATATTTTAAATCGGATTTAAAACCTGTTCATGAGGATTGGTTAGTTGGGGATATTAAAAAATTCCAAATTGATAATTCTAAAATCAAAGCTTTGGGTGTGGAATTTACGACCGATTTTAACCAAGGTTTAACTCAAACTATCGATGAATTAAAAGAATACATTGCCAATGCCCAAAAATCATAAACAATTGAATGATTGCGGTATTTTCGTTGGCTTTAATGGGGCTGGCGCTGCTGGTATTTTTGCCTATACCCGAGTTTTAAAAGCACGGGGTTTTAAGATTGATTTTTTTGGAATTAATGAAATTTATTTTAATCAACAGGTTGATATTTTGTTAAAATTTCCGAAAAATCCTTGGCAATCATTTAAGGCGCGTTGGAAACTATTTTTTGAATTTTTACCGAAATACGACATTTGGCATTTTAATTATTCGCAAACCTTATTTTTCTATCCTTTAAATATTTTATTATTAAAATTATATGGCAAGAAAATTGTGGTGACTTTTCGTGGTTCTGATGTGGAAACTAATCTAGATTTTACCAAGACCAACCCAGTGATTAAAGCCCATAAAAAAGACTGGCCGAGTTATTTTAAAAATTTCCATCATCTGACTTGGTCAGCTAAAACGGCTAAAAAAATCCGAACTTGTTTTTTAACCTTTTTTTCCGATGCTAAAATTATTAATGGTCCCGGTTTGGCTAGTTCTGTTCCTGGTTATGACTTAATCATCCCTTATGCCCGAGATCTAGAAAAAGTTAAAAAATTTAGAACGTTTAGACAATCGACATTAGAAAACAGAAAACTTATTGTTCTACATGTACCCAGCGAACCAAAAGTGAAAGGAACTGATTACGTTAAGAGAGCTTTTGAAAATCTTGGGGTAAAATATCCAAATATAGAATTTAAAATTTCGGATTTTATGCCTTATAATGAATTACTTGAAGAAATGAGCAAAGCGGATATTATTATCGATCAACTTCTGGTTGGTTGGTACGGCGGCCAAGCTGTGGAAGCGATGACTTTGAACTGCGCTGTGATGTGCTTTTTAGAACCATCTTATCTGGAAAAAGTGCCGTTTAGCAAAACTATTCCGATTGCTAATACCAATGTTTTTACTTTTCAAGAAGATTTAGAGAAATTGATTAATGATTCAGAAAAAATTGCCGATCTTAAGCAACGTGGTCCGGAATTTGCTGACACTTATCATTCGGCTAAACATATCGCTGATGCATATCAGAAAGTATATGAAGAGGTTTTAAAGTGAAAAAAGTTTTATTTATTTCATATGGTTTTCCGCCAATGGGTGGCGGCGGTGTCTTCCGAATTACCAAATTTATCAAATATTTGGCTGAGTTTGGAGTCGAAGCTAGGGTTTTGACGGTTAAGAACCACTTTTATCCTTATCAAGATGAAACTTTACTTCAAGAAATCCCCAACAAAGTTCAAGTTACTCGAATTAATTATAATGACCCGGCGTGTTGGATTAAGGCGCGATGGTGGCAATCTTTTTTGTTTTATGGATATTATCCTTGGTTTTCAATTTCTGATCAACGGGTGTCCTGGATTAAACCAGCAATTGCCGCAGCAATTCAAATTATTAAAAAAGAGAAAATTGATACGATTTTCACTTCTTTTGCGCCGGCTTCAGATCATCTGATTGCTATGGAGGTTAAGCGTCAGACTGGAGTTAATTGGGTGGCTGATTTTCGCGATGAGTGGGCAAGTACTAACTATTTAACTATTCCTACGCCGCTACATCGCGATTTAATCAAAGATTTAGAAGAACAAGTCGCAAAGACGGCTGATAAAATAATTACTGTCTCACCGCCTCTCACTGCCTATTTCGCTAAAATATCCGGGAATAGACAGAAGTGCGTCACAATTACTAACGGGTTTGACTCGGAAGATTTTTCCGCCAAAATCGATTTACTAAAACGGGATTATTGCCAGATTCTTTATGCCGGTACTTTTTATGGTGAGCGTAGCGCTGATACTTTTAATGAAGCTGTTTCCGAACTTAATTTGCCAGATCTAAAAGTCGAATTTATTGGTGGTAAAAACCAAGTTGAACACAGTGAATCGGTTAAGTTGCAGCAACAGGCCGATATTTTACTTTTGGTTTTAAGTCCTAACGATCGGCCAGCGGTTTTTACTGGTAAAATTTTTGAATATTTGGCAGCTCGTCGGCCGATTCTTTGTTTGGCGCCTAAAAATACGGCGGCGGCGCATCTAATTAATGAATTGGGGATTGGTGTAGTAGTTGAGCCAACAGATAAAGAAGGAATTAAAAGAGTCATAAAGAGAATGTATGAAGCATGGAAAATTGGCGCTTTGGTTATTCCAAGAATCGATCTTAAACCATATGATCGTCGCTATTTGACCGAACGACTGGCAGGAATTTTTAAATCTTTACCAGAAATAAAAGCGAAGCTAATGTTGGTAGCTAATACCCTTCAACCGCAGGTTAGAAATTTGGCCGATTATTTAATCAAACAAAATTATCAGCTCTATTTTGTCAGTCTCGATGGCAGTAAAATTAACAATGCTCAAAATTATTCTTTAGACCAAAAAAAACTAGTTAATTATTTTACTCCATGGTATCTGATAGCTGGATTTTGGCAAAAGTATCGAGCTTTGAAAAAATTGCGAAAGATTATCACCGAAGTTAAACCAGATCTAATTCATAGCCATGTTATTAATTTTGCCGGAATTTTAGCTTATTATTCGGGTTTTTCGCCAACTATTGTAACTGCTCATGGTTCAGACTTGATGCAAATCGAAAAACAACCGAGTTTCGAGCAATTTCTAATTCGTAAAACAATCCAAAATGCCGATATCGTGACTGGTAATTCTATGGCACTGCATAAGAAAGCATTACAATTGGGAATTAACTCTAAAAAATGGCGCGAAGTTTATTTCGGGATTGATTTAGATATTTTTAAACCAAAAGATAGTTTTTCCTTAAAAAAAGAACTTAAATTCACAGATGAGAAAATTATTTTTTCGCCCAGAAGTTTAAAGCCAATCTATAATATTGATGTTTTGCTTAAAGCTGTAGCTGGATTGGGAAACAAGAATTGGAAATTGGTAATGATTAAGCGAAATCAGGATGAGAAATATTTTCAATATCTGAAACAACTAATTACGGAATTAAATCTCGAAGATAGAATTATCTTTTTGCTAAATGTTGACGCGCAAAAAATGGCTAATTTATATAATTTATCCGATGTAGTTGTCTCGATTGCTCAATCTGATGGAGCTGCTTCAACATTTCTCGAAGCAATGGCTAGTGAAGCTAAAATTGTGGTATCTGATGTCGAATTTGTCAAGGAGTGGTCAGATGGAAATTTTTGGGTGGTGCCGATTGGTGACGAACAGAAAACTACAGAAGCAATAGAAGAAGCCCTAAAAATATCCAAAACCGATTTTAGGTTATCAGGGCAAAAAAACCGCCAAATTATTGCTGATCGGGCGGAAATCAATTCAAGTTTTAAAAAATTCGAAGAGATATATGAGGAGCTGACTAAATGAAAAAAATTTGTATGGTCACAACTAGTCGCATGGATATTGATAGTCGGATTCAAAACGAGGCCGAGGCTTTGTCGACCGATTTTGAAGTCACAGTTTTAATGCGAAAATACGATTTGCCAGTCACTTTGGTAGATACGCCGTATGAAATTAAGAGAGTCGGTTATACCAAAATGTGGCCCTTCGTTTTAAATATTTTGTCATCGATTTTTGCTCTAAGAAATGCGGCCGCTCGCGAAAATCCGGATTTTTTTCACGCTCACGATATTGACGGGCTTCTGGCGGTGGCGCCGGTAGCCAGACGCAAAAAAATTCCCTTGATTTATGATTCACATGAGTTATGGAGTGAGAACTTGGCAAATCGACAATTAAAATGGGTTAAATGGCTGATTCCGATTTTAGAAAAATATTTGATTGGTTTTAGCCAATATGGTATTACCGCCAGTCAAAGTTATGCCGATCAATTGAAGAAAAAATATCATCGTGATTTTTTCTTGGTTCGAAATATGCCAAAATTGGAAAATATAAGAAAATCATCACTCGATTTTCACCAAATGTTTCCGGGCGAAACAGTTTTACTCCATGTTGGTCAAACGGGAGCGGCCAGAGGCGCCGACAAATTAATCGAGATGATGCAATATTTGCCAACTAATTTTACTTTAGTTTTCTTGGGTGGCAAGAATAGTCAAGGCTTATCCTACCAGGTTAAATCTCTAAAATTAACCGATCGAATTCACTTTATTGACGCGGTGCCACCAATCGAATTAATTAGCGCGATTAAAACATCAGACATCGGTTTGGTCATGACTGAAGGATTATCTTTATCCAAATATTACTCGTTGCCCAATAAATTACTGCAATATATGGCGGCCGAAGTGCCGGTTTTAGCTTCCGACATTCCTGAACATCGTCGCATTATCGAACAAGAAAAAATCGGTGAATTAGTTTCTGCTAATCCTAAAGAAATGGCTGAAACTATTGAAGAAATGGTTAAACCAGAAAATTTCATTCTCTACAAACAAAATCTTCAGGGTTTGTCGGCCGAAAGATATAATTGGGAAACTGAAGGCAAGAGGTTGGTGGAATTTTACAAAAATCTAGAGGGTTGATTGAATTTATAGATATGATACGATGAGAAAGTAAATAATCGTGATTAGTAGTGATTAAGTGATTCATTGTTTGACAATTAACCACTACAAATCACTACAAATCACCGTAATTTTTAAGGAGTTTTATGTCTAAATTTGTGGTAACTGGCGGCGCTGGTTTTATTGGTTCAAATATTGTTGAAGAATTATTAAATCAAGGTCATCAGGTTAAAGTGATTGATAATTTATCAACCGGATTTGCCAAAAACTTGGCTGAATTTAAAGATAAAATCGAATTTGTTGAAGGCGATATTCAAGACCTAGATTTGTTACAAAAAGAATTTGCTGGTTTTGATTATGTTTTACATCAAGCTGCGCTTTGTTCTGTGCCGCGATCAGTTAATGATCCAATCAAATCAAATCAGAGTAATATTGACGGAACTCTAAATGTTTTGGTGGCCGCTCGCGACAATAAGATCAAGCGATTGGTTTATGCGTCCTCAAGTTCGGTCTATGGTGAAGCCACAGCCGAATATAAGGTTGAAACTTTGCCGATTAGTCCACTTTCTCCTTACGCTTTAACTAAATATGCGGCCGAACGTTATACCCAGCTTTTTTATAAATTATATGGTTTAGAAACAGTTTGTTTGCGATATTTTAATGTTTTTGGTCCAAAGCAAGATCCGGCTAGTCAATATTCGGCTGTAATCCCGCTTTTTATTGATAAAATCTTAAAAGGCGAAAGCCCGGTTATTCTGGGTGACGGCGAACAATCGCGCGATTTTACATATGTAGCAAATAATGTCAGCGCTAATATTTTGGCGGCCACGGCCGTTGGCGGAGCCGGTGAGGTGATGAATGTCGCTTGTGGTACTAGTACAACCTTGAACGAATTGGTTCGTCTGATTAATGAAGAATTGGGAACAGATGTTAAACCAGAATATCAGGAAGCACGCGTCGGTGATATCAAACATTCCAAAGCAGATGTTAATAAAGCTAAAGAATTAATTGGTTATGAACCAAAAATAAGTTTTGAAAAAGGTTTAAAGGAGACAATACAATGGTACAAGAAAATGATTTGAAGACGAATTTGACAGTTTGTTTAGTTGGTCTTGGTTATGTCGGTTTGCCGTTAGCCTTGGAATTTGCCAAAAATGGGGTTAAGGTGATTGGTTTTGATGTGAAGGAAAAAAGAATCAATGAACTTAAACAAAACATTGATGAAAGTGGCGAAATTAGTTCTGAAGATCTGGCCTCCGGTCCAATTGAATATACGACAAATGCCGAAGATATTCGCCGAGCCAATTTTGTCGTGGCGGCTATTCCGACACCAGTTGATGATGCTAATGAACCAGATTTGACCTTAGTCGAAAAGGCGAGCGCGACGATTGGTAAAAATTTGGCTAAAGGGGCGATCGTTGTTTATGAATCGACCGTTTATCCAGGCGTAACTGAAGATATTTGCGTCCCGATTATTGAAAAGGAAAGTGGTCTAAAGTGCGGCGTTGACTGGTTTGTCGGCTATTCGCCAGAACGGGTTAATCCAGGTGACAAAGAACACACTACCAGTAAAATCATCAAAATCGTGTCTGGCATGGACGAACCAACTTTAAAACGAATTTCCGAAGTCTATCAGATTGTCTGTAAGGCTGGTGTGCACGAAGCGCCATCGATTAAAGTGGCTGAAGCAGCCAAGGTTTTTGAAAACATTCAACGCGATGTCAATATTGCTCTGATGAACGAGTTAGCTTTGATTTGCCACCGATTAGATATCCAAACCAGTGATGTTTTGGCTGCGGCTGGAACCAAATGGAATTTCTTGAAATTCCGTCCCGGTTTGGTTGGTGGTCACTGTGTTGGTGTCGATCCATTTTACTTGGTAGCTAAAGCTGAATCACTTGGTTATCATCCCCAAGTAATTACCGCTGGCCGCCGAATTAACGACTATATGCCAGAATATGTGGCCGAAGAAGTCGAAAAAGACTTGGTCAAGGCTGGCAAAAAAATTGAAGGCGCTAAAATTCTAGTGATGGGTTTAACCTTTAAAGAAAATATTCGTGATATGCGTAATTCCAAAATTACAGTCACGATTGCGAAGTTGAAGGAGTTGGGCGCTAATATTATCGGATATGATCCGAATTTGACGACCGAAGAAATTAAAGACGAATTTGGCTTGGAATCAGTGTCTGAAATCGGTTCCGGATATGATGCGGTTATTATCGGCGCGCCACACAATCAATTTAAAGGTTTAGACCAAGAAATCTTAAAATCAATTCAAGGCAAACCAGTAATATTTGATATCAATGGAATTTATAAAGAAGAATTGATTAAAAATTCCGAAATTATTTATCAAAGTCTGTAAAAATAAATTATTCATGAAATTCAGAATTTATCTCAATCCGAAAATCAGCGAAACAAGCTGGGTTAATTTTATTAAACATCGACCAGATGCGACAGTTTTTCATTTGCCAAGTTGGCAACGAGTTTTAATAAAGTCATTTAATTACAAACCTTTATATTTTTTTGCTTTAGATGAACAAAAAAATATATTAGGAATTTTACCATTGTTTGAGATAAAAAGTGTCATAAATGGTAATCGTTTAATTTCCTCACCTTTATCATATATTTGTGGTCCGATTGCTAAAAATGAAACAGTTGAGCAAGAATTAGTTAAAAAAGCTAAAATCTTGTCAAAAACACAAAGAAGTGATTATCTGGAAATTAGAAGTTTAAACGCTAAAAAATTTAATTTAAAACTAGATCAATATTTTTCAACCTGTCGGTTAGAACTATCGCCAGAGCTCGAAACTGTTTGGAAGAAATTGGATAAAGGCAGTGCGCGCTGGGCGATTACCAAGGCGAAAAAAGAAGGCGTGGAAATTGTTCGAAGTCATTCATTTGAAGATTTAAAAATATTTAATCGTTTAAACCAGGTAACTAAGAGAAATCTAGGGGTGCCAGCTCATCCGCTAAGTTTTTTTGAAAATATTTTTCGCGAATTACCAGATAATTGCGATTTATATTTTGCTAAGATTGATAATAAGATTATCGCTGGTATGTTTAATCTTAAGTTTAAGGATACGATAATTCATGGTTACGGTGCATCTGACCGCAAATATTTAAAATATCATCCAAACAATCTTTTAGTTTGGCAGGCGATTGAAGATGGCTGCAAGGCTAGTTTTAAATGGTTTGATTTTGGTCGAGCCGGTCAGGATAATCAGGAGTTGTTAAATTTTAAGAAGCGTTGGGGTGGGATTGAACAGAAATTGCATTACTATTATTTTCCTCAAAAACCGCAAGCTTTGACAATTAATCGAGCTAGTTTAAAATTCAGAATCATAAATAATATCTGGAAAAAATTACCGGTTTGGTTAAGCCAAAATATTAGTAATATTATCTTTAAACAATTTGATTAAATTTTAAGATGAAAATTTTAATTGATTTAAATCATCCGGCTCAAGTTCATTTTTTCAAGAATTTTATTTTTGAGATGAAAAAACGGGGTCATAAGGTTTTAGTAACCGCTTACAATAAAGAGGTGGCTTTTAAATTACTTAAATTCTACAAAATAGAATTTGTCGATATGGGAAAATACAACAAAACTTTTTTTGGCAAGATTATTGATTTGGTTCGAAAAGATTGGAAATTGTTTTTTATAGTTAAAAATTTTGCCCCTGATATATTAATGGGTTTAGGTTCGATTAACG
This sequence comes from uncultured Candidatus Berkelbacteria bacterium, assembly GCA_903877885.1. GTDB lineage: Bacteria > Patescibacteriota > UBA1384 > UBA12157 > UBA12157 > CAIRFN01. The sequence goes on from CAIRFN010000010.1 coordinate 35,387, forward strand.
CGGCTCATATTGGTTGGCTGACTCGAAAGCCAGTTTTATTATTTGATGACGATGAATATTCTTATCCATATTATAAAAATTTTGCCACTAAAATCATTGGGTTTTCCGGGTTTAAAATTATGGGAACAAAAATCACTAAAGTTAATAGTTTTAAGGAAATTGCTTATCTACACCCTGACTATTTTAAACCTGATAAAACAGTTTTAAAGGAGATTGGTTGTCAAAACAAACAATTTTTTATTATCAGATTAGTTGCTTGGCAATCTGGTCACGATATCGGAAGATATGGTTTAGACGAAAAATCAATTTTGGAATTAGTCGGTGTTTTGAAAAAGCAAGGTCGAGTTCTGATTTCATCAGAAAAACCATTGCCAAAATCTCTGATTCAATATGGAATTAAAATTGCGCCTAATAAACTCCATAGCGCGTTGTATCACGCTAAAATGTTAATTTGCGACTCACAGACGATGGCTACCGAAGCGGCGATTTTAGGCACACCTACGGTGCGGTGCAATTCATTTGTTGGGATCAATGATATGGGTAATTTCGTTGAACTGGAAAAAAAATATGGTTTGATTTATTCATTTAATAACTATAAATTAGCTTTTCGGAAAGTTTCAAGTCTGTTAAAAGACATAAATTTAGAAAAGACTTGGCAAGACAAGCGTCAAAAATTGTTACATGATAAAATAAACATTACAAAACTAATGATTAAGATTCTGAAGGAGTTTGAGAAAACTCATACCTTTACTTTTTAAATTTATCAGATATTATTGATATGAGTCATGAAACAACAAAATTATACTACAACTTTTATTGAGATTAAACCGCCGAAAGCTTTTGTTGGTATTGATCTAAAAGAAATCTGGCAATATCGCGATCTCTTATATATTTTAGTTTGGCGCAATGTTAAAGTTCGCTACAAACAGACTGTAGTTGGTGTTGCCTGGGCTATTTTCCAACCTCTAATTACCATGGTTATTTTCACGGTTTTTTTTGGTCGTTTAATTAAAGTCCCAACTGATAATATTCCTTATGCTGTTTTTGTTTACACCGGTTTACTTTATTGGAACTATTTTTCTACAGCTTTGACTTCGACTAGCGATTCTCTGGTTTCAGACGAGAGCATTATTAAAAAGGTTTATTTTCCTCGGATCATTGTTCCAATCGCCACTACGGTCACACCTTTAGTTGATTTTTTAGTTGCTTTTTTGATTTTGTTTATTCTTATGGTATTTTATCGTTTTATGCCGAATTTTTGGGGCATACTTCTTTTACCAGTTTTAATGTTAATTACCTTTATGACCTCGAGCGGTTTGGGTATATTTTTGGCATCGCTTAATGTTAAATATAGAGATGTGCGTTATATTTTAGGTTTTTTTATTCAGCTTCTGATGTATATTACACCAGTTATCTATTCGGCTAGCATTATTCCTGATAGATTCCGTTGGATTTTTTATTTAAATCCGATGGCCGGAGTGATTACTTTGGCTCGCGATAGTCTTTTACATCATCTGTCATTGGATTGGACTTTATTGGCAGCCAGTTTTGGAATTAGTTTTATTCTAATTTTGATTGGTTTGTTTTATTTTCGCCGGACCGAACGTTTTTTTGCAGATGTGCTTTAAAATTACAAATTTTAAATTAACTTTAAGATATCATGGCCAAAAACAAGATAGAACCTATTATTAAAATCGAAAATTTAGGCAAGAAATATATGATTGGGGCCAAAGAGCGCTATTATTCTTTGCGTGATTCGTTTACTAATATTTTCAAGAAAAAACAATCCAAAAAAGAATTTTGGGCTTTAAAAAATATTAATTTAGAGATAAAAAAAGGGGAAATACTGGGAATTATAGGCACAAATGGCAGCGGCAAAAGTACGCTTTTGAAAGTTATTTCTCGAATTACGCCGCCGACAACCGGTCGAGTAGGTATTAAGGGTAAAGTTGCAGCTCTTTTGGAAATAGGTACTGGTTTTCATCAGGAGCTAACTGGCCGTGAAAACATTTTTTTAAGCGCGGCGATTTTAGGGATGAGTCGGACTGAAATTACAGAAAAATTTGATCAAATTGTGGAATTTTCCGAAATCAGCCAATTTTTAGATACACCGGTCAAACGCTATTCAAGCGGTATGTACGTCAGACTGGCTTTTTCAATCGCGGCTCATCTTGATCCTGATATCTTAATTATCGATGAAGTTTTAGCGGTTGGAGATATTAATTTCCAAAAAAAGTGTCTTGGTCGAATGAGCGAAATTGGTCAAAGCGATAGAACAGTTTTATTCGTTAGTCATAACATGATGGCCGTAAAGTCGCTTTGCGGCCGGGCCATTTGGTTGGATAAAGGCAAAATTATAATGGACGGGAAAGCCGAAGAAGTGGTCGACCAATATATCGGCAATATCGGTAAAAATGTTTTTCATCGGAAATGGTCAAATACTTGCGAAGCACCTCAAAATGCCAACATGATAATTGAAGGGATTAGATTGGTCGATTGTAAAGGTGAGACACTCAAGTATCTAGATATTGATACGGCATTTAATGTGGAAATAGAGTATAAGATTAAAAAAGATCGGTCTCACGCAGGATTTAATTTAATGTTTTTTAATAAAGATAATACATGCTTACTCTGTAATTTAAACAATTTTGAGAAAGAATGGTATGGCAAACCAATGACGACAGGGAAATATAAGAGTATTTGTAAAATTCCAGGTCAATTTTTTAATAATCGCTTTTTTAATTTAAGTTTAGCGTTTTTCAATAAAGGTTTTTCCGATTTTGTGCGATTTGATAATATTTTAAAGTTTGAATTTGGCGATGGCGTAGTAGTCAGAGGTGATTATTTAGGTGAGTATGATGGTTTGCTTAGACCAAAATTCGAATGGGAGACTAAAAAACAATGAAAGAAACTTGGCTGTCAAGACAAGAACTCGAAGAAAAAATAATAACTAAAATCAAGCCTGCTTATAGCGTTTTGGATATTGGTTGTGGTATCAGGCCTCAAGAATACCAATTGCCAGTAGTTCATATTTGTTGTGAGCCATTTGCCGAATATGTTGATAAACTTCAAGAGGTTGTTAAAAAAAGAAATGATCGAGTATTTGTGGTTTTAAAAGCTGATTGGGCGGAAGTGTTAAAAGTTTTACCACCCAAATCAGTAGAAAATATCTTTATTACTGATGTTATTGAACATATTACTAAAAAAGAAGCTGCTGGTTTAATTAAGAAAACAGAAAAAATCGCTACTGGACAGATAATTATTTTTACACCACTTGGCTATATGCCGCAGCATCATGAAGACGGACTTGATGCCTGGGGCCTTCATGGAACGGAAGTGCAAACGCATCGTTCTGGCTGGACTCCGGCTGATTTTGATAAAACTTGGGAAATTTATGGCGCCAAAAAATTCCATTTTTTTGATCTTCTAGGTCGAAAATTCGAAAAACCTTTCGGTGCCTTTTATGCGATTAAAAATATTGAAAACAATTCTTCAGAAAAAATTAATATCGATACTTTGAAAATCTGGCAATTATTAGTTGAAATTAATGTTTCCGCTTTTACTAAAATGATAGTTTCAGCATTAAAATTGACAGTCTGGATTGTCTCGTTTATACATATGGTAAGATTGAGACTAGGACAAATGTTCTCTAAAACCAGGTAGTTTAGATGAAATTAGAGCTTATTATTAAAATCGAAAATTTGGGTAAAAAATATATGATTGGTGCCAAAGAACCCTATTATTCGTTGCGTGATTCGTTGGTTAATATATTCAAGAAAAAACCGAACAAAAAAGAATTTTGGGCCTTGAAAAATATTAATTTAGAGATCAAAAAAGGGGAAATACTGGGAATTATCGGACCAAACGGCGCCGGGAAAAGTACTTTGCTAAAAATTATATCTCGGATTACTCCACCGACAACTGGTCAAGCTTCTATTAGTGGTAGAGTGGCTTCTCTTTTGGAAATTGGAACAGGGTTTCATCCCGAATTAACTGGCCGCGAAAATATATTTTTAAGCGCGGCTATTCTAGGTATGAGTCGCCAAGAAACTAAAGAAAAATTTGATCAAATTGTGGAATTTTCCGAAATTAGTCAATTTTTAGATACACCGGTTAAACGATATTCAAGCGGTATGTACGTCAGACTGGCTTTTTCAATTGCGGCGCACATTGATCCGGATATTTTAATTATCGATGAAGTTTTGGCAGTTGGTGATGCTAATTTTCAAAAAAAATGCTTAGGCAAAATGGGTGAAGCCAGCCATGATGGTCGAACTGTACTACTAGTCAGCCATAATATGCACTCGATTCTAAGTTTAAGTACCAGATGTGTATTACTTTCTAAAGGGAAAGTGGTCAAAATCGGTAGACCGGAAGATGTGGTGAGGGTCTATCAAAAAGATATCAGTGGTGATTCTTCTGGAAAAACCGATTTAGTTAATGCCGAGCATTATGGCGACCAATCAGCTAGATTTACTAGTTTAGACGTCCGAACCAAAGACGGTTCGCCGCTTTTTGCAACTGGCTGCGATATGGAAATAGAAGTGGTAATTAATGCCAATGAAGATATTAGTAATGCCGATGTTCAAACTATTATTTATGATGAGAATTATAATCGTTTGATTGATGCCAACACTTTAACAAAAGGTTATGTTTTAGACCTTAAAAAAAATCATCAGGCTAAAATAGTTTTTTCACTTGACAAAGTTCTTCTAAAGGAAGGTACTTATTTTGTTGGAATCTGGATGGGCTCTTTTGCTAATCATGAAATCGATGCGGTTTTGTATGCGACTTCTTTTAAAATGGAAGCACGTCGCGAAGATACTTTGTATGCCAGTCCTTATCCTGGTGTCTATGTTTGCGAATATAAATATCAGGTTCAAAAAAACCAAATTAAAAACTTTAACAAAAAATAAATTATGTCATCTTCAATCCGTTATTCAAATTTTGAATTACTTCGAATTATTGCCATTACTATGATTATCGGTTTGCATTATTTAAGTCCAGATATTGGTGGTGGCCTATCAAATATTTTTTTCCCGCATTATAATTTTTTTGTTTCACGTTTTTTTGAAAGTCTATTTATCGTCGGCGTAAATTGTTTTATTTTGATTATGGGTTACTTTCAGATCGACAAAAGTTCATTTAAATTCAAAAAAGTAACCAATCTTCTTGTCTTAACTTTATTTTATTCGGTTTTTTTCTATTTGATTGCCGTTTTGTTTAAAATTGTACCATTCAATTTATCTGGAACAGCTAAGGCTGTATTGCCATTTTTATTTGATCAGTATTGGTTTGTAAAGATTTATTTGATTTTGTATCTTTTATCACCTTTTATTAATGTTGGTTTAAATGGACTAGATGAGAAAAGTTATCGAAT
>CAIRFN010000011.1 GCA_903877885.1 uncultured Candidatus Berkelbacteria bacterium
AACTCACACTGTTCATGCTGATGCTTCGCCATTTACGCCGATTACTACTCGTTATATCGGCGAATTTGGTTTTGTTGGTACAAATATCAAAGATATGGAGTATAAGGGAAAAACATTCCCATTGCTTGGTATGGAGCGAAACGATAAAGTTACTGGCCAATACCAGTTTGTAAATGCTCCTTATGGAGAAATTGCCAAAAACTACCGTAATGGCGAAAGAGATCAAGAAACAGGTTCGTTAGTTATATTGGCGAGCCAGGAAGAGCTATTAAATAAAATACGCGAGATCTTATCGAGCGGAGACTTAGTTTTAACCGCTTATCGACCTAATCCAGATAACCCACAAGAGTATTTACTGGCTTTTGAGAAAAAAGTCCAGGTAAATACTCAAGTCGAAGCTGAAGAAATGGCTGCCGCTTAATTCTTACCTGTTGACCAGACGTACTCGAAGATCTGGCGATTAATCTTGGCAATATACTTGTCCTCAATAATTATACCCATAGTTCTATCTTTTAAAACCGTGATATAAGAAATCTTATCATCATAGATTTGCATATTGATATTGAAGTTCTCTAGCTGGGCCTTAACAAATCTTGCTTCGGTTAAAGCATCTGTATTCTTTTTGAAATAAGCTCTATTCAACTCCGTGTCGGCCACGACCACACGTTTTTTCTTTTTAGAAAGGCGCCGTGCCGCGATAAACTTTCGGTTAACATCCGAGGCATATTTTGTCACTGCTTCAATGTCCACAAATGAAAGAATCTCGCTTTTGGCCGAAAGCGCATCACGAGTAATCTTTTCGATCGCTTCATCGCCCTCAAAAAATTTAACACCCGGCTTGTGATAACTAAGATTGTAACTAGAAATGATATTCGGTAAAATACTTTTAATTTCTTTTTGGGTAGCCGAAAGATTTTCAATTTGCTTTTCGATATAGCTTTCAATGGTGTCAGGTGAAGCCAACTCAAAAAACTTCTTTTTATTTTTAGTACTCTCGACAACTAACCCCCGGCCAATTAGGTCATAGATTTTATTGTAACAGTCACCACGTTTAAGTCCCGAAAGACTAATCACTTGCCCGGCAAATTGTCCGCCGCTCTCAAGTAGGGTTTCGTAAATTTTGACTTCGCCGTCAGCTAGACCGGCGTTTTTAAGTGTTTGTAAATTCATTTTAAAGGGAGCCTTTCTATGACCTTAGTAGGTCTTTTTTTATGACCTTTAATATTGGTCTTTCTACTCCTTATATATTGTAACATAAGTATTATATTTTGTCAAGATATCGTGACAACTTTACAAACAAACCAGCGATTCATAAGGAGTAATAACGGTATTTATAGATTAAATAAACCAATATACTTATTAATAATATCATTATTTAATAACCGCTATTTCATCACAGACCATTGACAAATGCTTATTTTTGTGGTACAATGTATTGTTGACAATAAAGAAATGCATAAACAGCCCATTCGGAATCGCAGTCACAGCATACCTTGAAAACTTAACCATATAGCGTTTCTACCTTAATAAGGCACGCTTTGTGAGATTTAACAGGTTTATTCTTCCTCTACCGAACAGGTTTAGGAATATGGCCATCCGTACCTATATGGTGCGGGTCCAAGATCGGTTCTAACCTTATGGTGCGAACCTAAACAGTGCTTCTTAAGAGCACACCCAAACAAGTTCTCCAGAACTTTATCTGGAACCAACCTATTAAATCGCCATTTGAGAAGTATTAGCTTTATATTTGCTACAGGAGTATAGATATAAGTTTACTACTCTGGCCAGCTTAACCTTAAACTAAGTGTTATTCTGGCGTCTTTAGGAGGGCATTTCTCAAACAAACAAAGCGGTCTTTTAAGGTTAGAAACGCCAGTTTCTTTAACCACAACAGGTTAAATAAATACATATACATCAGGTTATAGATATCACGTTTTAAGAACAAAATGTGAATCTTCTAGAGCGAACATAGTAATAATTCCATTAAATGTGAGCTCTATATCTTCAGGAGAGATATCTGATTTTTTTGTGCCATTTTTCTGGCTTTTAGCCGAAGCGGAACCACGCGTATCTATATACTATTATATACTCCGCGCCGCGTAGACGAAAGTCGGAACTATTGTACATATCGAGGTTGCCTTTGGAGACAAAGGCATTCCTCTTCTGGTTTTCACAAGTTGAAGGGCAGAAGAGGGAGTAATCCCTAAAAAAGGCAAGGCGCGGCACGAAGTAAAAATCGGAGCCGCGGCCTTAGCCAATAAGGAGGCGCATTATGCGTCGACTTATCAATACCGCCTACTTTGTAGGCGGACCGGATGACCCCAAGGTGGCCCTCGCCCAGGCGGGCGAAGGCCATGTCATTCTTCCTCTGCCTGTTTGGGTAGAGGCTCGGTCGGAAGAGACCGAGTTCGTGCAGAACATGACTTTGCTCTGCACAAAAGAAGAGGCAGCCAAGATGGCTGTGGAGTACATGGAAGTGCTCCGGGGGATTATTGAGGAGTGCCAGGATGGTACTCCCGGTACAACGATTGTTGTACCGCGTGAAACGGTTGCTTTGGCCGCCGAGGTGGCGGCTGGGTGTAACCATATCGGTTTGGCCAAGGCGCTGGATGCGCTGTTGGCCAAATAAGTTTGGGACTACCCCGCACTGTAAAATGTGCGGGGTGTCTTTCCAAGAATCTTTTTTTAAAAGGTTTTTAGAAAGGCAAGGAATGGTACGGCAGTAAAAAGCCGGAACCAGTTTTTTAGCCTAAAGGAGGACTAACATGTTTAGTCCAAAATTGGCGGCATTTTTGACCGCTAACCGGCCAGCACCGGTTGAAGTGCTGGATTTCGCCGCCGTTCAGGCGGCAGAGCGTTCACTGGGGCGCAAGCCCATAAAAAATCGGGGCTCTAAAGTCCTGGTGTCGTACCCCGAGTATTGGGGTACGGTGGTGGACGCTCAGGTGGGTACGGTGACGTATCTGCCGGAGGTAGGAATCGGCGGACCGACTGACGAACGTCAGAAGGTCGCCGAAATCCTTGGTTTCCGGCCGGTCGTTGTTGACCTGTCGGAGCCGGCCGTTCTTCTGCCTGCGCCCGAATGGGTGCAGGCAGGGGGGATGTCTGACCCCATCTGGCTGGAGAGCACAACGTGCCTCCAGTCGGAGTTGGGTGAGTTGGTTGCGGGTTTCCATGACCAACTCAACGCGCTGCTGGCCGGCATGGATGCCGGCTAACAAATAAGTTTGGGCAGTTATGCCTTCCCATGATGGGTAAAAATAGCCGGCGACTCGAGCCGCGGTTGAAATGGTTGCAAAATACCAAAGTAAGCTGATTGCGAGCAACGTTCCCACCTCATGGGGGTCTCCCTGAGGAACGTGTTAGAGCGGACGCAAGTCCGGGAGACCTCCAAATGTTTGGGATTCCCCCGCACTAGAAATGGTGCGGGGGCTTTCCTTCTTTATCCGAATGCGCGCAAGCGTAAATTTAATCGGATCAAGAAGAGGAGGCTGTAAAATGCCGAATCTGGAAAAAGTGACCGTAGTCGCCCACGGCGATGTGGACGGTCTCATCTCCGCCGCCATCGCTATCAAGGCGTATTGCGGATCAATAGACCGGCTGATGATTACCCAGCCGTTCCTTCTGGACAAGCTGGCCCCTATTGAGGGGCCGGTGGTTGTCGTTGACATCGCGGTGAATAACCGCGATGTGGCGATGACGACCACCTTTGCCACCACCCATCGGATGGTGGCTTGGTGGGACCATCACGAGGGTGGAAAAGCCCTCGAAGAGGTAATCGCGGGGGCTGCGATTCTGGGCGATATGCCCAGTTGTGCGGCCTTAATGGCAAAAATTATGGTTGCCGATGGCATAAAATTGCCGAAGGCAGACGAATGGGTGGCCGCAGCCAACGCGGCCGATCGCCCGGCGGATTATCCGCCAACAGAATTGAGCACCCTACTCAACCGGGCGACGAAGGTCGCTTTGGTCGAACAGAATGAAACCGGCCAGCGTGGCCGGCTGGAACAAATCCAGCGGGCCGTGGTGGCCCTGCTCGTGACCGGCGCCGACCCGCAAGGGTTGGTAGTCGAAAGCGCTTCACGCTATGAAGCGCTCGAGCAGGCCACCGCGACAGCCGCGGCGGCCTTGACCATTGTTGCCAATACGGGCGACATGGTCATTGCCGAAACAACACTCCAGGATGGGGCGTTGGTCGACAAAACCCTCCTCTTTATGGAGGGCTACAAGCAGGCCAAAGTGGTCTGCTTGCACTATCACGCCCAGGACGGGCGTGAGGTGACGACGGTCGCCACCGCCGACAAGGCGTTAAACCTTGTCGAGAGGTTCGGCCTCGCGTCCGGTGCGGCCTTCCGCGTCACCCTCGTTGAGGGTGGATGGGAAGCGCAGCGCCAGCAGGTGTTAGCGGCCTTAATCGGCTAAAGCACTTGTCGTCCGGCCAGCGGACATAAATATCTCGGCAATGTTTGGGACTACCCCCGCCGTAAAAAGCGGGGGTGTCTTTCTCGGGTTCTTTTTAAAAAGAGTTCGAGAAAGGCAAGGCGCGGCACGACAGTAAAAAGTCGGAGTCGCGGCCTTAGCTAAAAAGGAGAAATTTCATGTCTGAAACTTCTCAAAATTCTTCCAAGCCCTGCTGGTGCAGGGTTGGCGGCTGGCACGTCTGGGACGTGCCGGGAACACTCTACACCTTCGGGTGCGGGGCGTTCATTTCTGGCCCTTGGCGGGTTCAGGACGTCCCCGAGGAATACTCGGGTGACACTGCTGGCTGTGAGGCCGCCGTGGCGATGAGCCCGGAGGCAATTACGGCCGAGGGGTTGCCGGAAGGCGGCCTCAACCAGAAACCGAAAGAGTCGGTTTGGCCCGCGCCGAATCGGTGCGGGTTGTGTGGGGCAGACCTGGACTCGACATTCAGTTGCCCTGGCTGCGGTCAGGCGACCGCGGATGAGGACGGGAGGCCGTCCGAGATCGTCATCTTTGGCTAATGGCCGAGATGATGAAATGTTTGGGATTCCCCCGTCGTTTACTCGGCGGGGATTCCTCTCTTAGTTTTCTCTTAGGGGCAGAGGAAGCTAAAAGAGGGATAAATTCCCTAAATCTTCATCAAACTGCATTATGGCCTTGAGCCGGAGCGGTGAGGAGGTGAAGAAATGGTTACTAATTTGGGTTGGGGTGACCCAGTTCAAGAGCCGGTCCTTTTGCTTTACCGCCGCAAGGGCGCGGAGCAGAAGGAAAATTTCCGAGGCCCGATTTACATCGTTGACCTTGGAACGCCGGAAATGAAGCTCACACCCGTAGCACGGGTGGAATTGCCGGCAGGACCACTGGACTTGACCCGCGTGCCGGTTATCGGTATCGGTGGGAAAAGAAAATACCAGCCGGACAGAGTTCGTGAGTTTCTGGGACAAAATCCCGGATTCTCTGGTGCGTTTCTTCTCTACCCTGGCTCAGGCAACTGGGATCTGGGTGAGGGAATGCTTTTTGTCACCTCTCACGAGGTGCTCGAGGGGCAGCGTATCTCTGGCGGTCGGCCGGAAATTCAGCTCACCAACTTTCGTTGGGAGCGAGACGGCCGGTATGTCGCTGACCGGGCGAAAATGCTCCATGGTAAGGTTCTCGAAACAATCGAGACCAGCTTGGAACAGGCGCCTGGCACAACGCTCATCGCCGAAGCGATGCTCGGTTATGGATTTGAGCATCCGCTTAAGGCGCAGCTCGCCGCAGTTCTTCATGATCTGCACGAGTTGGAAGAGCGCCGGATATCGTTCGAAACCGGTCAAGCTAAAAGTTTTGCCGAGGAAGTAAAAACTCTCCTTGTGGCAAAGCTTGAAATGGCCGGCGTCCGACGGGTGAGTGAAATCCCCGCTGGATTGACTATCACAGCCGAAGAAATCGCGCCCGAGCTTACCGCTCAGCGCGAAACTCTCGGTACCGTCGAAATTCCCGGTTTAGGCCGGTGGCCAGTTCTGCGCCGCCGCGACTTTATGGGTTTCAAACCCTATGTTGCGGTGACATTGGACGATGTCCGGCAGATCACCAACTGGCCGTTTACCAATCTCGATCTTCGGATTGAAGAGGTGGACGGCAATTCCTGGGACGGGTCGCATTGGAGTGCCCCGATTTTTCAGGAAGGCGATGATCGCTGGCCGGCCATACTTAAGGGAATCGAGGAAAAATGGGTGCATGTTCAGCGGTCAAGTAATTGGCCAAAGGACAGCCTCACCGGCGATCCCTGCGAGACCGGCGTTCCCATATTGCCGGATATGGTAAAATGGGGCGAGGATTTTTCTGGTCAGACTTTTTTCGCCTTCCCTGCATACAGCGAGAAGGCGACGGTCTGGGTTGTACCACCCAAGCCATCCTATGGAATGGGCGGCGGCGGTTATAACCAGAAGGGCTGGGGTATTAAGTGGTTTAATACGGCTGAAGAAGCCGTCAGCCACAATGCCGAAGCCCGGTATCATGCCGAAGACCTGATCCGGCAAAAGCGTCTCGAGGATGAGACGCAGAAAGCAGCCGAAGGGAAGCAATTCCCCCTGGCTCCGCCGGAGATGGCCGAATTTATGACCCCGACTCTGGCCGAGATCATGGAACACCTTGGGTTTAAACCCGGGCAGTTCCGAATCGAGGCACATGAGCCGCGGATAATTCACCATCCGGGTGTATTCACTGGTGGTGAAGGATGGTTGTATGACGATCGCGGCTCCGGCCCAGATCGCAATGACTCGTGGAGCGAGTCATGGAACGAAACATTCCTGTGGGAAAAAGACGATGATGGCGTACTGGTAATTTACCAGTCAGCCACATTATCCCATCTCATGGGCAGTGACTGGTATGATTCCGGTCGCTGTGAATGTGTTGCCAACCGCGAGCTTGGCGTAACCAAGGATACGATCCTGGCTGCGCGTGAGTGGATCCGCGGCGAACAGGAAAAGGTAGTGGAGGAAAACCGCTGCCGGATCCGCGTCTTTCTAGAAGCTGTCCGCGAGTTGCCGGCTTATGCTTGCTTGCCGAAAGGCTTACAGGAAAAGCTAGCGCCGGACAGCTTCCACGCCGACCCCGACCGGATCGAGGGGTTGGTGGCGGAATTGCACCATGCTTGGCTACTAGCTGAAGGACTACTTGTCCAACAGCTAGCCGGCCAAGTGCTGGTCAACTTCGAAGCCTGGCATCGTCGTGGCGGCGCAAGCAACCGCGGCGATGGCTGGGTAGTTCGACCCGACGGCTCGTGCCGGCAACGGGATTCCAGTACCATCCCGCTCCACAAGAGCGATGGGATGGTGCGCTGGGATCTTGTTCAGCCGGACGAGTTGGCGCTTATCTGGAGAGGCGGCTGTAGTGTCGCCCATTTGCCGGCCAACGGTCTCACCTCTGAACAGCGGGATGCTGTCCGGGAAATTGAGACCGAGATCGGCGTGCCAGAGGGTGTGTTCGGGCTTGACCCGACGGTAATAGCGCGGAACGCTCAGCTTGCCGCCCAAATTGTGGCGGCAGCAAAAACGTTCGGCTGCTTACTGCCGGAGGACTTTTACCACCTTCTTGGTGGCGTTACCATGGACGGTTGCGAATCTGTGTTTCGAAAACACGGTGCAATCGGTCAAACCGATTATTATGATAATCGGGAGGCGAACGTTGTCAAGGAAGTGGCGGTTGCCGGTGGCGTGTTACGGTTCATGCTGTACGAAAAGTACGGCGACGTAAACTACGCTGCCCGTTGGCAACCGGTTTCCGCTGATTTGTGTCAAAGCGAACCGGTGGAGGTTGTGGATCATGATGATCCGCGGCCAGTTGATCTGAAAGCAGCGGTTTCGTTGCTTTCGGCGCGCTTCAATGGATTGAAGTAAGCGCCAAATGTTTGGGAAACTCTCCCCGGCTTCGGCCGGGGAGGTTCCTCTTCTGGTTTTCACAAGTTGGAAGGCAGAAGAGGGATTGGAATCCCTTTAATTTAATCCGATGGTAAGAGCGGTTCCGTTTTTAATCTGGATCTTTAAAAATCAAGGTCAAGCGGAACACTCCTGCGCTCTTGTCGTCGGTTTAAAGCAAAAAATCCGTTTAGAGAAATCTATGCGGATTTTTTTGTTATCTATTAAACAATTTTCTATATATCGCTTAGGCAATCCTTGTCCAAGATCCGCCATAAGTACCGTTTACTCTTTGGTTTACACTCGGTCTATCCCAAGGGGTGCCGCCGATAAAAGTAATTCTTGGTTCAGGTCTATTGTTTTCCATAACCTTGAATAATAAAATGGCAAAGGCATCGGCAAGGTCGTCGTGTTTTTCTAACCCGAATCCTGTCAGCTGGGTAATTAAATCCTCGCAACCTTTTCTTGGAAAAAGAACTTGGCCGTTTTGAATCATAGAAGTGAGGAGACTTAATCTTGAACGCTTATCTTGACCCGCCACTTTTACGCCTTCGGCATGGTAGCTTTGTCTTTTAAGTTCCTGAATAAGGGCTGGTTGGTAACCGACTTCTTCAATGTATAACTCGGTTGTGTGTCCGCCGCCCGCTAAGGCTTTGGAAAGCTGCTTGGCGCGTTCTAAAGCAGTTGGGAAATCCAACCGCTCATTGACTGGGTTGGGCAAAATATAAACTTGGAGGTTCTCTTGACGGCCGTGAACATGGGCTGAAACCATGGCAGTATAATCTGCTGTATCTCTTTGAGAAATGGCTAAATCTATACCTGTGCCGATAAAACGAAGCCCAGAATCCTTAAGTGGTGGCAGCTCGTCATAATAGTGAATCCATTCAGGTTTAACAACTTGATCTTCATCGGTAATAATTCGAAGCATAATTTCTCATTGCCAAGATTTTTCGTTGCCGATGGTTCGCTTTAAATCCTCAACTTCTTTGGTTGTCGGAAATTTCCCTGGCCAGAGGATATTGCCGTTCAGGTCGATTAAAGGATAAGCTTTAAAAACTCCGTCCAGTTTTTCTTCTTCAATTAGCTTTTTGATTCGCATTAGAAGGCTATCTTCGTGCAACAGGTTACCGATAATCACAATCTTGGTACCGACATCGCCGCTCGGGATTACCTCGCCAGTTAACCAAGCGTAAGTTTTATCTCGGCCTTCTTTGGTTTTAACCGAATTTAAATCTTCAACGTCATCACAGAGAATTAAATCTGGTCGATGTGCGCCATGGCGAATTCCTCGGATTGATTGTTCGCTACTGGCAGCGGTAATTCGGGCACCGTGTTCTGGAATAACCAGTGAAGTTGAACCCCATTCATCACTTTCTTCTCTAAAGGGCCCTAAATCTTTTCTTAAAACTTCATTGCTTTCAAACTCACGCTTAATGTTCGTCAGGTGTAATCTTGCTTGTTGCTGGGTTTGGGAAAGTATTAGCACGAACTTTTTTTGTGGTGCTCCTAGAATTGCCCAGATAGGGTACGATAAAGTCATAATTGTGCTTTTGGCGCTTCCCCTAAAGGCACAGATTACCGCATTTTTAACGGAATCTTTTTCGGTAATTTGAAACATTTCTTTATGAAACTCGGCTGTCGGATATTTCACGTAATCATGCAGGTAAATATGGAAGAACCAGTAGTGGCTTTCACGGGTCAAACTCTTTCTTAAAATCGGGTCGCTTAATACTTTTTCGATTGGGAAATCATTAGCTTTCATTTTGGTTCCTTTCGTTAACTTGGGCCATTAATATGGCTTGTTTAATTAATTCTTTTTCTTCGGGAGTCAGCTCCCGGTCTAAATGTTTTGTGGTCACTTCAACTTTATTTCTGTAAGCGTTGTGGTGGCTACGAAGCCAGAACATAATCGCGCTCATATTTTTGTCTTTAATGGCGGAAAGTAGCTGCGATTCAGCCATGTCATTAACAAGGTTCAGACCTTGTTCGACAGCTGTTTCTACGCTATTGTTAAATTCCTCATCCTCTTTGCGCCAGCGGTAAAAACTGGCTCTGGCCACTCCTACTCGTTCGCAGGCGACTTGGATGATCGGTGTTTTCTTGAGTTGTTCAAGAATCGCCGCCTGTTCTTTTCCTTTTCGCTTGGTTAGATTACTATTTGCTTCCATTGATTTTCCTAGCTTTTTTACCAGTTAATTTCTCCCAGCGCTTCTTAATGACTTCGGCATAAACTGGAGATTTTTCCATAAGGTAGCATCGGCGGTTCATCTTGGTTGAAGCAATCAAAGTCGACCCGCTGCCCCCGAAAGGTTCCACTACTAAATCTCCTCGTTTGGTTAGCACTTTGATATATGGGATTAAAATATCCAAA
This sequence comes from uncultured Candidatus Berkelbacteria bacterium, assembly GCA_903877885.1. Classification (GTDB taxonomy): domain Bacteria; phylum Patescibacteriota; class UBA1384; order UBA12157; family UBA12157; genus CAIRFN01. The sequence goes on from CAIRFN010000011.1 coordinate 10,231, forward strand.
GGTTTCGTGCCGAAAATTATTCCTTGGCCAGAACTTTTTTCGTCAGCCGCATTAAACTCGATAAAGTCGGTGGGACAGATCTTCTTACCCTTTTCATAGCCCTCCCAATGGGGTTTGCCGGCTGTGGCATATAAAGCAGTTTCATACTCGGTTTGAAGTAATTCATCTTCGGATTCGAGATTAAATTCCGTTTTTGGTTCGGTGGTGCCAACCATAGCGATATCGTGTTTATTGAAGAATTTGTATTTCGCCGAAAATCCCTGAACTCGGTTTGGCAAGTGCCACACTATCATGTTCCTAACTTTCCAATACTTTTCCATTTCGTTCCATATGGTTCGAATATTTTTCCAGTTTTCATAGCAGATGATGGTGAAGTTCTCTTTCTGGGTTTTGGCGATATTTGCCATCCAAAGTTCGGTGAAATTATCAGGCAAGACATCGGTTTCTAAATACCTTCTATCTCTTTTTGCTCCGAAACCAGTTACAGCTTTGCCGTGCCGCTTGGCTTTTAGGTAATCCAAAATGTAGGGTGGGTCCGTCATGCACATATCGGCCTTTTCATTTCCCATTAGTTTTAGAAAATCGGCTTCGATGGTTGAATCGCCGCACATCAACCGACTGCCGTCTAAGTCAAAGACATCACCCTTTTGGATTTCGATATTCTGAATATCGAGCTTTTCCAACTCTTTTTTAAGATCAAACTGTTCCGGTGTATCATCGATTTGGAAGACATCATCTAACTCTTCGGAAGAAAAACCGATATCAGCCAGAAAACCTTCATCATATTCACCTAATAAACCCCAATCAAATTCACCGATATTCTTGTTTAAGCGGATGTTTAATTCTTTTTCCTTTTCGATATCTGAGAGACTGACATAAACCGAAGGCATTTCTGTGTAGCCCAAATCTTTGCAAACTTTTAGCCGGAAATGCCCGCCAATGCAAATGTTTTTTCTTTCCGGCGCGCTGTTTAAAACCAAGGGATCGACCACCCCAAAGCGCTTGATGCTCTCGGTCAGATCGGCAATCGCTTTTTCTGACCACTTTCTTGGATTGTATGCGGCGGCGTTAATTTCTTTTACCGGCACATACTGAACGTTTAATCTTTCGTTCATTTTTCCTTTCTTGAGCTCATTTTCTTTACTAAACTAAAAAACGAGCTTGTTAAGCTCATCTTCTCAAAAGAGTACTTATCTAAATTTATCTAACTTTTTGCAGGCTTTCTCAGGTATAAAAGATTAACACAGACGGTTTTTGTCGTAACTTCAAGCAAATCTTTAATGCCAGTTTCTATTGCAACTTTGTCATTTATTTCGTTTGCGGGGCCATAAACCTTACGCCAACCATTTTTTCCATATATCTTTTTGCTGTCGCCCCAATCCTCAACTAGCTCATCCCATGACCAGACTTTTCTCATTGAAGCCATGTTTTTAAAAATACTTTTGCAAAGCAAATGTTGTCTGTTTGCTTTGGCTTTATCAATAACAACTTCTTTACCAGCAAATTTCAAAATAGAGCGACCTGCGTCAAAATCTGGCGAATCAAACTCGGGCTTCTGGGATTTTAATTGCTCAAGCATTAGTCTGCGAATTTCGGCTTCTTCACGGTCTTTATTGTAATCATGGCCAACCACAAATACCTCGCCGTTAACCTCAGGAAAGCTAAGCTCTGGGAGTTTTATAGTTCTAATCTGATCACTAAAATCGGACAATACTTTTTGAGCTTGCTTTTTAGCGGTTAATATTACTTCCGGTGATAATTTTGGCCGCGTTTTCTTAATTTTATCTAAATCTGGTTCGGTTGGCATTATACTCCTTAAACTACAACCAAATTATACCATATCTGCTTCGATTATATCGAGTAGATTATCAAGTTCAGATAGCTTGATGACTTGAACATTGTATTCCTTATCAAGTTTCAATTTGCCAACTATTCGATTTCTCATAGCTCCGTCCGTGACTATATAGTGGCAATATGGCATGATCGCCGAGATTTGATGAACATCCATAATATCCGACGATCTAATTTTTTCTTGGCCTGTTGTTAAATCGCTCACCAACTTGCAGCTAATATCTACCGAAGGAATTACCTTAAAATCTTCTGAATTATAAAATTTTAGCAATCCATTTAAGCCCTCGGGTGTTCCATTATAATGTTTCCATAGAGTAATAGGTCTGCCGACAATATCCATGGATTTAATCATGTCCTCAAACGATACAGGCATTTTTTTTATTTGTTTTTCCAAGAGCGAAGAGAAATCAGAAGCAACCGCCGATCCATAACCTGTGTATTCCATATTTAGCGCGACTGAAAAATTTATTTTATTTTTAATTCTCTCAATTCTAAGATTCTCCCATATACGAGCAATTTCTTTATGTGAGCCATCGATTTCTATTAATTCCTGTTCTGAAGTGCTATGGTGCACAGTAACGATAAAGGGGCTTTTGTCTTGGAGATCTTTGATTGGATCACGGTAAAAAATACCTTCCCATGGCAGATCAACAGAATTTTCTTTATCAATATGCGCTTTCATAATTAAAGATAATTGCGAATCTCCAATAGCATTATAAGTTAATACGCGTATACCTTTAGACATTCTGGTCTGCAGGTGCCGAATTTCTTCGATTAAGCGCCTTCCTTGTTCATATTCAATATCTTGATCCGCTTCTGGACAGAGAATTTTGCAATCATCAGTTAATTTTGAAATTCGAGTGACCAGTTCCTCATACTTTTTCTTATCTTCAGCTTTAGCGGATTTATCATTAAGAGCCCTCGCCATAGCGATAATTGCGTGCGTATCCAGCCAAACAAGCTTAAAGGGTGGTTTTTGAATGTTTGTTTTCATATATTTTGTGCTTTTCCTAAGTTTTATGTTAGTTTAAAGACAGGGCAACAACTTTCAATGGGCGCTAACTCCCGTTGATCAAGTCATTAAGCGATTTTAGCTGTTTAGATTCCAATAAGGTATCTAAATGCATATCACTCCTGACTCCGAGGTCTATACCATATTCTGCCTCGACGGTAGAAATATGAGTATCGCCTCGTTTTTCGCGTAGCGGTCCGGTCTCATTACGAGAGCGGATGCCACGCATTCCAGGTGCGTCCTTCATCGGATTGCTCATAGCATTACTCCTTCTTAATTTAGAAGGCTCGACATCCTTCTGACCGTTTTACGGCCCTGCCGTATAGCCGTTATTTAGCCATTCAGAATTGAAAGAAGCGCCCTGTCTTATAATATTAAATGTAAAGTTTGATTTACTTAGTGTCAATGTGGAAACAGTGGATAACCTGTGGATAAGTTCGCTTTGTGTTCGGTTTATACCTAAAAATGAGACACAAGTCCTAAAACGGCCGTAGACTGTCTCATTTGTCTCATTTTCAGGTCAGAAATAGAAAAAATGAGACACAGACCGTCAAAACTGTCTCAAATCTTGCCATTCAACCTGAAATCCGCTACAATTGGAGAAGATACTGAAAGGGGCAAAAGGTTCTAGACCGACGTGTCCCGCCATTAAAATAGGGAGGTGGAAATGTCTGTTGAAATGTTGAATAATCCAGAAGCAGAATTAAATGAAAATGAAATAAAAGAGAGAGAAAAAAAGATTGCTGATTTGTTTGAGCAAGGTTTGGACTCGCCAGATATAATGGCTTATCATGGAACTTCTCTCGAAGCAATCAATGAACTAATTAAAACCGGCTATTTACCTACTGGTAAGATTGAAGGCGGAATCGACTATTTATATTTTTTTAGATTAGATAAACCGGTTCCAGAATCTTGGTTAGATGGTGAAACTGAAAAAGAGCATATTCAAAGACGAATAGAAATGTATGCGAGAGATCTAGCTTTTGAAGCTTCGCTTTGTCGAACTCTTGGTTTAGATTTTTCTAAGGATAAACAATTTTTAGATGCCATGGGTAGTGTCGCTTTTCAACATCAAATTAGAGTTGAAATTGGTCGTGATGAACTAAAAGAGGAACATTTGCGTAATTCTTCTCATTTTGATGCAATAATTGAATATCTTAATCGATTTGGTTTTCCAGCCATCAAGGCTGCCTTTGACGAATCATTTGGAAGAGAAGGCGTTATCATCGGTATAAATTCAGAAATATTAAAAAATGATCCGCAATCAGCTTATGACGAACTGGATGATGAGGGTTGGAGAGCTAATTTGCCAAAAGGCTTGCCACTTGAATATATCAGTGGAATAGAACCAATTGGTCAACCAGAATATGGATATTTTGAAGCACTACAGGAAAAACACGCAAAATAATTTTTGATTTTAAAATTTGATAAATCAAGAGGGGAAAATGGTCGAAGAATTAGCAATTAACGAACTCATCGAAGAAAAAATTTATATGATTCGAGGCCAAAAAGTGATGCTCGATCGTGATTTGGCTATGCTTTATGAAGTTGGAACAAAGGTTCTAAATCAGCAAGTTAAAAGAAATAAGATAAGATTTCCTGAAGATTTTATGTTTAGGTTAACAAGAGAAGAATTTAAATTTTTGAAGTCACAATTTGTGACCTCAAACTGGAAGGTTCATGATGTCTCTCTTCCATATGTTTTTACCGAACAAGGCGTGGCAATGTTGTCATCAGTTTTAAACAGTGACAGAGCCATTCAAGTAAATATTGAAATAATGAGAACCTTTATCAAGATTAGAAATATTTTATCCGAACACAAAGATTTATTAAAAAGGCTTGATAGTATGGAGAGAAATTACGATCGTCAGTTTAGAATCGTTTTCCAGATAATCAGAGAACTCAATTCTCCTGAAGAAAAAAATCGTAAACAAATCGGCTTTAAACCATAAAATATTTATATTAATATCGAAAAAGGAGGTTTCATGGAAATCAGACGAGTTACACCAGATAAATTAGAACCATTGGTTTCGCCGATTAAAAAAATTGGGACTACCGGTGATTAAACAGACTTAACTGAAGAATCACCAAATCAAAGCCCTGAATTACTAGAGCCAACGAATCCTTCAGAGGAAATTGAATCGAGCGATAATTTAACTGCTGATTCATATTTTCCGACCTATGGTTCTGATGGAAAAGTTTTACCTAAACCAGAATCTCGTGAAATCGGGCAAGGCTAAAAATTATCAAAATATAAATAATAGGCTAATATTAAATATTAAGGAGATGTGTTGGAAAATTTTGAATTTCAGAAATATCGCGATGATTTAGCACAAAAAATTACTCAAGAGCCAGATCATACTAAAAGGCGAGAAATTTTATCTTTAGAAAAAATGACACCGGAATATCAGGAAGCCAAAAAATTGAGACGACTCGAATTCGGTTCTGAAAAAAATAAAAACGACAATGACCAACTTATATCATATGCCGAGGAGCATTACGGTGAATACAAGATTTTTACCGATGAATTAAGAGATCTTATAAATACGATTGTAGCTAATAGGAACGAATTCGAAACTGTTACTAAAGCGAATATTCCTGAAGAATTATTAAATCAAATCCTTGATTTTTGCGAAGGTATGCCGAACGAACAGATCGAAAGCCTTCTTAACCGTGCAAATTTTAATTATGAAAATTTGTTAGCTGGTGAAGTAGACGAATATACAAAGGCTAAATTAATCACAGAAGCAGTTTTAAAAGCTAAAAGTTATGATTTGGCTGTAGAAGAAAATAGAGGAAAAGAAATTGATTTTATCGGTTTTGAAAAAGATCAAGATATCCCAGACGCTAAAGATTTCATTTATCAAACATTTAGTCGAGGGTTATTAGAGAAATGTTTAATCTCGAAAATAGATTACAACGCTGATAAAGTTAATGTGGCGCTTAACGGCACTGATTATGTTTTACCGATTGAAATCTATTCAGATTGGCAAAAGATTATGCCTGGGGTAAAAAACCACAAATATAGAGCCGAATCAATGGTCCTATGGAATACTGATCCAAAATTTAGTAAAAAATTTATTCCTACACCAATTCGTTTTTTTAGTTTTTATGGCGAAGAACCAAATAAACTCGATTATTTAAAAGACGTTCTTGATGAAAAGAAAATGCGCCAATATAAATTAGGAACTATCGCTCATGAGGTAGCACATCATATTTACGAATATTTAATTGATGCAGATAAAAGAAATAATTGGAAAGAAATTGTTGACAGATCTGGCTCAATTACGAATTATGCACAGGCATATAAAAATCACAATTTTAAATATGATGAATTTTTTACTGAAGCTGTTAGATTAAAAACTACAGTTCCTGATTATTTAGAAAGAAATTTTCCAGAAATTAATCAATTTATAACTGATAATTTTCCAGAAATCCAAGCTCCAATTTTATAAAAATATTTAGTTAAAATCATAGCTAAACCTTGACGTTTAGTCTTTTTTGGCGTAGAATCGATATTACAAAGGGGGAATGCACATGTCAAAACATAGTGGTCACGGCCGACGCCGTGGTTGGAAGCCGCCATCATCGTCAACTCAAAAACCTGTGGAGAAAAATCAGGAGAGCCATATTCAACCACAAAAACTTGTGGAACCTGAAAAACCGGTTGAACAACAATTCACTATCCATGCCACTCAGGTTACCGAGAAACCGCATAAAATTCCATTTTGGTGTCAAATCGGCATCCATAAACGAGAAAATGGGGTTGCTTGTATCCATTGCGGTCATATTAAACAGCATATGCATTTATTTGTGACTTATAGGCATCGCTGCGATTTATGCGGAGCTATTACAGACCATGAACATGAATTTCCCAAAGGTTCCGTCCGAATTATCAGAGGAAATTGCCGTTGTCAGTTATGCGGCAAAAATCATGAATATGAGCATAAGAAGCATGAATCAGTTGGCATTGAAGAAACTGGTTATGGTAAGTTCGAGCATTTTATCGACTTTTACCAATGTCTTCACTGTGGCAATATCAAACATGTCACTTCTATGGCTAAGTTTGCCAGTGAAACCAAAAAAACTTTTGATCCTTAATCTAATTCACATTAACCAATTTCGTCACTTTTATTAGTGGCGTTTTTTTAATCTTTTTGATAGAATAAAAGTAATGATTATATTAATTTTAATTTTGTCGGGATTTTTAGGTTTCGCACTCGGACGTCTAGGGCATATTTACGGTGGCCAAATTAACGGTCCGCATCATTGGATTTATGGTTTGATTTTAATAATTATCGGAGTGATTTTATATAAAACTGATTTAGGCAAAATGTTAATGGCTTTTGGTCTCGGTGTTTTTGTGAGCGACTTCAAAGATTTTTTGGCTTTTAGAATTTATGGTGTTGATGATGTGGTAATTAAAAAATTTTGGCAAATAGATTAAACCTATAAAAATACAAAAAGAAAAAAGGAGAACTATGACTCAAAAAAATCAAATTTACAAATGCAGTGTCTGCGGTAACATTGTGGAAATTTTGCACGTTGGTGCGAGTTCTTTGGTTTGTTGTGGTAAACCAATGGAATTACAGGAACCAAATTCGTCTGATGGCAATCCAAAAACACACATTCCGGTGATTGAAGTAACTGCGACTGGCGTCAAGATTAAAGTTGGTAGCGAGCCACATCCAATGGAAGAAGATCATCATATTGAATGGGTTGAAATTATGGTTGGCGAATATGTTGATCGAAAATACTTAAAACCTGGCGACGCGCCAGAAGCGGAATTTAATATTACGGGCGACGGCTTAATCGCCAGAGCCTATTGCAATATTCACGGTCTTTGGAAAAGTGAGTAATTAAATAGTGAGGGAAAAATGAAATTAAACAACATTGCTAAATTCATTATCGCGTTTGGAGTGACTTTTGCCGCTGCCGCGGCTGGTTCATTGGCGACATTTAGCCAAATTCCGACTTGGTATGTAAATCTAAATAAAACTAGTTTAACGCCGCCAAATTGGGTTTTTGGGCCGGTTTGGACGACACTTTATATTTTAATGGCTATTGCTATGTACTTAGTTTGGACCGCGAAAACTAAAAAACCGGAAGCCAAACAAGGTTCGATTTTATTTGTCGAACAATTATTTTTCAATGCCGCTTGGAGTATTGTATTCTTTGGCTTTCATCAAATTCTATTTGCTTTTGTGATTATCATTGTTCTGTGGCTGACAATTCTAGCTAATATTATTTGGTTTTTTAAAGTTTCTAAATCCGCCGGTTATCTAATGCTACCTTACATTGCTTGGGTTAGTTTTGCCTCGATTTTAAACTTTGCTGTATATTTAGCTAACAGATAGTGATAAAATTAAACTAATCACAAAGGAAGTTTTATGAACAACAAATTTTATTACAAATGGATGGCGATTGTGGCCGCCGGTCTGATGGTTGTCCACTATCTGATTTTTTGGATTACTAAAACCGACGAATCATTCTTTTTCCTAATTGCCATTGCGATTCTGGCGTTGGCAGTGACGACTTGGATTTTCGATTTCTTTGAAAGGCGCAAAAAGTGAAAACGAAAATTGTTGCTACAATCGGCCCGGCCAGTTTAAATTTTGAGGTACTTAAAAAAATGGTTGAAGCGGGGTTGGCGATTGGACGGATTAACACAAAATATGGTTCGCCAAAGCAATATAAAGAAATTACCGGAAATTTACGAAAATTGGATCGCCCGGTCATGTTTGATATTAAAGGGACGGACGAAATCGAGTGGCTAACAAATCAAAATTTCGATTATTTGGCGGTCAGTTTTGCCGAAACCGCCGAACAAATTAATCAAATTCGACACAGATTTAAAGATCACGACATTAAAATTATTGCCAAAATCGAAGATCAAAAGGGGATTGATAAACTGGAAGAACTGGCTAGCGCGTCCGATGGGATTATGGTGGCGCGCGGCGATTTGGGCCGCAATATTAAATTGGAAGATGTGCCGATTGCTCAAAAATTGATTATCAGAAAATGCAATGAAATGGAAAAAATGGTCATTACGGCCACCGAAATGTTACTGTCGATGACGCACTCCAAAACGCCCGAGCGGGCCGAAGTTTCCGATGTGGCCAATGCGGTTTTAGATGGCACTGATTATGTTATGCTTTCCGAAGAAACATCACTTGGCGAATTTCCGGTTGAAGCGGTGGCTGAAATGAATCGCATAATCTTCGAAACCGAAAAAAACGAAAAAAAACTGGACTAAATATATCATCTTAATTTTTAATTGGTTTGCTAAAACCTGCTTTTCTGTTATATTAAAAACATGTTACTGGATGAAGTTGAGCAAGTTAAACAAAGAATAGATATTGTCGAATTTATTTCGTCGTATTTAACTGTGAAAAAGGCGGGCGCCAATTATCGAGCGCTTTGTCCTTTTCATCATGAAAAAACGCCGTCAATGATGATTTCGCCAGATAAACAAATTTTCAAATGCTTTGGCTGCGCGGCCTCTGGGGACGTAATTTCGTTTCTGATGAAAATGGAAAATTTAAATTTCCGCGAAGCCTTGGAGGTTTTGGCCGCTCGTGCTGGTGTAGAATTAGTCAAGAAAACGCCGGATCAAATTCAGGCTCATCAAGAAGAAGAAAACCTAAAAGCCAGACTTTATAATTTAAATATGTTGGTGGCCCGGTTTTGGCAGAAAATTTTACTCGATCATCCGGTTGGCCAAAATGCTTTGGAATATTTGAAATCTCGCGGTTTAACTATTGAAACAATTAAACTTTTTTTACTTGGTTATGCGCCGGGAAAAATTTCGCTTTTGAAATGGTTGTCGCTTAAAAATTTTACAGAAAATGAAATTCAAGAATCTGGTAGCCCAGATCGATTTTTCAAACGGATTGTTTTTCCAATTACCAATCCGTTGGGCCAAGTGATTGGTTTTACTGGACGAGCGACCGAATTTGGTCAGGAGCCAAAATATTATAATTCACCGGAAACCAGTATTTTTCACAAAAGCCGAACGCTTTACAATTTGGAACGAGCTAAAGTTAGTATTCGTCAAAATCAGGCGGTGGTGGTAGTTGAAGGTCAGATGGATGTGATTAGTTCTTATCAAGCCGGCGTTGAAAATGTGGTGGCAACTTCGGGCACGGCTTTAACCGTTGATCATTTGCAGATTTTGGGCCGATTTGTTCAGACAATTATTTTTGCTTTTGATACTGATAATGCTGGACTGACAACTCAAAAAAAAGCTTACGAAATGGCGATTGCTCAAGGCTTGAATGTCAAAATGGTGATCATTCCGCCACCTTACAAAGACCCTGGCGAGTTTTCGATTGCTTCGCCTGAATCTTGGCAAAAAGCGGTTCAAAATGCGATTCCGGTGGTCGATTGGTATTTTAATTTGGTTTTTGGTCCGAATATCAAAAATACCGATCAGTTAACATCGATCCAGAAAAAAGAAATTGCCAAAGAACTTTTACCGATTATTAAAAAGATACCAGACAAAATCGAACAAGCTCATTATGTTGGCGTTTTGGCGCGCAAATTAAAAATCGCTGAAGAGGTCATATTTAACAGTTTAAATAATGTTATCGATAAGAAACCGGACAAAAATAACAAAGAACAGACCGAAAATCAAAAAGCCAAGCTGACTGATGAAGCGATTTTGGTCGGACTTTTGACCTTGGCGCCAAAAAATATTGAAAAAGCCTCATTAGTAGTTAAGACTGAAGATTTGCCAGAGGATTTGAAACTGCTTTACAGCAAGCTATTAACCTGGTACAATGATAAAAGAACAGATAAACTGGGTGAGTTTTTGAAATCAAAACTAAAAGATAGCGATTTTCAAAAATTGGAGGGCTTACAAATTGAGCTGGAAAATGACTATCCGAATATTAACCAAGTCATTGATGATTTGCTGGCCAATTTCCAGGCTCACAAACAAGAAAAAATGAAACAATTCTACGCCGAGGCTATTGCCAAAGCTGAAGAAGACGGTGACCGGGAAAAATTAAAACAACTGGTTAAGGAGTTTCAAAATGCCATCAGTCAATAAAGAAGCCAAACAATCTCGCGAACGCCAAGCCGTGGATAGCGCCAAACGCGCTGTTGAAAAAGCGGCTAAAAGCAAAAAACCAAAAAAGAAAATCCGAGAAAACGAAGTTAAATTTCCTGAACCGATTAAATTGCTTTTAGAAAAAGGCCATTCTCAAGGTTTTGTCACTTATCAAGAAATTACTCAAGCTATGCCTGAACCGGAACGAAATCTCGGTTTAGCCGATGCTTTATTTGATGAATTTTTAAATTTAGGAATTGATGTGCGCCAAGGTCGCAAACTTTTGGAAATTCCGGGCGAAGAAGAAGTCGAAAAATCCAAAGCCGGTGAGCTCAAAGATATTTCCGATGATTCGGTTCGAATGTATTTGCGTGAAATTGGTCAAATTCCTTTACTTAGCACTGAAGAGGAAATTCGCTTAGCTAAAAGAATTGAAGCCGGGGATGAAAATGCCAAACGAAAATTAGCTGAAGCAAACTTACGACTAGTCGTTTCCATTGCCAAAAAATATATCGGTCGGGGATTATCTTTACTAGATTTGATTCAAGAAGGTAACACCGGACTTTTGCGTGCTGTCGAAAAATTCGATTTCCACAAAGGTTTTAAATTTTCGACTTATGCTACTTGGTGGATTCGCCAGGCGATTACCCGGGCGATTGCCGATCAGGCTCGCACCATTCGTATTCCGGTTCATATGGTAGAAACGATTAATAAATTAATTCGGGTGCAACGTCAATTAGTTCAAGATTTGGGCCGCGAACCGCTTCCTGAAGAAATTGCCGCTGAAATGCAAATGCCAGTCGATAAGGTTGAACATATTATTAAAATTTCTCAAGAAACAGTTTCTTTGGAAGCGCCGGTTGGTGAAGAAGAAGATTCGAAATTGGGCGATTTCATTGAAGACAAAGTTTCGCTTTCGCCGGAAGAAAATGCCATTTATCAATTAATGAAAGGTCATGTTGGTGAATCGTTGATTAATTTGGCGCCACGCGAACAGAAAATCTTGAAAATGCGTTTTGGTTTGGAAGAAGGCGGCCGGACTCACACTTTGGAAGAAGTCGGTAAAGAGTTTGGTGTCACTCGCGAACGTATTCGTCAGATCGAGGCCAAAGCTCTTCAGAAAATGAAGAAAAACGAATCCAGCCAAAAATTAAAAGATTATTTAAAGTAAATCTCAAATTGTCATTCCAGATCGGACGGATTCCGGATCTGGAATCCAGGATATAATTTAAACTGGATTCCCGATGTCGGATTACCATCCGACTCGAGAATGACAAATTAGATGCGATGCTTTAAAACGCACACACCGGCTAAAGCCGGTGGTATTTTATTTTAATAAAAAACCGATGCGAGGCATCGGAATTAAACGAGGATAGGTAAGATTTGTAAAATATTTTTCAGAGAATTTTCTTGTGTTTGATTGATGGTAATAACTTGATCGAAGTGGAATTTATATTTATCCCAACGCGGATGAAGGTCTGAATTTGGAACAATTTCCGCTGGATCGATTTTGTTGAAATCCAGAATATCATCGATATTTTTCCGAAATAAATTGTAGTCTGATTCACATCGATCAGCTAAATTTTCCTTGCTTTCCCATTTCTTATTGGGGTCAAACTCGCGTTCAATAAACCACTCAATATTTTTCTTTAGCGGAGTGTTAAAAAACCAGGCGATGACTTTTTCTGCCCCAGCGATATAGAGTCTATTAATCAGATCGACCCGCGTTTCGACATAGCCGGTCCAGTAATCGATTAGGAAAATGCCCTCATTTTGATTAATCGATTCGATTAAAAATTGCCAAAAACATTGCGCTGCATATGGGCCTTCGCCGCTATATGGATCAAAAGTAAAGTGACCAAAATGTTCATTGAAATAGTCATCGCGGCAGAAGAAGTGAATATCGGGGCGCACTTTGTGAACCGCTTTGCAAAAATGGGTTTTGCCCGCTCCACGCATGCCGACAGTCAAAATGGCAGTTTTCATTTCGCCCTCCTCAAGTGAAACATCGTTCTCTGAAAAAATTTTCAAGGTAAAATCATTATAGCTTGTTTTAGGGATTAAGTAAAGATTTTGAGTACAAATTTATCGCCAAAAATATGGTTCAAAAAATGAGCTAAATATCGCGCCTTTAGGTAAAGTTCGCGAAAAAACACTCATTATTTTAACCTGTTATTTGGACGAAAATAAATATCGAGATACAAAAAAGACCACTGTTTGGTCAATTTTTTCTGGTTTGTCGATAAGTCGAAATTTAAGGCCGCTACTAGGCATCAAGTCTCGCGACAGACTACTATTGACTATTTTTTTACAATATGATATTTTCTAGTTGAGTTTATTTATACCTTAACAAATATTTCTGACAGCAAAGACGGTTTCGATTAAATTAAATCGAAGACGTTAAGCCGTCAGAAGGAGCAATCTTATGAATAGCAAAAACGGTATGTCTATTGGCATCGATCTTGACCAAGCATGGCTTGAATATGCCGAGCAAGGTAAGATCATTAATCAGTTTGTGGCTTATTTCGATGACCCCGCCGGTTGGTGGAAAACTAATGATATTTTGGAAACCGGAGTAGTTATTAAAGAAGGTAAACCGGTATATTATGCTAAAAATATTACTCAAGAAATAATTTTCGAAACCAATAAGCCGATAAAAAGTTTGAATCAAAATCTGGAGGCGGTTTTTATGCCTCACCGCCGGCTTCGCGCCACTGCCGCCAATCCAAAGAGTCCTGGCCCGCAGGCAGCACCGTCGGATGATCCGCTAAAGTGCGGCTTTTATTGCCAAGATCCTGGTCATCAACATAGTCTATTACCAAGAACGCCGTTAGCCCTTTTGCCGGTTCTTAACCGCCGTTATTGGGCGATTTTCTATAATTTCTCACCTTTTGAAAAAAATGGTCATTTTATGCTCTTGCCGGTCAGGCTCCAAGGTGTACATATTGTTTTGACTCACTATCTTCAACATATGGAACTTGGTTTTCTTCAAGATGCGATCAGTTTAATTAGAAAATGCCAAAACTTGCTCATTTTCTTTAATGCTATTGGTGCTGGCGCCAGTCAAAATCATTTTCATTATCAAGCAATTGCTCATCAATTAGGTAGTTTAGCAATTGAACATAGTGACTCTGATCATCCGATTCGGTTCATTGATTTTGATATCAACACTCCTGGTCTGGCTGAAATTGTTTTTAAACATATTCAATTCATCAATCAAACTTTTAGCGGTAAAACCAGTTATAATTTGATTTTTACCAGTCAAAAACTCTATCTTATACCGCGGGAAAAAGATCATGAAGTTTTAAGAGTTAACAATGATTTTATTACCTGTTTTGGTGCGGTCGAAGTTGCCGGTCGGCTGATTTGCACCGAAGAAAACCAATTTAACAATGTAACCTCCGAACAATACATTGCCGCTCTTAAGACCTTGTCTATAAGTAAAGAAAAAATCGACTTTATTAAAGCCGAAAGCATTAAATAAATTATTAATATTACCCGTTAGATTTGATCTACGGGTTTTTTATTACAAAAAAAGACGGCGATAAACCGTATTTTTACAGGTAGCGTAAAATAATTTCAAATCCCAAACATCAGGTCAAAAGAGAATCGTTCTCTGTCTTTTTTAAAATAAAAATCACCCCGGTTGGGGTGAGTAATTAGCGTTTTTTACCAGACTCAAGACGGTGACGAAGTTCATTTTCAATAGTAGAAATATTTTTACGATTTATTCCCGTAGAATCAATAGGTGGAATACATAAGTAGTCACATTGAACATACGATTTAAATTCAGTGATCAATTTATCGTCTGACCATCCTTGTACTTCATCGATTGTCAAAAGCATAGCATTTCTCCTTGCGATAAGATTCATCGGTGATTTACCGAATAAGACAATTATACACTTTGCCATCAAATTGCCAATGGGTTCTCTTTTGATATTACAAAAAAAGACGGCGATTAACCGTATTTTTTGACAATTAGTTGCAAAGCTCCCTCTAGCCGATATATTCAGAACGAAATACTATGATATTATTGTTAATTTAGGCAAAGAAATTGAACTATTAAAATTAGATCCTTGCTTCGACTTTTAGCTAATTAGTCTCCTGACGTCGCTTTTGGACCATTTCATAATCTTCTTTGGTCATTGGTTTGTAGATTAGTTCTACAAGCCGAAGCAGTTTTGTGGCCAACTCTAAAGCGTCTTGATCGTTTAGATCTTTTCCGAACTCTTTTTTGTAAATCGCCTTAAATTTGTCTAGCGATTCTTTTGAAATCATAAAAATCCTTGTGTAATTACTATTTTACTGATTATATTATAAGAAAGAGTAAATAAATTGAAAGATGTAATGAATAAACCTCGGAAAATAACAGATGATGAAATTCAATTTCGCAAAAATGATCTTGAACGGAAGTTTAATTATGCTTATAAACAAATGGACGAAAAAAGCTTTTTTATTGGTGTTTCTGATTATACGAATGCAATAGAAAAATCAGGCCTATTAAGATATTTAGTCCACATATCCTTGATTGATAATCAATTTAAGATAACGAAGCCAATAGATGATTTATCAATTAAGACGGTCGAAGAAACTATGGACACGTTCAACCAACTTATAAAGATTATGAAGGACAACAGGATCGATGAAGCGGATTTTCAATATGAAATCGATCAATACCGCGGATATTCAGAAAATAAAATACAAATGTTAAGTGGATTTGGTAATCAAGCAACTTCTACAGCCGAAACCGTAGCCAGCCTTTGCTGGTCATTACATCAAAAGGGCTATACTGATCTAGTCAAAAAATTTGCGGAATATAGCCGTGACAAGACAATGATTGTTGATTTTTCAGTATCTGAATCTAACAAAACTTTGAGTAAAATGATTAAAAGATTAGAGGAATACCAAATATTCGCCTTATGGAGCGATTGGAATAAGTTGACGCTAGTTTATGTTTCAATTTACCTAAGCGATGACTTCTCGGTTTCATATAGAGAAAAAAATGAACAAGCTAATCTGCATAACTTTATAGGACTTGTCCAGGAAATGAAAGAAATATTAGGAATCAAAAAGCTAGCGCCCTGGTTATCCCAGTATAGATTTTTTAAAATGGAAGAATTTAAACGGTATTTGGACCGAATCCATAATCATATCTTATCTGAAATAGATCGTTTTAGTTTGACCAAAAGAATAGAAAAAAAATCAGATAGCTTGATAAAAACCATTGTTATACCGAAAGAGAACCCTGACTTTTGTTATTTTGATGGCAGAACCTTCAAGCTACAAACATCTGATGGCGGTATAAAAGCAATAAATTTTTCGCCAACTAAAACAAAGGGTTCTGATACATATTATCTATTCTCGGCGCTGGTCAATATATTAAAGCAAAAAGGTGAAAGAAAAGATAATATTTGGTTTTTTGCAGATATAACAATGGAAGAAATAACAAAACGGGTTGCCGAAGAATTTAATGAGAATAAAGACAGAGATTGGGTCAAAAATACCAAATCTAATCTCAAAAAAGTTATTCCTGATGATTTGTTGTCTAATTATATTCAAATTTCTAACTACCAATCGAAAGGTTATAGTTTTGGACTAAAGTTGCCAAAATAGTTTAATTACACCAAAAATACACCAGGCGTAGCTTAGGCGTAAAAGAAACTTGTATTTTACAGGTTTCTTTTTTTGTTGCAGGACTATTGACATTGTTTCGGTGTAAAGCCCTGATTTAACTTGATTTATGCGTAATGCCTAATTAGGTAACAAATGAATAAAGTAAAAGAACCACAACTAAACCCTTACGAAAGGCTTTATGGTAGAAAGCTTTCCGAAGATAAGGTGGCCGAGATGAAAACTAATCTCATCGGATTTTTTAGTTTGCTAATCGAAATAGATAGAGAAAATCACATTGTTAACCAAGAAGAAAATAATTTAACAAAAGGAGTAAACAATGACCCACAAAAAGAAACTGGACCAGTCCAGTACTAAACCACCTATTACGCCAGAAAACGCACAATTAGCCATACAAACACCTGTCAATCCAGCCACTCCCCCTCTTAGTAATGAAGCAAATAAACTTAGCCCACAGGATTTAAAAATCATAAATGATGTTAAAACTACGGGCGAACATCAAATACCGAGAATAAATAATAATGATATTCAACAAATAAATGATATGGGGGTTCATCAGGTTAAAGATAACAGTCCTATTGTATATGATAAAGGTTCTTTGACCCATTTTGCCGAAACTGTTGGTAGCCCAGAAAAATCAGTGCATTTAAGTCCGGCTGAAACTGAACTTGTAGTCAGTAATCCAGATGATGTTTTGCCTAATTTTTTTAAAGGTGGATCGAACTCATATTTATATGTTAAAAAAACTCCACAAAACACATTGTCAATCGTGGAGGTTTTAGATGATGGGAGTAAATTGCGTGTCAGTCACGGCGGTTTTAAAACAACTGAGAACTATTTGAAACCGATGGAAGAATTAAAAAAATCTATCTTGGAGGACGGCGGATCCCTCATTGGTCAGCCTGGACAAAGTCCAGTGATTAACCCTCAAAAGGGTACTGCCGTGGTGAGCCTTGCCACTAGTCAAGATAGATTATCTAATCCAAGTATCCCACAAAAAGAAGGTCTTGTCAATCCTCCCCCTCTTAGTAATGAAGCAGGGGGGATAAGGCCAGGAGAGGTGGGAGGAGTTAAAAAATGAACATAACCGAAGTTCAAATTATACCAATTAAACCGAGTGATGGTTTGGTCGGGTTCGCCAGTTTGGTTTTAGATGGCAAAATCTTTCTTGGCTCGATCGGGGTCCATTCAAGACTGGACGGCAACGGCTACAGAATCACCTACCCCACCAAAAAGGTCGGCGACAGGAACTTGAATATATACCATCCCATCGATCGGGATTTATCTTCAGCCATCGAAACGGCAATTTGTAACAAATTTAAAGAAGTAATGGAAAAAAGTAATGATCGACACAATAGCTTTAACCCTGAATCAGGACCAGTACAAGATTTTTGACCACAGTAGATTTAGATCAACTGATTATATAGGGAAAAATAGCTTTACTAAAAAAGTTTATAACCCTGATTTTAACAAAGAAGGATATAAGCCAAGAATCACTCTTTATAATAGATTCGGGACCGAACAGATTCGAATTGAATTTTCGGCTCCTAAAATCCTCTTTGGCAATAATTTTGACGAACTGGATGAAAGCGATTTTGATAATCTAGTGGCTAAACTCTATAACAATTTATGGGAAATGAAGATCAGAGCATATCCCGATGATTTAAAAAAAGCCAATGTTTCCAAAATAGATTATTCGAAAAACTTTGTTTTGGGAAACGGCGTTAAAACTTGGCAAATTCTCAATGAACTCAGTAAAGTTGACCTTACCAGATCAAGTGATATTGAAGAGGTAAAATATCGTAATAAGGGGCATTGCTTGCATTTGAAGCATACCAACTCACTCGATTTTGCCGTTTACGACAAATGGGCCGATTTGGTTAAGGCTAAAATAAGCGACAAACGATCAATTGAAAAAGATAATAAATTACAGCTTAATTTACTGGATTTAATTGAAGACACGAATAAATTGGAGATTATCAGAATTGAAGCAAGGCTCGTTGACAGGCAGAAAATCAAAGACATTTTGAAATTATTCTCTTTTAATGATGATCTTACTTTTCAAGGATTATTCAAAAAACATATTGCCAGGGCGGTCCTCGGCAAGTACTGGCACGAAATAGCCGATGGCTTGGATATTGCAAACATAAGAGACTATGAAGAAATCGATTTGATAAGTTTAATATTGGAATCTGATAAGATGACGGCGAACCAAGCCCTCAGGATAGCCTCTGTGATAAATATTTACCAAAAGGGTCAAGTTCTACAGTTAAAAAATCTATTGAGTTCTCACGGCTATGACAGGTCATTTAGCGAACTTGCAAAGCTTATTCGAACCTTAGATTTGCCAAAAAATTGTAAATATAAAGCCATATTGGGTATTGGCCAGTCTATCGAAGAGATGAACAAAACAAGCCTAAAGAATCATCCAAAATTAAAATTTGCAATGTAAACTAAAGTAAAGTATTATAATAACAGAGGTAATAATGGAAAATAACGAAGAATTTTACACATCACAGGAAATTGCCGATAAATTGAAGATCAATATAATGACCGTTTATAGACATATTAATTCTGGTAAATTGAAGGCTATAAAAACAGGTAAAGATTTCAGGGTTCTCAAGTCCGATTTTGAGGACTATTTACAGAGTAATCAGCAAAGAAATGTTCTTGAAGAAAAAGACAATAAAATTCTTTTTTTAGAAAAAACGATTGCAAAACTTAAAAATAACATCAAAAAAGAAAGATACGGGTTGAATTGGTTTGATGTCCCTGAGGCCTTCGAGGATGATGTCGAGCATAAACTTCCAATATTAAAGGAAGACCAAAAAATGGCGATTGGAACTGAAGATGACCAACCAACTCATATACTTATCGAGGGTGATAATTACCACGCACTCACTTGCTTAAATTATACTCACAAGGAAAAGATTGATATTGTTTACATCGATCCACCGTATAATACTGGCTCGGATGGATTCAGATACAAGGACAAGAGGATATTGGATAAATTTCCCGATGGAACTGATGTACCCGTTGATCATCCATTTAGACAATCTTACTGGCTGTCTTTTATGAAAAAAAGATTGGATTTGACATACGATTTAATGAAAAAAGATGGTCTATTAGCTGTCTCTATCGATGACAACGAATATGCCCAATTAAAACTATTATTAGCAGAAAAATTCGGCGACTCAATCAAGACAATTGTAGTGAAAATGAGCGAAGCCTCTGGTCTGAAGATGGCCTCTATTAAAAAATCTGGCGGTATACCCAAATATAAAGAGTACTTACTCCTAGCGATGAAGGATGGAATTAGAAACCTATCATTCGACTTTATCCCTAAAGAAATTTGGGATAATGAGTATAATCTTATACTTGAAAATTTTTCCTATAACGACTACCAGGAATATCTTAATATATTAGATAACAATAATCTCGCTCCTAAAACCGCAACCGAACATCTTGATGAAATTTTCCAAAATGTAAAGATTGGCTCTCTAGCGGCCACCTTAAAGTCATTAGAAATTCCAAAAAATGAATTATCTAAATGGCTTACAGATAATAGTTGGCGAATTTGCCGCAGCGCAGCTTCTAGTTCAGTTAAGAGACTCGCTGATGTCAAAAGGATGGATAGTAAACAACAGATTTTTTCTGTAAATTCTGTAAGAGATAATATCCTCTATCTTGTCAAAGGCGACTATGACGATGATTCAGCAAGTCCTCGTGTACAATTACTCCTCGCAATCGATAATTTAAGTGTACATCCAGGCGACCTATGGACAGACATAAAAACTACTGGTCTTGAGGCAGAGGGTGGTGTAGAGTTTAAAAATGGTAAAAAACCATTAGCTCTGTTAAAAAGAATTATATCAAGCATTAACGATAAAAACGCCGTTATACTAGATTTTTTTGCTGGTTCTGGGACAACTGGCGAAGCAGTAATGGAGCTGAATCATAAAGATAAAGGAAGAAGACAATTTATTCTAGTTACTAATAACGAGGGTGGCATTATGACTGAAGTATGCCATCCAAGAATGGTTAATTCTGTCAAAAAGTATAATGGCTCAATAAAATATTATAAGACTGCCTTTGTTGGGGAAAATAACATTTTAAATTCAACTGACCAGGATAAGCTAGAGTTAGCCTATAATGCTGGTGAGCTCTTGGCAATTGCAGAAAATACTCTTTACGAACAAAAGAAAAATGAATTTTACCAAATATTTAAAGATAATAATCGCTACACTGCAATATATTTTAGGGAAGAAATGGATAAATACGATGAATTTATTCAGGAAGTTAAAAAATTAAAAGCTGACGAAATATCCGTTTATATCTTTAGCTGGGAATCTGATGAAACAATATACGAATTTGAAGATATGAAAAATATTAGAATAAAAACAATTCCTCAACCAATAGTAGAAATTTATAAGCAAATATATAATTTGGTATAAAAATGAAGCAATTTAACCCATTAGAATTTCAAAAAGAGACCATAGATAAATTATCGAAAGTTTTTGTTGAGACTTGGAAAAAAGGTGGCAAAAAACTCCCCATTGTTTTGAAAGCCCCTACTGGTAGCGGTAAAACTTTTATGGTTGCTAATTTTATCAGAGGTTTAAATCATTTACCCCAATGGCAAGAAGATAAAGCGTTTATCTGGATTACTTTTAGCGATGATCTTGCTATGCAAAGTAAAGACAAATTTGCCGAATACTTTGAGAACAATTTAGAGAACAATTTAGTTACTGTCGATGATATAAACAGAAGAAAGCTATTTAACAATGATATTATCTTTCTAAATTGGCAAAAAATAGTTTCAAAAAGTGCCGAGACTCGGGTATTAAGGAGACCAGAAGATGAAATAATGCGAAAAGAAAGAGGGGCTTATTGGGAAGACTTTATTGACGGAACTCAAAACGATAATCGTGAAATAATTCTCATTATTGACGAAGCTCATAAGAATAAAGGTACAATTCTTGCAAAAGAGATTATTGACTATATAGATCCAAAAATCATTTTACATATTACTGCTACACCAGATAAAGAAGATGAACTTGAAGCCTACAGAATGGGTTCAATGGTTGAGGTTAATCGTCCGCAGGTAGTAGAACAAGGTCTTATCAAAGAAAAAATCGTGGTTCAGACAGAAGAAGATTTATTGAGCCACAAAGGGCAAGATCTTGATAAAGTATTACTTGATTTAGGTGTTAAGCGGAGAGAAGAATTAAAGAAAGAATTTAAAGAACTTGGCAAAGATGTAAACCCTTTAATGTTGATCCAGCTACCAAACGATGACAACAAATTGATTGAAATGGCCAAAGAAACAAAAGAATCGGTTGTAAGTGATTACCTAAAAGAAATTGGAATACCTGATAAAAAAATTGCCAAATGGTTTGATGGTAGACAAGAGAATATGGAGTTAATAACTGAAAACGATAGTGACACCGACTATATGCTCTTTAAGCAGGCGGCTGGAACTGGTTGGGACTGTCCTCGTGCTTCCGTTCTCGTAATGTTCAGAGAGATTAAATCTGATAAATTTTACACTCAAACAGTTGGCAGAATACTCAGAATGCCAGAACCAGAGCTTAAAGAAGACTACAAAAATAATGAAAATTTAAGAATTGGCTATCTTTACACGAACTATAAGAGGAATCAAGTTGAATTGCCTGATCAATCAGGCAATAATAAGCCATATATTCATTTCTCATATCCGAAAGAAGGTGTTAAGAACATAGAGCTACAATCCGAATATATTTCAAGAGTTGATTATGGGGATATTCCAAAATCCTTTAAATTTCAGCAAAGCTTTATCAAATCAATAAACAAATATTTTGATATAACGGATAACGATATACTTGGGAAAGCCCAAAAAAAATTAGAAAACCAAAAAATAGATCTTGACGGTAATCTAACCAATAAGATTATCGTTAATGCCGAGTTTAAAGATTTCGATCAATTGAACTACGAATTTAACAAAGAAGGTAGCGATCTTGAAATGGAAATGTCTACTAATGACGTTGAAAAAACGTTTAATTATATTTGCTATCAATTACTACAAGAACAGGAAAATAATGAAGCAAAATACACCAATATCGCAAGGTCTTGGAGTACTCTAAAATCCGCTATAAGAATTTGGTTAAAGAAAACCATTAACGAAGATAGTGATTATTTCTATCGGGTATTCGTTAAAGATATTAATAAAGGGGCTTCTAGCAAGTTTAGACCAGCAATAACGAAAGCTTTGATTGATTTTAAGCCGATAGCAAAACAAATAATTGATGAAAAAAAGATTTTGCACGAGCAAAAAGAAGCTCCTTTGTTTAAAATCCAAGATGAATATTCATTTACTGAAGACTATACGGATGAAGATCAGAAGCTATGTGTTCTGGATAAGTTTTATATCTTAATAGATGATTACAAGGGCAAAAAAAATGAGCTTGATTTCAAAAATTATATAGATAGTCTGGATAATTCTATTACTTGGTGGTTTAAAAATGGTGATTATGGGAAAATATATTACGCCTTAAAATATATGGACTCCGTTGATCAGAAAGAGGCTCTTTTCTATCCAGATTGGATAATCTATTTCAAGGATGGCAGAATCGGTATATTTGATACAAAAGATGACGAGACTGCTAAATCTCAAGAAACTAAAGATAAGGCCGTTGCGCTTTCTGAAAAAATAAAAGCTCTTGGCAACAAATATGTTGGTGGTATCATAGTGAAGAGTTCTGGGGTTTGGTATTTTAATGATTCGGTTAATTATGAGTTTGTAAAAGGAAAAATTGAACAAGATAAAAATTGGAAAAAATTTGAAGGAATATTATGAAAGCGGTAATTCTTGCCAGGGTTTCGACCAAAGAGCAAGAAGATCAGGGTCATTCTTTACCCGCTCAGATAAGAAAGCTTGAAGAATATGCGGAAAAGCATAATTTTGAGGTAGTTGAAACGTTCTCTTTCTCGGAAAGTGCTGGCAGTAAAATCAGAAAAAAGTTTGAAGAGGTTCTTAAGTACTTGAAGCAAAATAAAAGCGTCAAGGTTCTTTTATGCGAGAATGTGGACCGATTAACTAGAAACTTTAAAGACGCTGTCGATATAGACGAAATGCGTAAAAATAACGGTCTAGAGGTCCATTTTGTTCAAGATGGCTTCTTTTTAAATGCCAAAGCCACAGGCAATCAAATGTTTATGTGGGAAGCAAAGGTCTTTATTGCCAAACAATACTTGAACAGATTATCTGATGATGTGAATAGGTCTATAGATCAAAAGCTTAGAAATGGCGAATGGCCGACGAAAGCCCCAATCGGCTACCTGAACGAAACATTAGAAGACGGCAAAAAAGATATATTGCCCGATAGTACTAGAAGGCGTTATATCAAAAAGGCTTTTGAATTATTCGCTACTGGCAGTTATAGCGTGCCGAAAATCGCTCAAATTCTTGAAGCCGATGGTTTAAGAAATAATAACCCTCAAAAATCGGTTGTGCCTTATAGCCAGATGGATATAATCCTGAAGAATCCATTTTATTACGGCGAAATGATTTATAAAGATCAGATCTGGCCCCACCATTACGAACCAATAATCGAGAAATGGCTATTTGAAAAATGCAATTCGGTCCGAAATGGTCGGTCCAATACTCTAATTAAATACGCCAGCAAGCCTTTTGTTTTTCGAGGGCTGATCAGATGTGGCGAATGTGGCTGTATGATCGGTAAAGACCCGAAGAAAGGTTTTAATTATTGTGTTTGTAATCAATTTAAGGGTAAGCATAAAACAGAAATAGTACTTGAAGAAGACCTTATTGAGCAAGTTAAAGACGTTTTTCGTAAAATCAGAGTACCTATGGACGTACTTCAGGATCTAAAATTATCATTGGAAAATAACCTTAAGGCCGAGCAAGAATTTTATGAAACTTCAATTGATCAGTTCAGGAAAGAATACGACGAAAACAAACGAATATTAAAGAAATCTTACCTCGACAATGCCAGAGGGCGTATTACAGACGACCAATATGATGAAATCTTCGAAGAAATATCAGCCAGACAAAGCTTCTTAGACAACCAAATGCAAAGGCATACAGAGGGCAACAAAGCGTTTCTTATGGCCTGTACATACCTTATCAAGCTAACAAACAAAGCACTAGAAATATTTGAAAGTTCGAAACCAGAACAAAAAAGACAACTCATCACCTTCATACTTTCGAACTTGAAATTAGAAGGCAAAAAGCTGTCTTTTACTCTGAACGAGCCCTTCGACGCCATCGTCGAATACTCTCAATCAGTAACAAAGCTCCCCGGGCCCGATTCGAACGGGCGACCGTCTCCTTAACAGGGAGTCGCTCTACCGCTGAGCTACCGGGGAGCTTTATCACCAATTGATTTTAAAACGCTGAGCTATGACGCTTAGCGTCTGGTTTTGACGCTTAGCGTCTGGATACCGGGGAATACTATCTAAAACTATTTTACCAAAAAATCGTCTTGATTGCAACTATTTAGCTCCAACCATATATTACCACCTCCAAGGTGGTAACGCGGTTAATTTGATTTAAAAAAGCTCCCGGAAGGGAGCAAGTGAAAAGACAAATAATCGAATGTTAGGTTTTAAGATCAGAGAGATTGATGGTTTGATAGTTTTTTTGTTTTAAGATTTCCAGTAATTTTGGCAACATAATCAAAGTGTTTTTCTTTTCGTGCATCAAAATGACGACACCGGGTTTAAGTCTTGCCGAAATATAATTCAGGGTTTGCTCTGGCGGCGGACCATTCTTGCCGCGCCAATCTTTCGGATCAATATCCCAAATAATGACTTTGTGACCCAAACTTTCGGCCACGGTGTCAGATCGCGAATTATGGGCGCCGTAAGGTGGGCGGAAAAAGAGCGGTTTGTGGCCAATCGCGCCAGTTAAAATTCGATCGGTTTGACAAATTTCCGATCGGTCTTTAGCTGATGAGCAGCTGGCGAAATTGGCGTGAGTAAAACTATGATTGCCGATTTCAAAACCGGCTTTGGCCAAAGCTTTAATCGAATCGGTTTGATAGGCTGCTTGTTGACCGATAAAAAAGAAAGTGGCGGTGGCGTGATATTGTTTCAGAATTTCCAAAGCTCTCTGATCGAAAAACTTTTGTGGTCCGTCATCAATCGTAATGGCGACCACACGAGTATTTTTCGGTTCGGGCTTTGACGGTTGTTTAACTTTGATTGGTGCCAACAAACTTTTTTTCCAATTTTGATATTGATGGAATTCAACAGATTGGTCAAACCAAAAAGTTGGGGGATTTATCGAAACTGAAATTTTTGTTTTAATGACGCAGGTTTGAATTATCTGATTTTTACTATTTAAATCGGCATTAAAAGTCGGCATTGAGGCGAAAAAAGTTAATCCTAAAACTAGCAACCATTTCATTGGATTTCTCCTTCTCAAACAAATTTTTCAGGAACAGTAATATCAAAATTATAACTTTAACTCATCAATTTCCAAAATTGTCAATAAAAAAATCGCCTGACCAATTGGTTCGGCGATTTTTTATTTTTTGAGAATTTGCTAAGCTTTTACAGCGCTCTTAATACCAGATTTTAAACCATCATAGACAGGGGTGATGGAATTAAAATCAGTTCTAACTGTTGCCCAGTCGGTGGCATTTTGAATATCAGTTTTCATTTGGTTCATAATAGTAATATCGTTATTAACAATATTAATTAAGAACGATTTGCGGTCAGTAGTGATATTCTTTTTGGCATTGATAATAGTAATTTCTTTATTAAACCAACTTATTTCGGCGTTAATTTTATTGACACCACTAGTTTTTTTGGCTGCAATCTGATTAGTATTAGCAGTCGAGGCAAAAGCAATTGCCGGAATTAACACGGCTGCGATTGCGATAGTAACGATTAAAAGTCTTGTTTTCATTTTTACTCCTTTTTAATTATTTTTAATGCATCGACCGAGGCATTTGTTTTTATACTCTTATATTAACACATTTTTTATTTTTGTACTAAAAAAGGGCCGGTTAAGGCCCAGTAAAATATTTACCAGTCATGGAAAAATGGTAAACATTTGATTAAGTTAGTTTTAGAATTGTAACTGAAAATTACTGTAGATTGCTCCATACCATCAATAGCAATATTTAAGCTGATAAAACTCCAAATAATAGGAGTTCGCTTCACAAATTCAATATTGAAGCTTTTAAAATAATATGGATTTAGTTTGATAAATTTCAGTAATTTGATCCGACTCTCGTCATCCATTTGTTGTAAAATTTTTGTTAAATCATCTTTGTTTATTAATGCTTTTTTAAATTCAATAATAAAATGGTTTAGTAGTGGTGAAAAATCTTGTTGAGGAATTTTGCTTAAGAATTCAGGATCGATTTTAATTACAATATCTTTTTTAATACAAACATGGCGATTCTTCCAAAATTCTTGATGGTAACTTAACTGATCATCACTAATCCAATGAGCGAGGGTGATATCATTGCAATTTATTTTTTGATTAGCTAATTGGCCGTCGATCCAATAAATGATTTTTTTAATCGGATCAAAAATACCGATCATACCGACATAGGTAAGAGATTGATTTTCATCCTCTTGGTTAATTTTCTCATTCGTATTTAAATTAGAAAAATATATTAATAATAAGCCATTTTTTGACCAGGCAAGACTTAATGCCTGTCCATAACCTTGACCAACACTTTCACTGGTGGCAGAATCTGGATTTAAAGGGTACGGCCATGTGATTTGTTCAAAGGTTTTGTTGTAGTCGTAACTAACAAAAACCTGTTGACCACTGTCATTAAGTCCTTGGTCAAGTTTTACACTTATCCGGCCGTCTTTCGGTGACACAAGAATGGTTGGATTGGCCATGATTGGCAAGGTCAGCCATAAACTAACCAATAGCAGAATTGTTAAGTTGCGCATTGAACTAACCTCCTTAGAAAGTACTCATATTTTAAAGCATAATTAGGAAATTGTCAATTAAAAAAGCGATTGACAAACAATCGCTAGATAGATAGACGAACTAAATCATTCCGGAGAATATTCCTTGGCCTCATTGATTTGCTCAATGGTAATAATATTGTCACGGAGTGAATCATAGAGTTTCTGAAGGTTTGGTAAATGCGCGTCGCAAGCGGCGATTCGGACTTGAACCTTATCGGGAGCTGATCGGCGGTAAACTGGCCGTGCGCCGCGACCAACCATTTTAACAATCCTGTGAGCGGCGTCTACACACTGGACTTTGGCAATGATGGCATTAAGGGAAGCGCGGCCAATGCCATCGCGATCTTTGGTGCCACAAATGAAGCAGGGGCAGACGTCGAAGTAAAATCGACTGGCGGCATGAAAGAATTCGCCGCCGGTTTCCGGTCGAAGATCCGGATTGTCGTAACAGGGCGTGTCACTGCGCGGATGGGCTTGGAGATTCGGGTAGTAATAACTTCCGTCAAGGTAACGAAAGTTGAGAGAAGAAATCTTTACTCCATCAACTAAAATGCAACAAATTTTTTCACAATCCTTATTAGTACAGCGCCAACCGACGGTTCCGTGATCTGATTGAATAATATAACCAGAGTGATAACCACAATGCGGGCAACCGTAAAGGTGGTGATCAGAAGCGGAAACAGCAATGACTGTTTGCTCGGGTTTTATTCCTGTAGTCATGAAATTCTCCTTCGGAATAGATTGTTCAAGGAACATATTTATCATTTTATATTATTTTAAGGTTATTTTCAATAGGTTGAATACCCCGTCGGCACTGCCGCGGGAATGAAAACCTATGGAAACAAACTTTTCCGGTAGGAATACCTCGTCAGCTTTGCAGCGAGGTAGTTTATTTTCAAGCCTTTGTATTTCGTCAAATAAAAATCGAATGATTTTTCAATCATATTTGTCTATTCAAATTGTAAATTGTTTGCCATAATGTAAACATCCCCCAAAACTCGTTTTAGTTCGGGGCGTGTTGCTGGTGTTTACAAAGAACACAATTTTTAGTTGATGCTTGATATCAATTTTGATATTTGTATCAGTTAATTTGTGATTATTCTTTGGCACAAAAAGGCGATTTAGCTAAGCTATTTAATTGTTTTAGTTAAATTTAAAAAAGCTGTGAGATATCAGTAATTTTTAGAGATTGCCAAAAAATGGCACTTGACAAATATTTTCATATTTGCTTATTTGGTGTACTTAAAAGTTATCCACAGTTTATCCACAGAAAATATTAAATAATCTAAAATTAAACCTGTTGAAAATAGATTCGAATTATCCACATCTATTGCGCGCAATTGGTGCTAATGGTAAGATAAATAGAGAGTTAACAAACCTGTTATTAACCAAGAAAAAAGGCGAGCGACCGCATTTTTAGTTAACAAATTACATATTATTTTTTATTACGAAAACACGCTTAAGCGTGAGTTACAGAAATTAATTAGGATATAAAAATGGCTCAAGGAGAGGGTTCAATTTATCCGGCGCCGACTCATAAACGCGTCAACGAATTAGACGAAAAACTAATTCAATTACAAAAAAGCACTCGGGCATCTATCCCGGCAATGGTTTGGTTTCATGATACTTTGCGCCAGAAATTTCGCTGGTATTATGCTTGGCATATGAATGCTTGGTCAAACGCGGTGCACTGGAGTCTTTTGACCGGCTACACCGTGGCGGCTGTGGTTTTAATGGTGACTTTAGTGGCTAAAGGCCCGGCTCATCAGATTTTTGCTGCCAGTAAACAATCTTGGGCCACGGCCGATGATTGGAAAAATTGGAAATTGGAAAATTTGGCTGTGACAGCAGACGGTATTCGTTTAGCTCAAAGATCAGTCCAAGGAATTTCGACCCAAAGAATAGCTCAAGTAGTCGAATCAGCGACGCCAATTATTTCTGCTCCAGCGATCCCAGAAATTTCAGCTACTCCGTCGGCTAGCGAAATCGCAAGTCCAACTGTCTCGGCGACTGCCAGCCAATCAGCTAGCCCCAGCGCCACTCCGACTGCGACTGAATCGACCTTGGCTACTCCAACGCCGTCAACGTTGCCAACCGAATCAACGACTTTTGCTACAACTGGTACAGCGACAATTAGTTTTGATCCTCATGATCAAGAAATTGTTGATTGGCTCGGTTCAGAAATTTCCGATGAACTAAACGGTGGCCAAATCAAGGTTGAATTTTCGACCGATAATATTTTATGGACTGAAGATGCTAAAACTCTAGCCAATTCCAATTCGGCTTATTTGCGTTTAACCTTATCAACGACCGATATTACCACTAGTCCGGTTCTCAAAACCTTTGCCGTCGATTTTTCCCGACTGCCAAAAACACCAACCGATCTTAAAGTGTCGGCTGAAACTAGTTTCTTAACTTCTGGCCAAGTTCTTTCGGCTGGCACATTCACTGATCCAGACAATGATATTCATCAGGCTTCGGAATGGCAAGTAACTAACCAATCGGGCGAATATACGACTACTTTGGTTGATTCCGGTATTGATACTAAAAATTTGACTACTTATACTGTTAGCCGCAAACTGACCGACGGCAATTATTATTTCCGTGTTCGTTATCAAGATTCCACTGGCGCCTGGTCGCCATGGAGCGCGGAATGCGGTTTTATTGTGGCTGGCAAATCGGTTAGCGTAGTGGGTGACAAACAAATTCCTAAAGACAAAAATGAAATTGTGACCAAGCGAACAGAAACGACTAAAACGATTGATAATAAAAACGGTACAAAAACTCTAGAATCTTTCAGCGGTATTATTCACTATAAAACAGATTACACTGATCCTAAAGCCCAATGGCTTGATATTAATCCTGATCATTACGTTGATTTCCCGGATTTTGTTTTGTATGACCAAATGCCTTCGACAGTTAAAGTTTACAAAGATAAAATTGGTTATGAAATTCAATCGCGCAAAACTGGCGAAAAATATACAGTGGAACTGCAAAATGTTGACGGCACGCCAGCAGTTTCCACAACAACTGGCGCCAACGGTTTAGTCAGTTGGGCAGACATTAATAATTCTAAAGCCAAAATTGAAGCCCAAAACAAATTAATCGGTCAATTTATTAATCCAGTTTTAGCTCAAGATTCGACCGATTCTTCAATTATCGATAATGGCAATTTGAAATTTGAATTCCAAATTTCCGAAAATGGAGTCCGACTTTGGAAAACCATTGATGGCGCCGCCGCGCCAAAAAATTTCCAATGGAAAATCACCAAATCTGGTTCTGGTAATGACTTAAAGTTCCGCGACAACCCAGACGCTTATCAAATCGACGCTAATGGTTTGGCTCAAACTGATCAGAAAGTCACCATTGATGCCAAAGTTATCGCCGGGGACAAGAATTCGACTTTCACTTGGCAAGAAACCGCACTAACCTCGGATTTAAAAATCGACACTGATGTCACTTTTAACCCTGATGCTTCGCCGGAAAATACTTCAGCCGACAGTTATATGTATCAAACCGGGCCGAGTGATTGGTTTGGTATGACTTATAACTATGGTAGCGGCTACGACAATACGGCCGCCAGCGGTCATTTTGCTGGTTGGTCATCATCGAATAATCAATATGATAATGTTTATCGCAGTATTTTCACCTTTGATACTTCCTCAATTCCATCTTCAGTCACAGTTAACTCGGCGACTTTCTCGGTTTATGGTACCGGTAAATCCGATGATAATTCCTGGGCGCCAAGCTTAAATGTCTATAGTTCTAATCCATCATATCCAAACTCTTTGTATTATTATGATTATTACTCCTTTGGTTCGACCGCTTTTGCCACGCCAATTGCTTATGCTAATTACAATACTTCCGGTTACAATGATTTTGCTTTAAATAGCACTGGCATTTCGGCAGTTAGCTTGGGCGGAATTACCAAACTTGGTTTACGGACAACGGCTGATGCTGAATCTAGTGACCCGGGTGTAGTCAGCGGTAGCACGGCTAATGCTTATTTCGACGGTTATTTTTCCGAGCAAGGAGATGGCTACAGACCAAAATTAGCCGTGACTTATGTTGATGCTGGCACTTGCCGTTGGACCGGTTTAGGTACAGACACGAATTGGTCAACTCCGGAAAACTGGTCAGACAATACGGTGCCATCAAGTGTTTGTAATGTTATTTTCGACAGTACTTCGAGTAAGAATTCCAATATTGATACCAGTTTTGTTGGTTCAACTAAATCAATCAAATTGGATACTGGTTATGCCGGCGAATTAACTGCTAGCACTAATTTAACTAATAACGGTGACTTTATTTTGAACGCTGGAACTTTTACACCAGGTAGTCAGACGATTAATGTTGGTGGTAGCTGGACTAATGGCGGCGGCACTTTTAATAAAGGCACCTCGACAATTAATTTAACTGGCACCAATCCTAACACTACAATTCAGACCAATAGCCAACAATTTTATAATCTAAATGTAGCTGGTCAAATTGCGAACGATTCATATACTAAGCTTCTCATTCATGCTGATGGAGCAAATAATTCCAACAGCTTTACTGATGAATCTGGTCATGCCGTGACAGCAAATGGCGATGCTAAAATTTCGACAACCACAAGTAAATTTGGCGGCTCATCAGCTTATTTTGATGGAAGCGGCGATTCCTTAAGTATTCCGGCCAGTTCCGATTTTAATATTGATAGTGACTTTACTTTTGACTTTTGGTTCAAATCGAATAGTACGACAAGATATACATCTTTCTTTAGTAATGAAGGCTCTGGTGGCGGTTGGACTCTTTTAATGAACAATGCCAATGCTTATGCTGGAGATATTGCTTTCTATGGTAATGGTGGTACTCCGGTGCCATTAGTGACATCGACTGGTGGATATAATGATGGTAATTTCCACCACGTTGCCTTAGTCAGAAATGGTTCGAATTGGCAAATTTACGTCGACGGTACTTCGCGAGCATCTGTAACCAATGGCAATAATAATACTGCTGGAACTACTGCCTATATCGGTAATAATCATACATTTGCCAACCGAGATTTTGCTGGATATATGGATGAAATTCGTATTTCTAAAGGTATTGCTCGTTGGACTGGTAATTTCTCTGTGCCAACGATTACTTATTTTTCCAGTAAATATACCTTAAGCTCCGATGTGACTGTATCTAATAATACAGCTATTTCTGGTGGAACCTTAACTTTGGGAAGTTACAATTTATCAACGAACAATCTTTCTCAAACTGGTGGTATTCTGACGAATACGAGCGGTGCAATTTCAGTGGCTGGTGATTTTAATCATACCAGCGGCACAACTACTAATACTGGCACTATTAATTTTACTAGCAATAATTCTCAAGCGGTTCACTCTGGCGGCGCTAATTTAGGCAATGTTAATTTTAGTGGTAACGGTACTTGGACTTTAGATGATGACGCTAGTTTTAAAGATGTTTCTTTAACCGGTGGAATTTTAGATTCTAATGGCAGAACTATTCATGTTTCGGGTAACTGGGCTAAAGACCTCGGTAATTTTACTTCAACCGGTTCAATAGTTGATCTAAACGGAGCGACTGGATCGACTCAAATTATCAGTGGAGACACAACTTTTCATAACCTAACTTCTACCACCACCGGAACAAATACTCGAACTTTGGAATTTGCCGATGGCTCAACCCAAACAATTGATGGAACAGTGACATTCACTGGCACGGTTACAAATTATTTAACGTTGCGTTCAGTTAGCAATACGGCTGACTTCCATATTAATCCAAGACTTCATTCAGTTAACTATGTTAATGTTACGCATTCCTATAATGATAATTCCGGCCAAATTATTGATCCAATTTACTATATTAGCGGCGGTAACAACACCAACTGGTTTTCGGCGCCAACTTTAAGTTCGATTTCGCCAAATAATGCGGCGGTGGGTACAAAAATTACTATTATTGGCACAAATTTTGGCGGTGTTCAAGGTGCATCGACCGTGACAATTGGCGGAACTTCGGCAACCGTGGCTTCTTGGAGTGCGACTGCGGTTGTAGTCACCGTTCCTTCAGTTTCGACTGGCAGTCAAAATGTGGTGGTGACAACTGCTGGCGGCGCTTCTGGTAGTGTTAGTTTATCGGTGATTGGTGGCACAACAAAAAATTGGGATACGAACAGCGAATTAAGTGGCTTATCACTTTCCAGTCTTGGTTTAAATACAGCTAATAATACTGTTAGCGTTGGTACAACTGGTTCG
Source organism: uncultured Candidatus Berkelbacteria bacterium (assembly GCA_903877885.1). Lineage (GTDB taxonomy): Bacteria > Patescibacteriota > UBA1384 > UBA12157 > UBA12157 > CAIRFN01. The sequence goes on from CAIRFN010000011.1 coordinate 43,961, forward strand.
AGTTATAGTTATTCTAGTACGATTGGTACGACAGCTGGCTCGGCCACAAATCAGCTTTATTATCCAAGAGGAGTAACTTTTGATAGTGCTGGTAATATCTGGATTGCTGACTATTATAATCAACGGTTGAAAAAATATAATAGCGCTGGTGTTTATCAATCTTCAATTACTGGTATTTATGCTACTCAAGTCGCATTTGATTCATCGGGGAATATTTATGCTTCTAGTTACTCTAATGGTCTAATCTACAAATATAATAGTAGTGGAACTTATTTGAGCGCAATTGGTTCAGGTTATCTTTCCTCACCTACTGGTCTGGTTATTGATTCTGCCAATCATATCTTTGTGGCTGATTATGGCGCTAGCCAAGTTTTGGAATTTAACACGTCTGGTACATTACTAGCTACGATTGCCACTAATGGTTCAACTAATGGTAAAGTTAGCTATCCAGCTGGTTTAGGCCTTGACGCTAGCGGTAATCTATATGTGGCTGATGGAAGTAATAATCGAATTGAAAAATTTGATAATAGTGGTAATTTTATGGCTGTGTTTGGCGGTTATGGCTCTGGTGATGGTCAATTTCAAAATCCAGAAGGGGTTGCAGTTGATAGCGCTGGTTATATTTATGTTTCCGACAGTACTAATAATCGAATTCAAAAATTAGATAGCGCTGGAAATTATGTTAGCAAATTTGGTAGTTATGGTACAGGCAATAGTCAATTTGAATATCCTTATGGTGTAACATTAGACTCGGCAAATAATCTTTGGGTGGCTGACTGTAATAATCATAAAATTAAAGTTTTTGCGCCAAGCTCGGTGGCTTATGCTGAATCTGGTTCAGCAGTGGCATCTAGCTATGACTCCGGTTCTTACGGTACAGTTTGGAATAAATTAAGTTGGGCTTATACTTATTTACCGAGTGGGGCAGCAATTACTGGTAAAATTCGGGTAGCTGATACGACAGCGGGACTAACAACAGCAACCTGGTCAAATTCTGTTTCCAATGGTGGCGCGCCACAAATTTCTTCGGCTTCGCCAATCGGTCGTTACGCGCAAATTGAATATGATATTACTTCCAACACGGCTCATACTGATACGCCAATAATTGATTCTTTTGCTGTTAATTATACTCTGCATGCCGAACCAGTAATCACGGCAATTGCGCCGACTTCGGCTGCGCCTGGCACGAAAATTACTCTGGGTGGATTTAATTTTAGTACTGGCGATACAGTTAAATACGGCACAACCGATGTTTCTTCCTCTGCCCAATTTGGGACTAATTTAGTCACCGCTACTTTGCCTAGTAATGCCACCACTGGTCAAGCTTGGTCAATTACTAATAGCCATGGTACAGGTTATTCTTCAGCTTATACCGTGACTAGTCAAAAAGATGTTACTTGGGATACCCAATCTGATTTGGAAGGTAATTCCAATGTGACATATTCTGGGACTCAAGTTCAAGATCATGAAACTGTCAAAATCGGCGGCGGCGATGGTTTTCAATGGTCGGCCACAACCAATATCAATGCCACGAATAGTAATATATATATGAATTATCCATTGGCTTACACGGCTGATGATTCTGGTAATATTTACGCTAACGTTTATAATGGCAGTTCCTATGTTATTCAAAAATTTGCGCCTGACGGCACACCGGTGACAAACTGGTCAGCATCTAGCTATGGTTTGGCTTTCGATCATGCTTCTGGCAAAGTTTTTTCCCTAAATTATAGTGGTGTTGATAAGTACACGACCGGCGGTAGCTATGACAGTTCTATCAGTTTCTCTGGCGCACCAACTGGTATTAATTATCCAAGTAGTTTTTTGGTTGATGCTTCAGGTAATATCTATGTTGATGATTATTACTATGATTATGATTCACATTTCTACGTTGATAAATTTAACAGTTCTGGCGTTTGGCAAGCCAGATTTGCCTACAGTAGTGGCAGCTACGAGTTTTCTAGCTATTCCTACTATATTAATGGATTTGGCGTTGATGCCTCTGGCAACTTATCATTATTAGCTAGTGGCAAAGTTTATCAATATGCTCCAACTGGTGGAATGTCGATTACTAACTGGACGCCATCATATAATTTAGGTTCAATTAGTGTAACTTCTACTGGTGACGTGATCGGGTTAGACACTTCGAACTATGCGATTCGCGATTATAGTAGTACCGGTACTTTAAAGAGTTCAATCACATCTTTTAATGGTGGTGATACCTTTAACTTTAATTATGGCGAAGTGACTCAACCGTTTATTAGTGCGGCTGGGACAATGTTTGTCTTTGACTTTAGAAACGATTATTCTAACCATTTTGTCACATTTGTTAATCCAACTTCAGGCACAGTCACAATTACCACTAACGGTCAAAGCGGGGACGCGACAGCAACTAAAACTTGGAAAACAGCCAGCTGGGCTTATACGGCAATGCCAACTTCGGCCGTGGTTTCAGCTCGAGTTCGTACCGCCGCTGATAATGCTGGCGCTCCAGATACTTGGGGCGATTGGAGCAGTACAGTTAGCACTAATGGTGGTAATATTCAAACTTCAGGTGATTTTCCAACCGGCGCGTGGGCTCAAATCGAATATACTTTAGCCGCATCGAGTGCCGATAATTCGCCAATTGTTGATGCTTTCAATGTAAGTTATAATTTGGAATCTTCCGGTCCAGTGGCGCCAACGGTTACAACATCGGCGGCTGGTGATATTACTTCAATATCAGCTAACTTAAATGGTGATATTACTAACACTGGTGGCGAAAACGCGACTGAAGCCGGTTTTGATTATGCGGTTGATTCTTCAACTGGTCATGATTGTACTTCGCTTGGGACAACAGCTCAAGCGAAAAATACCAGTAGTTATGGCACTGGCGTGTATCAAATTACTACTGGTTCTAATTTGACCATTGGCACATATTATTGCGCTCGTGCTTATGCTACTAATTCGGCCGGAACCGGTCATGGTAGTTATGTCAGTTTTAAAACTTTAGGTCCACAAATTTCCGGAACATATGACGGCGCTTCTGGCACGGTTAAAGTGGCGGTTAATGGTGTGCTTGATGCTTCTTCAGTAGCGGTTTCTTCTGATTGGACTTTAAATTTAACAACCACTCCAACCACTGACCAAGCGATTGTGATTTTTGTGGACTCTCCAGCAACCGGTGAAAATGCTGTCACAGTGACCAAATATGATGGCGCAGATATTGCTAATTTGACCTTAACTAAAGGCGCGGTAACGATTGGCCAGACCGATCCAACTAGTCAAACTGTGGTTAATAATACTGATATTGGAACTTATACTTCAGCCAATGATAGCGATGTAATCACGGCAATTTCTAGTACAGATTTAACTGTAACTGGGAATTTAATCATTAGCGCTGGTGATATTAAATATGCTCTTGACGGCAATACCACAGTTAGCGGTAACTGGACAAATGCCGGGACTTTTGATGGCGGTCAGTCAACAGTTTATCTAACTGGCGACGCCCATATTTCTGGTAATACAACCTTTAATAATCTTTCTGCCACAACAGGGGATAAGACAATTTCTTTTGTTGGCGCTTCGACGCAAACGATTACCGGTACTTTAACACTCAAAGGCACCAATAATCATAATCTGATTTTAACCGGTTTCGGTTCCGGGACTCAATTATGGTCAATCAACCCAACGGCTTGGGATATTGATTATGTCACAGTTAGCTATTCGACTAACCAAGCTTCCAGTCCGATCAATCCGTCTCACTGGACAAATAGTGGTAATAATACGAACTGGGTCACAGCCGCACCAAGTGGTGTAACTCTAGATACTCCGACAACAACCGGTTTTACGGCTCATTGGACTGAATCAATTCAAAACGGCACTGGTTACAAAATTTATGTCACTTATACAATCTCTAATAATGATTGTTCACAAGCTACTTATCCTGGTACGCCAACATACACAATTAATAGTTCAGCGACTTTATCAAAATTAGTCACCGGTAGAAATCTAGATACTCAATATTGTGTTATGGTCAAAGAAACAAGTGCTACGGGAGATTCGGCGCCAGCATATTCTAATCTACTTTATACCTTAGCTAATACACCAAATACACCAACGGTTTCTACGCAATCATCAAGCGCAATCAAGGTGACGATAGATGCAAACACAAATCGCCCAACTACAACTTATGCCATTAAGGTTGTAAACGGTGCGACAACCAAATATTTAGCTGTTAACGGCACACTTTCCGATACAATAGTTTGGGATACGTTTGCTAATTTTGGTAGTACATCTGGTTTAAATAGTACCGGATTGGCGCCAAACACAACCTATACTTATTCGGTGGCGGCTAAGAATGGCGACAACGTTACTACTGATTACTCAACTTCTGCTCAAGCGACAACCTTGACGACTCATACTATTACGACTTCAGTAACCGGCGCTAATGGTACAATTAGTCCAACTCCAACTGTGACGGTTGACCACGGCACCAGTCAAGATATTACCATCACTCCAAGTTCCGGTTACTATGTTGGTAGTATTATTGTTGATTCAACCACTCATATTTTAACTGATTTAACTACGCCAAATCCGTATATTTATACTTTTTCCAATATTACCGCCGACCACACAATTGCCGTTACTTTTGTAGCCAATAATACCAAAGTTTGGGACGGTGAATCTGATTCCAATTGGTCAACGGCGGCTAACTGGACCGGTAACACAGTGCCAACGGCCACTGATGCAGTCATTTTTGATTCAACTGCGACGACCGCCTCGACCATTGATTCTTCCTTTGCTGGCACAATTGCGGCATTAAATTTAAATTCTGGTTATACCAATACTTTGTCAGCGACATCAGGTTTAACTGTCACTGGTGATGTCACTTTGGCGGCTGGGACATTCTCGCCTGGGTCACAAACCATTAGTGTTGGTGGCAATTGGGATTCATCCGGTGGTACCCTCACGCCTGGCAGTTCAACTATAGATCTAACTGGTACAGGTACACTTAAAACAAAGAACGTTTCTTCTCCACCGTATGATTTTTATAATCTAAAATGCGCACACAATACTAAAACCACAACACTCCAAAATGGAGTCCGCATATCAAACTTCGTCTATCTTTATTCTGGTGGCATCGTCGGTGGCAACTCTCTATATTTATATAAGTCTGATGGTGATCCTGTTGTTAATACCGGGGCGACGATTAATGGCGCGATCCTTTATAGGCCGAGTGCAGATATAACTGTTGCCGGGCAAGTTACCGCTGGTGACATCTATTACGGATCAGTTACCAATAATGCTACCATCACTTTGTCATCGAATGTTGCTACTATTGGCGACATTCATATCAACAGTCAAAATACTGGCAAGTTGGTAACCCTCAACTGCGGTAGTAATTCTATCTCGGCAGTTAATTTGTATTTGGGCGTCGGATCACCTGGCGAGTATGATGGGAAGATTAATTTTGGTAGTAGTGCTTCTCATGTAATTTCTGGCAACATTGCTCGTATCGCTGGTGCTGATTCTACAGGTAATGCAATCGATTTTAATACGGCGACTGTGGCCGTTGGTGGATCGATTAATTTTACTGGCATCACTGTTACTCCTGGCACCTCGACTGTCAATATGACAGCGACGAGTGGAACCAAAAATATTACTTCAGCCGGACAAAGCTTCAATAACTTCACGATGAATGGAATAGGTGGGACTTTTGCGCCACTGGATGACCTGCGTGTAGCTGGCAATTTCACTCGCACAAACGGTACTTTTACGCCTGGAAGCAATACTGTTTATCTAACTGGAGCTGCTGGATCCACTCAAGTTATTTCGGGATCAACAACGTTTAATAATTTGTCGGCGACCGGAACTTCAGCTCGAACAATTACCTTTACAGCTGGTACGACGCAAACAGTTAGCGGAACATGGACTGCCACTGGCGCCAACGGTCAAAACTTAATTTTACAATCATCTTCTACTTCGGCTTGGAATATCAATCCAACAGCTTGGAATGTTAACTATGTGACCGTGAGTTATTCAACTAACCAAGCTGCCAGCCCGATTAATCCGGCGCACTGGACTAACTCTGGCAACAATACTAACTGGACAACGGATGCTTCTTGTATCTGGAATGGCGGCGGCGCTGACAATAATTGGTCAACGGCGGCTAACTGGAATGGTGGCAATGTTCCAACTTCGACTTGCGCGGTTGTTTTCAATAGTTCTTCAGTGACTAACTCTGTTATTGACGCTGGTTTTGCTGGCACGATTGCTTCACTATCTCTTAATACCGGCTATGCTTACACTCTTTCGGCTACAGCTGGTTTAACTATCACTGGTGATATTACCTTAGTTGCCGGCACATTTGCACCTGGATCACAAACCATTAATGTTGGTGGGTCTTGGACCAACACTGGTGCCACCTTTACCAAAGGCACTTCGACTATTAATTTCAATGGTTCTGGTTATCCAACAATTACAACCAACAACCAAGATTTTTACAATGTAACTGTGGCTGGTCAAGGTGGTGCTGAATCCAATCTAGCCCATAATTGGAAACTTGATGAGAATACTGGTACTTCCACCAGTGATTCAGTAGGATCATTAAATGGTACTTTGACTGGTAGCGTCTCATGGATTAGTCCAGGCAAATATAGTAATGCTGTTTCCATGAATGGCAGCGGTCAATATGTCCATTTTGGGAATATTTCAAATACGTCAACAGAGACATATACGATGTGGTTTAAGGATAATGGTTCGTATCAAACATCGAGTGGATATATTGGTTCAACTTTGATTAGTCAAGGTCAAACTGGTTGTCAGGGACTCGGTATTTATATTGCTACTGGCAATAAAGTTCGCGCCTATGACTGGAATGGCGGCGCACATGATATTATTACAACCGATACCTTTAATGTTGGCGCTTGGAACTTTGTAGCCTTCACTAGAACTTCCGGTGGCTCTGCTACTATTTCCTTGAATGGTGGTACACCGGTGACTCAATCTGGCTGGTCGAACAACTTCAGTTATTGTGGTGCCAATTTTAACATTAATCGAATAGTCAACGATAACAACAGTACTTTTAAAGGTCAAATCGATGAAGTTCGTCAATATAATACTATCTTGTCGCCAACAGCGATTAGTAATCTTTATAATTATAATAACTCTGTTGGTGTCGGCGCGTATTCATTATCTTCGGCTTTGACTGCGACTAATAATTTAACCATGACTTCTGGGTCTCTTTCAGCCGGATCAAATAATTTAACTGTCGGAAATTATATTCAAAACAATGGCACTTTTTCAGCGCCAGCCTCAAGTAACTCAATGAATGTTTCTGGTAACTTTACTAATTCCGGTGGGACTTTTACTCATAATTCCGGCACAGTTAGTTTAACCGGGGCAAGTAGTTCGACTCAAACTATTGCTGGTTCGACAACTTTCAATAATTTAACGGCCACGGCCACAGCGGCGCGAACAATTAGTTTCACTAATGGCACAACTCAAACCGTTTCCGGAACATTGACTTTAACTGGTGGTACTGATTCTGGCCAAGCCAAAAATATTACTTTATCTCGCTCCGGCGCCTCTGGTGTTTGGTCAATCAATCCAACCGCTTGGAATATTGATTATGTGACGGTTTCTAATTCTACCAATCTAGCTAGTTCGCCAATTGCGCCGGCTCACTGGACTGATGTTAGCGGTAATACTAACTGGGCGCCGGCGGCGCCAGCTGTGACAACCGCGACGACAGTCGGGACTAACATTTTTACGACTACAGCCACAGTAAATGGGACAATTACTTCTAAAAATGGCGCCACTATTACTGCTTGTGGTTTCTTTGTCGGCACGACTCAAGGTAATGCGGTGGAAAAAGATTCGACTAATTGCGACTTGGCTGTGCCGAATGCGATTACTTATAATTTAACCGGATTAACTGCCAATACTACTTATTCGGTCCGCGCTTTTACTACTAATTCTGGCGGTACTGGCTATGGCAGTTGGCAAACCTTTGCTACTATATCGAACACTCGAACTTGGGATGGCGGCGGCGCTGACAATAATTGGTCAACGGCGGCCAACTGGAATGGCGATGTGGCGCTTGAAGCTGGTAATGATGTCGTCTTCAATGCAACCAGTACTAAGGCTTCCTATATCGACGCTAGTTTTGCTGGCACTATTAATTCTCTGTCGGTCAATACGGGCTATACCAATACTATCTCGGCTTATCGTTCATTGACGGCGACAGGTGATATTACTTTAAACGCTGGTACCTTGGCTCATGCTGATAATTCGATTGCTCAAACCTATTATCTCGATATCACGGCCGCCAATATTACTATTAATTCTGGCGGTAAAATTGATGTTACCGGACTTGGCTTTGACGGCGGTTCGTCTGGCAGCGGTGGCTATGGTAATGGCGGCGGTACGGTTAGTGGTACCTATGGCGGCGGCGGCGGTTTCGGTGGTAATGGTGGTAACACTTCAGCTGGCGGCGGCGGTGGTGCAGCCAATGGTAGTATTACAAATCCAGCAAGCCTCGGTTCTGGCGGCGCCAGTACAACAGGTTGTAGCGGCCAGGCTGGTGGCTCTGGTGGTGGTTATGTCAAATTGACAGTTTCAAATACTTTAAATCTCAATAGCGGCTATGTCTATGCTGATGGTAACATCTCTGGTACTAACTGTGCTGGAGCTGGTTCGGGTGGCACTATAAATATCAGTGCTGGCACGATTGCTGGTAATGGTGCAATCAAAGCTTTTGGCGGTGCCAGCCAGGGTAATTATGGTGGCGGTGGCTCTGGTGGACGGGTTGCGATTGCTTATACAACTAGCAGTTATTCCGGGACGATTTCGACTTATGGTGGCGCTGGTAGCGGTAGTGGCGGAGTGGCTGGTGGTGCGGGAACTCAATACACAAAAGATAATGGCCAAAGTTATGGCAACTTGACGATCAATAATGCTTCGACCACGGTTGGAGCGATCACAACAATTAGTACCGCTCTTGGTATGCCGGCGACATTAAATAGTTTAATTATTAGTGGAGCGACTAATATTACTCAATCAGATAATTTGACGGTAAATACCGACGGTACTTTTACGATCACAACTTACATTCAGAACGGTACTTTGACAGCCAATAGTTTGACCACATTGACAGTAAATAGCGCTTTTTATCAGAATGCGGCTTTGAGCATGACAGGACTTACGACAGTAACATTGGCGGGAACGCTGCAATTAACGAATAATACTAATCTAGGAACTGGCGCCAGTATTACCATTAATTCCGGTGGAAATTTGACTCACGCCGATAATTCAACAGCGCAGACAAATTACATTGATATTTCGGCGGCAAATATTACTGTCAATTCCGGTGGGAAAATGGATGTTTCTGGGCTTGGTTTTGATGGCGGAGGAGCAGGACTATCCGGTTATGGCAATGGTACTGGAACTGTTAGCGGTACCTATGGTGGCGGTGGTGGCAATGGTGGAAATGGTGGCAACACTTCAGCTGGCGGTGGCGGCGGCGGGGCAAATGATAGTATCACAAATCCGGCCAGTCTTGGCTCTGGTGGCGCCGGCATATCGGCTTGTGGTAATCGGACTGGCGGCTCCGGCGGCGGCTATGTTAAATTGACTGTCTCGGGAACTTTGAATCTCAATTCCGGTTATATATATGCTGATGGCAATGATGCTGGCGGCAACTGCGCCGGGGCTGGTTCTGGCGGAACTATCAATATTAGTGCTGGCACAGTCACCGGTAACGGTGCAATCAAAGCCTTCGGTGGCGCTGGTGGTGGCGGCGGTAACTATGGTGGTGGCGGCGGTGGCGGCCGAGTGGCAATTACTTATACGACCAGTACTTACTCCGGTACAATTTCGACTTATGGCGGTGCCGGTGGTAATAACGGCGGAGTGGCTGGTGGAGCTGGAACACAATACAAAAAAGACAATGCTTTAAGTTACGGTGATTTAACAATTGATAATAGCCCGACTGCGGCCGGGGCCAAGACTCCATTGCTAGCTACGACTACTTCCATCAATACGTTGACCAACCAAAACAATGCCAATCTTGATTTAAATGGCAAAACATTGGAAGTTGCCAAAAACTTTACTAATACTGCTACTTTCACAAGTAATTCCGGCACAGTTAGCTTTATTGATGCGACTCAAACTTCGATTATTTCTGGAACAAATAGTTTCTATAATTTAAGTTCAACAATAAATGATAAAGCGATCGCTTTTGCTTCCGGCGCTGTTCAAACTGTGACTGGTATATTTACGATGACCGGCACTAGCGGTCACAACATTATCTTGTCCCGATCTGGTGGATCTGATCCGACTCAATGGCAAATTACGCCAACCGCTTGGAATGTTGATTATGTCACAGTTAGCAACAGTAAAAACAATGCGGCCAGTAAAATCAATCCAGCCCACTTTATTGATGGTGGTAATACGACTAACTGGTTCCAAATTGCGCCGAGCGCTGTCACAATTAGTTCAATTACTACCACTGGCTTTACTGTTGGTTGGACTGACAATTCGTCTGATGAAACCGGCTTTGGCGTTTATATCGCCGCTGGTACTTCAGATTGTTCAACCGCGACTTATTCCGGTACGCCAGATTATACTGCGGCGGCCAATGCCGTTAGCCAAGCAGTGACCGGGAAATCGGTTAATACCCAATATTGTGCCAAAGTTCGAGCTTTGAATGCCACTAGTGGTTCAGCACCAGTTTATTCCTCGCCAATCTATACCTTAGCTAATGTACCTTCGGCGCCGACTTTAGGGACGCCAACAGCTTCATTAATTCCAGTGACGATTAACGCCAATTCTAATCCAGCTAATACCACTTATGCGATTAAAGTTGTAAATGGTGGCACAAACTATATTCAAACTGATGGTACTTCTGGCGCTTCTGCGGTTTGGCAAGATTTAGCGACTTGGGGAACGCCAAAAAATAATACTGGCTTAACCTCTAATACCCAATACACTTATTCTGTGGCGGCGACTAATGGCGACGGTACGGCTACCGATTATTCCTCAACTGCTCAAGCGACGACTTTAGTGACTTATAATATTACGGCTTCGACTGACGCGAATGGCACGATTTCACCACTTGGTGTTACATCGGTAGCTAGCGGTGGTACTCAAGCTTATACTTTCTCTGGAAACTCCGGTTATCATATTTCGACATTATTGGTTGATGGTGTTGCTCAATCGACTTTAACTAGTCCGTATACTTTTACTAATGTGACAGCTACTCATACGATTGCGATTACGACTGTGGCTGATAATACTTGTGTTTGGACTGGTTTGGGGTCAGGAACTAATAGCAATTGGTCCAACACTTTGAACTGGTCTGGTAATGCAGTACCGACTGCGACCTGCGATGTCATTTTCAATGCTACTTCGGCGACGACTTCGATCATTGATTCCGGTTTTACAAATTCAATTAAATCCTTATCTATAAATTCTGGTTACACTAGTACAGTGTCGGTATTACACGATATTAATATAGGCAACTTTAGCCTAGCAGATGGTTATTTCGCACCTGGATCTAACTCTGTTAATGTGATAGAAAACTGGAGTATCACTGGCGGTATCTTTACGAAGGGCAATTCTACGATCAATTTAACAAATTGGGTTCAAGACCATACAATTAATACAAACCAAGCATTTTACAATCTTCATATTGGTATTGCTGATCAAACCAAAGTCTCCCTGCTCTCAAATATTACCGTTGACCATAACCTATCTATTGAACATGGAACTTTAGATGCTAATGGGTATGATATTGCGATTGGCGATGGCGGTACATTTGCTGATCAAAACGGCTTATTTACCGCTGTAACTGGCACAGTTAATTTGGCTGGTTCGGCTACAATTTCAGGGGATACAACATTTAATAATCTTTCGGCTACCACCGGCGGCAAAACTATTTCTTTCGCGGCTGGTTCAACTCAAACTGTGACTGGCACTTTGACTTTGACTGGAACTTCTGGTTCAACTTTGACTTTGAATCGATCTGGTAGTTCTGGCATTTGGTCGATTAATCCAACAGCTTGGAATATTAATTATGTCACCGTTTCTAATTCTACTAATTTAGCCGGTTCACCAATTAATCCGGCGGTTTGGACTGATAGTAGTGGTAATATTAACTGGTCAACTTCCGCTCCGGCCGGAGTAACGATGACTAGTCTTTCGACTACAGGGTTCACAGTCGGTTGGACTGATAATTCTTCGAATGAAGATGGTTTTAAGGTTTACATTTCCACTACCCCAAATGCGGATTGTTCTTTGGCTACCTATCCAGGCACGGCCGATTATACTATTGCCGCCAATACTACAACTAAAGCGGTGACTGGTAAATCAGTTAATACCCAATATTGCGCTAAAGTCACAACCTATAATGGTACTCACGAATCAACACCGGTTTATTCATCGCCAACTTATACTTGGGCTAATGTACCTTCGACACCAACTTTGGGCACAGCTGGATCAAGCACGATTCCAGTCACCATCAATCAGAATTCCAATCCATCAAATACGACTTATGCGATTAAAGTCACTTATAGTTCATCAACTAAATATGTCCAAGCCAATGGAACTTTAGGCGACTCGGCAGTTTGGCAAGATTATGCGACTTGGGGTGGTGCCTCTGGGTTTACATCCACCGGTTTAACAGTTAATGTCCAATATACTTATTCGGTGGCGGCCAGAAACGGAGATAATACCGTAACAGCCTATAGCACAACTGCTCAAGCTACGACCGTCGGTTCTATTATCTCAGGTACAATTTATACGGCAGCTAATAAATCGACCAATGTTGGTTCTGGTAAAACTGTTGGTATTACGGTTAATGGTGGTACGAATGTGACAACTGGTACGACTGATGCTAACGGCGCATTTGCCATTCCTATCATTGCTACAACTAATGATAAACTTGGAATTTTCCTTTCCGACGCTGTCGGTGAAGCCAATCTTTTCACTTTTGCTATCGACTCAACAACAAATATTTCTGGGTTGGAACTTTACACTAATACCATTATTTTACGCAGCGAAACTGCTAATCCGATGACAAATGCGGCAATTAAACAAATTAGTACTTGTTCGGTTTGCAGTACTCATATTCACGTGACCAATCCAACTGGTAGTAAAATTAACTTTGATGAAGGCTACAGTGTCTTAATCGATGCCAATAAGACCTACACACCTGGCGCGGAAATTGGTACAGTCGGTAATTTGTTGGTCAAAGGTACTTTGAATTTGGAAGCTAACTACTTAACTATGACCGGTAACTTTGATTCAACTTCCGGCACAATTAGCCAATCCGGCGCCACTGTCACATTCAGCAAAACTTCTGGCACTCAAACTATTACTACAAATAATCAGACTTTAGGAAATGTGGTTTTTGCTAACGGTGGTACTAGACAATTAGTTGATGGTATGGCCGTGGCTGGAACCTTTACCCAATCGGCTGGTGCATTAGACTTGTCAGCTCATAATCCAAACTGGTCAGTAGCCGGCAATATGGCTTTGGCTGGCGGCTCGGTCAGTAAGGGGACTGGTGCTTTGACTTTGAATGGCGATTTGTCCTACTTGGCTGCCACTGGTATTAACCCTGGTAATGTGGCCATTGGCGCTTCACCGGATACTGTCACTTTAAGTTCCGACGCTATTTATGATTCTTTAACGATTAATTCTGGCGATAAATTGGTGACCGCTGGCTACAATATTACAGTTAATGGTGATTTGACGATCGATGGCGAACTTGATGCTACCACGGCCAGCAGCCGAAATTCGACTATCACTGTGTTTGGTAATTACGCCAATAATGGCACACTTGACACTTCGACTTCGACTTTTGATTTTGCTAAAACTTCTGGCACTCAAACTTTGAATACCGGCGGCACTGGTTCAACCAAAGTTTTGAATAATCTAGTTCACTCTGGCACCGGCACTTTACAGCCAGTAACTAACCATCTTAAAGTCGATGGTTATATTATTAATGCCAATGGTCCGTTCGATGCTAATAGCTTGAATATTAATGTCGCTGGCAACTGGTCCAATACTAATACTTTCACGGCCGGCAATGGCACAGTTACCTTTGATGGCGCTGGTGGCACTACTCAAGTTGTTTCCGGTTCAACCACATTCAATAATTTAACTGCGACGACCAGTTTGGCTCGAACAATTAACTTTGACATTAATTCGACTCAAACCGTGACCGGCACATTGACTTTAACTGGTATTAATAGTCATTTGTTAACTCTCGGCCGAAATGGCGGATCTGACAATGACCAATGGAATATTATCCCAACCGCTTGGAACGTTAGCTATGTCACAGTCAGCAATTCTTATAACCAGGCTGGTAGCGCTATTAATCCAACTCACTCGGTTAACGGCGGCAATAACCAAATGTGGTTTTCGCCAACTGCGCCGTCTGGCGTGACCATTGATACAATTCACTCGACCGATGTGATGGTTCATTGGACAATTAATTCACTGGAAGATTTTGGTAGCAAAGTTTGGCTTTCGACTCTGGCTAATGACGATTGTTCTTTGGCGACCTATCATGGTTTACCAGATGCGACCACTTCGGCTGGCGTGGCTGCTGAATTATTCGAAGGCTTAACCGCTAATACCAAATATTGCGCCAAGGTTGTGACTGTATCAGCGCCTAATGGCGACTCCGCGCCATACTTTAGCGCGCCAAAATATACGGCCGCCAATATTCCAAATGATCCGATTTTGGGTACCGTTACTTCTGGTACAATCCAAGTGAATTTAAATGGTGGTACTTTACCAAAATACGCGATTAAAGTAGTTACTGGCGCGACAACTAAATATTTAGCCATCAATGGCACACTTTCTGATACAGCAGTTTTCGACACTTATACTAATTTCGGCGGCGCATCTGGCATAACTAGTACTGGTTTAGTGGCCAATACTTCCTACACTTATTCTGTCGCTGGTCAAAATGCCGATGGCTTAGCCACTGATTATTCAACCGGCGCAGCCAAATCGACTTTACAAACTTATACCATTTCTACTTCGGTTTCTGGCTCCAATGGCACGATTAGTCCAACGCCGACGGCGACCATTGATTCTGGTGCCAGCCAAAATATTACGATTACACCATCAAGCGGTTACTATATCGGTCAAATTGTGGTTGATGGCACCTCATTGACTGGTGTTCTAACTTCACCATATTCATTCACTAATATTACTGCCAACCATACTATCGCGGTTAGTTTTACCAATACCAATACTTGTGTTTGGGATGGCGGCGGCACTGATTCGAATTGGTCAACGGCCAACAACTGGTCTGGTAACACCGTGCCAACTGCTACTTGTAATGTGATTTTCGATGGCACTTCCAGTACACCTTCAACGATTGATGGCGATTTTGCCGGTACTATCGCTTCGATTACAATGAATTCCGGTTACTCTGATACCTTGACTGTCGATCGAGATCTAACCATTACCGGAACTTTGGTTTTGAGTGCTGGTACATTTGCCGCGGGCGACAATACTATCACTTTAACTGGTTCAGGCACACCGTTTGTAATTTCCGGCGGCACATTTGATGCTGGCACTTCAACTTTCAAATATCAATCGGTTGCCAATACAAACGTGGCTACAACCAGTTATCACAATTTGGAATTTATCGGTCCAGAACAAGCAACACCATCGATTTGGATTAGCAACATGATGTCTGGATTGGGCACTAACGCTTGTAGTTACAGTAAAATGGCGACTGCTACGGGTAGTGTATCTGGAACTTATCCTGCCAATGCCATCGGACCAAAATCAATTGCCTTTGATCCATTAAATAATTTTGTTTGGGCAACCTGTGCAGATTCAGTTTACAAATTAAATGCCACGACCGGTGCTATTATCGGCTCTTTTAACACTGGCTCACCTCAAGGTATTGCTATCGACGCTTCTGGTAATGTTTGGGTTGATAATAATTTTCCAACTAAGTTTTTTGAACTCAATGGCCAAACAGGTGAAATTATGGCAAGTCATCAATTTGGTAATGGTAACGATGGTTCGACATCTGCAATGGTAGCTGATTCTACCGGGCATATTTGGATGGCTAGACATATCACTGGCCTATCGGCGGTGATAACTAAAATAAATGTGTCAGACGCTTCGATTGCTGGCGAATACCAAACTAATATTGATTCAGGTGTTTCTGATATGGCAGTAGATGCTTCTGGTAATATCTGGATTGCTAATGTTGAAAATTCGAGCGTTACAAAGATGAACGGTTCGACCGGTGTGGTGATTGGAACTTACGCGGCTGGTAGTCAACCTTACGGCATTTCAGCCGACCTAACTGGTCATATCTGGGTTGCAAATTATGTCTCAAGTTTGAAAGAAATAGACAGCTCAAATGGTAGTATTCTTCACGATTATCCAATTCAGTCCTATGCAATGGGTTTGTCGCTAGATGCTTCTGGCAATATTTGGGTCGGTGACCAGAACTATGGTGGCGGTACTGGTGTCCAAAAAGTAAGAGCTTCTGACGGTACGGTTTTAGGAACTTATAGTGCAAGTTACAACTATCGAACATCAGTCTTAGGTGATGCGACTGGCTTTAAATACTTGAATTTTGTCTTGGGTGATGGCACGATGCCCAAATACACGCTTGGTGCCGGAACTTTGAATGTGAATAATCTGACAATTGGCGACACTACCACACCATCGTTTGTGACTGCCGCCACTCACAACCCAACTATCAATATTTCTGGCGATTTAGATCTTAAAGCCAATGGAACACTAACTGCATCAGGAACTCATACTTTGAGTTTGGCTGGCAACTGGACTAATGCCGGTACTTTCAATGCTAACGGTGGCACAGTCAATTTAACAGATAATTCAACTATTTCCGGTAGTTCGACTTTCAATAATCTTTCAGCCACGACTGGCGGTAAAACCATTTCCTTTGCGGCTGGTTCAACTCAAACTGTTTTAGGAACTTGGACGGCGACTGGCAATAGCGATTCCAATATTACTCTAGCTCGATCTGGTTCCAGCGGTATTTGGTCAATTAATCCAACCGCCTGGAATGTGGACTATGCCACAGTTTCCAATTCAACAAATCTAGCTTCCAGCCCAATCAATCCACCGCATTGGACTAATTCCGGTAATAACACTAACTGGTTAACTCCGGCGGCAACGGGCGCTAGTATTACCAACCTAACCTCGACTGGTTTTGATGTGACCTGGACCGATAATTCTTCTAGTGAAGATGGTTATAAAGTTTATATTGCCGCCGGCGCATCTGATTGCTCGACCGCGTCATATTCCGGCACTGCCGACTATACTGTCGCCGCCAATACTACCACTAAATCTGTGACTGGCAAATCCGTCAACAGCCAATATTGCGCCAAAGTGACGACTTATAATGGTTCATATGAATCCACGCCGGTTTATACTAATTCCGCTTATACTTTAGCTAATGTGCCGAGTGCGCCAACTGCGGCCGCCCAATCATCGACTTCGGTTAAAGTTACGATTAATCAAAATTCCAATCCGTCAAATACGACTTACGCGGTTAAAGTAGTTTATGGTGCAACCACGAAATATCTTCACACTGACGGGACATTAAGCGATTCGATTACTTGGGAAACTTACGCTAACTTTGGTGGCGCCAATGGCATTACCAATACTGGATTAACTACCAATACTCAATATACTTATTCAGTCGCGGCCAAAAACGGCGATGGTACAGCGACCGATTATTCTTCGACTGCTAATGCCACAACTTCGTCGACTTACGCGATTTCGGCATCTGTCTCTGGTGGTCATGGAACTGTTAGTCCAACTTCTGCCAATAAAGAAGCCGGCGCCAGCCAAGATATTACTATTACACCAGATTCTGGTTATTATATTGCCAGTATTGCTGACAACGGTTCAAGTCTGACCGGTACTTTGAGCTCGCCATATTCTTTGACTAATATTTCCGCCGCTCACACCATTGTCGTGACTTTTGTCGCCAACGGTACTTGTATTTGGGACGGCGGCGGTTCAGATAATAACTGGACAACGGCCAATAACTGGACCGGTAATGCCGCGCCAGATGCTAATTGCGATGTTATTTTCAATGCGACTTCAACCAAGGATTCGACGATTAATACCACAACTCACTTCAAGTCAGTTTCCTTTAATTCCGGATATAGCGGTACAATAACTGATAGTTCAACTTTCAATGTTGATGGTAACTTGAATTTGGCTAGCGGTACATTTAACGCTGGGAGCCAAGCTATTAATATTGGTGGTAACTGGAACAATACCGGCGCTACTTTTAATCCAGGTAGTTCGACTGTAACTTTCACTTCGACCAGCTCTGGTAACACCATTAAATCTTCCAATCAACATTTCAATAATTTTGTTCTTTGGGGCAATGGCGGCGACTGGACCGCTCAAGACAATATCAGTGTCGATGGTAACTGGTCAAGATTTGACGGTACCTTTATTCCAAGTGACTACACGGTTAATTTAACCGGCGCGACTGGATCGACTCAAATTTTAACCAACGATACTACTTTCAATAATCTGACGGCCACAGCGACTGGCGCTCGCACGATTCAATTTGCTGGTGGCTATACTCAAATCGTTTTGGGGACTTGGACGGTGACTGGCTCGGATAGTGGCAATATTACTTTGGAATTAAAATCCGGCGATGGCGATTACTGGCGAATCACTCCAACTGCTTGGAATGTTAATTATGTGACTGTTTCTAACTCGATTAACAATGCTTCCAGTCCAATTAATCCGGCGGTTTGGACTAATGGTGGTGGCAACACCAACTGGGCAATTGGTCAGCCAACCGGTGTGACTTTAGCTACACCAACCACCACTGGTTTTACTGCTAACTGGTCCGAATCAATTCAAAACGGTAACGGTTACAAAGTTTATGTTTCGACAACTGCTAACTCTGATTGTTCGGCGGCAACTTATCCAGGCACAGCTAGCTATACGATCAATTCAGCTTCAACTTTAACAAAAGACGTGACTGGCAAATCAGTCAATACTCAATATTGTGTCGCAGTCAAAGAAACCAGCGCGACAGGGGATTCAGCTTTGGCTTACTCGAATCCACTTTATACTTTGGCTAACACGCCGGGTCAGCCAACTGTGAATGTGCTTGGTTCAAATTCGATTAATGTTAAAATTGATCAGAATTCCAATTCGGCTAATACGACTTACGCTATTAAAGTGGTGAACGGTTCGACGACTAAATATTTGCAAACCGATGGTACGCTTAGTAATTCGGCCGAGTGGGCCAGTTATGCTGATTTTGGTGGCGCTGATGGTTTAACCAATACTGGTTTGACAATCAATAATTTATACACTTATTCCATCGCGGCCAAAAATGGCGATGGGGAAGCGACTGATTATAGCACGACTGCCGATGGTTCAACTCTATCAACTCACACTATTACGGCTTCGGTTTCCGGTGGTCATGGTACAATCTCGCCAGCTGGTGTTACCGCTTTGGATAATGACGCTAACCAAGATTACACCATTACACCGGCCGATGGTTACTATATTGCTCAAATTATTGTTGATGGCATCTCGATTTCCGGCACTTTGAGCTCACCATATTCATTTACCAATGTCGAAGGCGATCACACAATTGTCGCCACCTTTGCCGCTAACGGCACTTGTGTTTGGGACGGCGGCGCGGCAGGGGATGCTCGTTGGTCATCGGCTGATAACTGGACTGGAAACGTCGCTCCAAGCACTAGTTGTGATGCAATTTTCAATGCCACTTCGACCAAAAATTCTTCGTTAGATTCCAGTTTTGAACCGGGTCATGTTAATTCCTTATCGATTAACACTGGCTATACTGGTACTTTGACTTTGGATGATGTCCTAAACGATGATACTAATTTGACTATTGCTTCCGGTACAATTGATGCTACCAATCAAGTAATTAATCTTGGCGGCAACTGGACGAAAACTGGCGGTACTTTCACTGCTGGTGGTGGCACAATTAATTTAATCGCTGGTGAGGGTACAACTCAAATTATTTCCGGCTCAACTACTTTCCGTAATTTGACCGCAACTACTTCAGTCGCCAGAACAATTAGTTTTGCGGCTGGTTCAACTCAAACGGTCACTGGTAATTTGACTTTAACCGGCACAACCGATGTGGCTTTGACTTTGGCTCGAAATGGTTCAAGTGGTGTTTGGTCAATCAATCCAACCGCCTGGGATATTGATTACGTGACGGTTAGTAACTCCACTAACCTGGCTTCCGCCCAAATTAATCCGCCACATTGGACTAACGTTAGCAATAACACTAATTGGGAAACGAGTTATTCTGCGCCAACTGTCACGACTAATAATCCTGTCACCTCTGATCAAACTAAGACCACCGCAACTATCAGTGGTAATATCACAGCAACAGGTAATAAATCGATGACCGCTTGCGGTTTAGAGTATGGTACTGATGAAGCAAATCCGACGAATGCGGCACCGTCTACCGATTGTAATGCAACCACACCAACATCAATTATTGCCAATTTAACTAATTTAACTGCCGATACCACTTACTATGTTCGCGCTTATGCTGCCAACTCTATCGGCACTAATTACGGCGAATGGGTAAGTTTTGCAACTTTACCAAATACTTACACAATCACTGCTTCTGCTGGCGCTCATGGCACAATCAGTCCATCCGGCGAAGTTTCAGCAAACAATGCTTCAAACAAAACATTTATCATTACTCCAGCTACAAATTATCATATCAGTAGTATTTTGTTTGACGATGAATCGCAAACGATTACCACCGCGACTGGCATGGACTTTGCAGTCAATAATATTACGACTAATCACACTTTATCGGTCAGTTTTGCCATTAACACCAACACGGTTACGGCTTCGGCTGGCGCTAACGGTACAATTTCGCCACTGGGCGCTACAGCTGTTAATTATGGCGCCACTCAAGCTTACACTATCACACCAAACACTAATTTTCATATTGCTTCGGTTTTGGTTGATGGTCAGTCGGTCGGTGTGGTCACATCTTACACCTTTACTAATGTGATAACTTCCCACACTATTTCCGCTACCTTTACGGTTGATACTCACAATATTGTTGCTTCAGCAGGTTCGCATGGCGCTATTAGTCCAACCGGTACAACTGCGGTTAATTATGGCGGCGATCAAGCTTATACCATTTTGCCAAGCGATAATTATCATATTGCCGATGTCTTGGTTGACTCTGTTTCTGTTGGCGCGGTCAGTGATTACGCTTTCTCGAATGTCGTAACTTCCCATACCATCTCCGCGACTTTCGTTGCCAATCCAGGCTTTGAACACACTATTACTGCTACCATTTCTGGTCATGGCACGATTAGTCCAGCCGGTTCGGTTTTGGTTAGTGACAGCAATAGTCAAGTCTTTACTATCAATCCATCAACCGGTTATTCTATCGACAGTATTTTGGTTGATAATGTAGCGGTCACTCCGGCTACAACTTATACTTTCTCTAATGTGACAACTGATCACACGATTGCAGTTACAATTGCTACAACTACTTACACAATTACCGCTTCGGCTGGTACTGGCGGTTCGATTAGTCCATCTGGCGCCGTTGTTGTTGATTATGATTCTGACAAAACCTTTACCATCACACCAAAAACCGGTTATCATATTGACAATGTTAAAGTTAATAATAAATCTCAAGGCGCTATTTCGACTTACACCTTTAGTTCGATTACCGATGATCAGGAAATTGAAGCGACTTTCGCTCTTGATCCAACTTCGATTGTTAACCCAACCAATTTAACTGGTATCGCTGGCGATTCGCAAAATTCACTTTCCTGGACCAATCCAATTACAACTTACTTTGATCATGTTGATTTATATCGATCAACTACGGCCGGCACACTTGGTGACAAATTAGCTGGAAACCAAACTGGCACAACATATATAGATCGAAACTTAACCAACAATACGACTTATTACTACACTTTGAAGGCAATTGATACTTACAATAATGTTTCGACTGGCACCGAACAATTGGCTTTGATGCCAAGCAGTATTGCAGATATCATTGCACCAAACGCGCCAACCAATTTGCGCGCCACCAACATCAAATCGACGACTATTAGTTTGGTTTGGGATGCTTCGACTGACAATGTTGCGGTTGTTGGCTATAAACTCTTTAATGCCGACACCAATATTCAAATTGCCACCACCAGCCAAACTGATTACGATTTGACTAAATTGACACCACAAACCACTTACAATTTCTTTGTTGTCGCTTACGACGGCGCTGGTAATATTTCTGATAAATCTAATACTTTGCAAGCGACCACCTTAACTGGCCTGACTACTGCCACTCAAGCCTATCTGGTGATTGATAATGTGCCAAACCAAGTTGATGCCAACACCGGTTTCAAAGATGGCTTAAAGGTTTCGGCCACCGATGCTGGTGGCGCGGCCATGGCCACTTACACTGGTAGTGTTTACTTTACTTCAACCGATGCTAAAGCGGAACTTGCTTGGACGCAAGATCACCAATATACCTTTACCACCACTGACGCTGGTAGCCACACTTTTGCTGGTTCTGATTTCAAATTCAAAACCGCTGGCGATCAAAAACTAACCGTGACTGATGGTCAAATCCGCGGCAGTGTTTCGATTAAGGTTCTGGGCACTAGCACTACTGATACGATTCAAAAAGCCCAAGATTCAATTAATAGTTTGTTTGCCAATATTAATACTCAAGGCTTTAGTCCAGCGGCAACCAATGTCAGCAACGCCGTGATTGTGACTGCCACCGCCGCTTTGGCTGCGCCACTCGTTTTGAATGCCACTTTGAGCGTGATTAATATCTGGCCACAATTAATTTATCTCTTGTCGCATTTGTTGCAATTCCTCGGTATTCGCAAACGTCGCAAACCGTGGGGCACAGTCTTTAACTCCCAAACCGGTCAACCAATTCCTTATGCGATTGTGAAAATCTTTGATAAAGAATATAACCGTTTATTGGAAACTGCGGTGACAGATAGTGCCGGCCGCTTTGGCTTCCTAGTTAAAACTGGCAATTACTATGTCACGGTTCAAAAATCTGGCTACATTTTCCCATCAACTTTGAAAGTTAGCAATTTCTTTGATGAAGTTTACACTGGCGGTAGTTTGAAAATTGATAGTCATGACAAAACCATCACCTTGAATGTACCAATGGATCCAGAAGTCAAAATGAGCTTCAGCTACAAACTCTTAGTCTTCACCATCAAAGTTAACCGATTCCTCAATACTTTGCGCGTCATTATTTTGACCTTAGGAATTCTCTTTGCTATTGTCTTACTCATTATGTCCTTTAATCTTTTCTACCTTTTCTCCTTGGCTTTCTACATTTTGATTGCTATCTTGGAATTCATTCGCTCGCGCCGCTCGCGCCCATATGGTGTGGTCACCGATACTTACGGCCGACCACTGGAAACTGCTATTGTCCGTATTTACGAAAAGCGTACCAACCGTTTGATTGAAACTGATGTAACCGATTTGGATGGCCGCTTCAAGTTCTTGGTTAATCCTGGCGTTTACTATATTACCGCCACCAAACCGTCATACACTGATTTCAAATCTCACATTATGTATTTGGAAAAAGAAAAGACAATGGTGTCAGTGAACATCAAAATGAAGAAGATGGAGTAAGAATTTGTCATTCTCGACTTGAATGGGATTTAAGATCAAGAATCCAGTCATATTTACTATTAGTCATTGCGCCTTTAGATAAAGCGGCGTCAGCTGTGTCAATCTATGATTCGGAATACTGAATCTCCGCGATTGCGAAGTAATCTATCATGTATCCTAAAAAAAGACCTGGGAAATTCCGCAGGTCTTTTTTGCTATCTACTATCTACTTTTTCACTTGTGGACCCAAACCGGAGTGCCAATTGAATCCCAATCATAAATCCATTTAGCATCGTCATTGGAAGCGTTCAAGCAACCGTGGCTCATCGGATGACCAAAATTATGATGCCAATAAGTGCCGTGAATCGAGTAATCACCATGCCACCAGCTAACCCATTGAACACCTTTCAAATCATAGCTGTCACCCTTCATTTCGGCGACACTATTTTTACCATAAACATAGTAAACTCCAAGGATAGTTGGATGTTTGGCAATGCCCGAAGAAATCAAAAATTGTTTAACCAATTTTTCGTTTTCGTAAGCGTATAAGGTTTGCTCTGACAAATTTACTTCAATTCTTTTACCATAAAAATATTGGCCTGGGACAAATGTTTTACTAACTTTTTGGGTGCCTCGAGGTATAATAATAGCTAAAATGGCGATTGTGCCGCCAACTTTGCCTTTATCAAATTGATTTTTCAAATCTGTTAGTAATTTATCTTTATCTAAAGTTTGGCCGTCTTTACCTTCATCAACAACCGTGCCATCTTCTTCTAAAACCTTTCGATCAACCTTATCGACGTTGACAATTGGAATAATCGAATCGACAAATTTAGTCATTTTAGTTTCATCAATTTTAGTCGTAAGCAAAACATTGTGCCCGACAATAGCTAAATGAATATTTTCATCAATTTTAGTGAAAAAGTTGCCTTGACGACCATAATTATAGGCTTCGTCTAGGGTTTTTTGTTCGTCAAAAGTAATGCCTAAATCCGAAAGTTTTGGCTTAAATTTAGTTTCTTTGTAAACTAATTGCGGTCCGGTTTTATTAACATTACTAATATAATCGTCAACAATGATTTTGGCTTCCGCTTTGGTTTTGCCGCCAACCCGAATGCCAGAGATAGTGGTATTTGGCAGAATTTTTTGGTCGTAAAATTTACTAATATCAAAAATGCCAACCGCTACCACACCAAGAAAGAGAACTAATATAAAAAGTTTTAAAGCAAAGTGACGCGCTTCTTTATGATGTTTTCGAATATAATGAATTTTTACTTCAGATGATTCCATTTATTTAATTATACAATTAAACCACAAAATTTGCTTGTTTTTACCCGTTAATTCTGGTAAAATTTAGTTATAGATTAGTATTTTAATAACGCTTGCAGTATAATGAACTAGTAAATAGTATAAATATTTAACTATATAAAGGTTCAATTATGGCAAGAATTCAAGATCACGAAAAAGCTTTAGTTTTAAGGAAAGAGGGAAAAAGTTATAGCCAGATAAAAGACATTTTAAAAGTAAACAAGAGCACTTTGAGTGGCTGGCTAAAAGATTATCCTTTATCTGATGAAAGGATAAGAGAACTTCGTGATCATAGCGAACAACGGATTGAAAAATATCGCGAAACAAGAAGAAAAACTAAAGAAGCACGTCTAGAAAAGTATCGTCAAGAACAGGAAAAAATTATTCTTCCATTCGATGGAAAAGAACTGTATTTAGCTGGTGTATTTCTATATTGGGGAGAAGGTTCAAAAACTAGTTCAGGTGAATTGAGTTTATCAAATACAAATCCCTCTGTTATCCGCTTTTTTATGTTTTGGGCGATGAATTCATTGAACGTACCAAAAGAAAAATTTAGTGTTGCCTTACACTTATATTCTGATATGGATATAGAAAAAGAAATTGATTTTTGGTCAAAAATTTTAGAAATTCCGACTAATCAATTTTCCAAACCTTATATTAAAACAAATTCAACGCGCATGATTAATTATAAAGGTGGGTTTGGGCATGGAACATGTAATCTTAGAGTATTCGATACTCAACTTGCAGAAAAAACCCACATGGCGTTAAAAGTGATTAACGATAAATTTAGATAAATGGGATCGTAGTTCAGCTGGTTAGAGCGCTTCTCTTATAAGCAAAGCTTGAAAGAGAAGATATAATATAAATAGCTATCTATAAAGTTTAGGTATAATTAATGTGGGCGTGTAGTTCAGCTGGTTAGAGCGCTTCTCTTATAAGGAAGATGTCGATGGTTCGAGTCCATCCACGCCCACCAAAATGGATTTTTAAGATAATTTTTTATATTATACTTCCAGCTTTTTCGGAAAGACCTTTTATATTGCAGTGATTTTCTTTATAATATAATTAATGGATAATAAAAACTTAGAAATTAAGTTCGGTGGTGATCTCCACGAAATAGATGTCGATCTTTTGATTGAATCTCTGATTAATTATTCTTCTGTTACTCAAGAAGCTTCTGCTTATCTCTCACCTGGAATCAAAGTTGAAATAAAAATAAAGGCGCCCAAACAAGGCAGCTTTATTTTACTTTTGAATTTAGTAGCAAAAGAAACAAGTAACTTGCTAGCAAAAGATAATATTGAGCTTGCGGCAAGTATAGTAACGATTGTTGGTGGTTTATATGGGTTAAAACAGTGGATATCAAAAAACGGTAAACCTGAAACAGTAAAACCTAATGAAGATAACAGTATTGAGATTATCAATAATAATGGCAGTATTACTATTAGTAATGATGTATATAATATTTATCAAGAAAATCCAAAAGTTAGAGAAAATTTGAGAAATACATTTATTAAATTAAAAGAGCGGGAAGAAATAAGCGATTTTTCAATCAAAGATGTCGATACTGGTCAGGACATTTTTAGCGCCGGAAAAGAAGAGTTTAACTTATTATCTTCTTTTGACGATGAAATAGAGCAGAGAAGACAAAAAGTACTAAAAGAAAAACAAGAACTATCAGTATTTAAAATAGTTTTCAAAGAAAACTACAAATGGGAATTCTTTTATCAAGGCACAAAAATATATGCCGCTTTGAGAGATGAATCATTTTTTAAGAAGATCGAACGAGGTGAAATTGCATTTAGAAGTGGAGACAAGCTAATCGCTGATTTGGAAATCGACCAAGTTTTTAATGAAGCAGCGAATACTTTTGTAAACGATTCATATAATATTCTAAAAGTAGTTGAACACATGCCAAGAGTTTCCGCAACTCAACATTCTTTTGATTTTGAAAAGTGAACTTTATATATTATTTTTAGTAATAATTTGTTCTCATTTTCTCTTGACATCATTTGCGCTCTCTGAAACATTCTGATATCTTTGTATCAGAGTACTTTTTCGGATACGCGCTTTAGTTTTCTGATTAGGGCGCTGTAAACAGATGTTTCATTCTAGGAGGGTGGAACTATTTTCGGTTTCAAAAAAGTCAGTAATTTAACAATTTTACCTCGTTAGATTTCGTAAATCTAATCGAGGTTAGGAGAAAAATGAAAAAAACATTCAGTAGATTTTTAATCGGTTTATTCTTGGTCCTCACTTTAGTCATTTTTGGCGCTAGCCCAGTTTCCGCTCACGCCACGACCAGTAAAGCGCCGGTGACAGTTTTAAAAACTAATCCAAATCATGCTCATAGTCAAGATGGTTGGTATACTTCGGTTACCATGATCGAACTTCATGCCAATAATAATAAAATATATTTCCAAATGAACAGCACTGATGGCAAATGGCAAACCTACAAAAAACCAATCAAAGCCTGGCGTGGTGAAAATACCTTATACTATTATTCAGTTAATGCCAAAGGTGAAAAAGAGCAAATTAAATCAAAAGTAATTAAAGTCGACTATATTAAATCGAAAATTAAAAATCTAAAATCAGTTTCGAAAGCCAGTGGTGTGCAAATCAGCACTATCAAAAAAACCGAACCAGTCGCTACTATTTCTAATTCTAAACCAGTTGTAAATAATGTTTCCCCGGTTTCTAATCTGAAAAAGAAGGCGATTGATAATGCAGCTAAAACAGAGAAGATTAGCAATAATCCCGAACCGGAAAAAACTCCAGCGCCAGTTAGTCGGCCAGCTCGGAACTGGAATCATTTATTAGTCGCTATTTCTATTTTAATTATCGCCACTGGTGCAGCTATCGGTGGTTATTACGGATACGAAGCCTGGTCCAGTAAACCCAAAGAAATAGCCGAAAAACCCAAGGAAAAAGAAAAGAAATCCAGTAGTCGTTGGTGACTTAGTAAAGTCATCATGAGTGAAGTCGAATGATTTCAAAATCTAAAAAATCACCCCAAGCTAACAAATAGCAAAGGGTGATTTTTTTGTGCTCAATTTAGGTTATAATAGTATTAAGATGAATTTAGATTTTGAGCAAAACCCGTTTTTGAAATTTTTGAAAAAGATATTTGTTTATCTTCTGATTATCTATGTTTTCGTGCTCTTGGCTCGGTCGGTGATGGTTAATGTCGGGCTTAAAAAACAAATCGATCAGGTTAAAAAAACTAATCAGACCTTAGAAGCCAATAATAAAAATCTGCAAAATTTAATTGTTTATTATCAATCTGCAAGTTTCAAAGAACTCGAAGCGCGAGACAAATTGGGGCTTAAAAAACCTGATGAACAGGTAGTTTTTATCCCAGTTAAAAAGTTCGATCAAACAAACAATTCAGTTGATCAGATTGCTCCTGTAAAACCGCAAAATATCTCTAATTTTCAGGCCTGGTGGCAATATATTTTCGAGTGAACTTTTTTACTGTCATTCCGGTCAGGTTGGATATCCTGTATCAAGTACAGGACAGGCTCCGAACCGGAATCCAGAATCAATTCATATCTGGATCCCCGATGTCGGTATTCGATGAACTCATACCGGCTCGAGGATGACAAAAAGGAAAACAAACCACTCTACCTTGACATCAAGGTCTTTTTCTGATATAATTATTTAATGTCATTATTTTGACAGTCCTCCGGGAGGGGACATGACCAAGAAAAATAACCACAACTTAATCAAGACTTTTTACACCATTACTTTTGGTTTAATGGTTATTTTTAGCACTATCAATATTACTTATGCCGCCGATGCCAATATTTTAATTTCTAAAGCCAATGAAGATCGTACTCAAAACAATTTAAAAAAATTGGAATTTAACCAAGAACTGACTAATGCGGCTCAAGCTAAAGTTAACGATATGTTTGCCAATAATTATTTCGCTCATTTTTCGCCAACTGGCAAATCTCCCTGGGATTTTATTACGGCTTCCGGTTACAATTATGCATATGCTGGTGAAAACTTAGCGATTGGCTACACTGATGATGCTGAATTAAATACCGCCTGGATGAACTCGCCAGATCATCGCGCTAATATTTTAGATAAAAATTATACCCAAATTGGGATGGCCGTTAAAACCGCTGAATTTGATGGTGTTAAAACTACGATTGTGGTTCAAGAATTTGGTGCGCCGATGGCTATAGTAACTACACAACCTGTTAATTCAATCAAACCCCAAGTGGTGGCCGGGACCAACTCAAGTCTTAATCTTCAAACTGGACCGAGTTTCAATCAAATGTTTACTACTAGCGTTCGAATTGTTCTTGGAGTTTTATTTATTATTTTTGTTTCAGTAATTTATTTTTTCTTTCGCGAACAAAAATCAGCCAAAATTGTGGCTTAAATTTTGCTTTAACTCTTGTTTTTATCACTATAATCTGTTAAAATAATATCAAGCGAATAATTTATCGCGGGGTAGGGAAGTAGTATCCCGTCGGGCTCATAACCCGGAGATCGGTGGTGCAAGTCCACCCCCCGCTACCAAGTAAAATGTCTTCCAATAGAATGGTTTACAACCTATTCTATATGGAGCGACATCACTTGGCACAGCCATTTTTAACAAGTGACATTTTACGCAGGCCCCGTGATCATCCGCAGGTGATTTTACGGGGACAAAATAATTATGTATTATTTTGTTTATTTAATCGAAAATGAAAATAGAAACCGTTATATCGGTTTTACTAGTAATATAAAACAGAGAATATCCGACCATAATTCTGGTAAAGGCACGCAGACTACCAAAAGATCTCAAAAGTGGAAACTGATATATTTCGAAGGTTACCTTGATAAAAGAGATGCCTTAGGTAGAGAAGTATTTTTGAAAAGTGGCGCAGGTGACAGATTTTTAAAAAAACAATTAAGAAATTTTTTGGCTCTGTAGCTCAGGGGTAAAAAGACATCTTTCAGATGTCATAACCAGACATTTTTTTCAAAAATGTCATAGAGCAAAGTCTTCAACAATTTAAAATTTGGCTGAGTAGCTCAGCGGTAGAGCGAGGTCTTCATAAGGCCGAGGTCGGTGGTTCGAATCCACCCCCAGCCACCAAATTAAAAAATAATTAATCCTTATTTAAATATGAATAAAATTTCTCGAAATGTCTTTTATATTATAGTAATCGTAATCATTGCTCTCGTTGGCTGGAGTTTAATCTCGCCATCAATTAATAACCAGCCGCAGCAAACCGGCATTTCTCAAATTATCGAACAGGTTAACGCTAATAATGTTAGCCAAATTTCGGTGGCTGATAATCAAATTACAGCGACGCTTAAAAATAACCAAAAGTTGCAAGCTTACAAAGAAACCAGCGCTTCGCTTAAGGACTATGGTATTACGCCAGATAAAGTAAACATTAGTGTTTCTAATTCAGCGGCTAATTCGGCTTGGCCAACTATTTTCAGTGTACTTTTGCCAATTTTAGTGATCGGTGGTTTTCTCTTTTTTATGCTTCGTCAAGCTCAAGGCGGTAATGCCAAAGCAATGAATTTTGGTCAATCCAAGGCCAGACTTTTTGAACCGGGCGACAAAAAAACCACTTTTGCCGATGTCGCTGGGATGGAAGAATCCAAACAAGAATTATATGAAGTCGTCGAATTTTTAAAAAGTCCGACTAAATTCAAAAACCTGGGTGCGGAAATCCCTAAAGGTGTTTTGCTAATCGGTCCTCCAGGAACGGGTAAAACTCTATTAGCTCGAGCCGTGGCTGGAGAGGCCGGTGTGCCGTTCTTCTCAATCTCTGCATCGGAATTTGTGGAAATGTTTGTCGGTGTCGGTGCCGCGCGGGTGCGCGATTTATTTGCCAAAGCTAAACGTAACGCGCCAGCAATTTTATTTATTGATGAAATGGATGCGATTGGTCGCCAGCGCGGTACTGGTTTAGGTGGCTCGCATGATGAACGCGAACAAACCTTGAACCAAATTTTGGTAGAAATGGACGGTTTCGAAACTGAAACTCGGGTCATTGTGATGGCTGCAACTAACCGTCCCGACGTCCTCGATCCAGCTCTACTTCGACCTGGCCGATTTGATCGCCGGGTTATGATTGATCAACCGGATCTTACCGAACGCGAAGCAATTTTAAAAATTCATTCTCGCAATAAACCAATGAATAGTGATGTGGATTTTGCTAAAATTGCCCGCCAAACAGCCGGACTTTCCGGTGCGGATTTAAAAAATATTATGAATGAAGCGGCCATTCTTTCGGCTCGTGAAAATTTAAAAACGATTCATCAAGCTAAAATTAGCGCGGCGATTGAAAAAGTAATGCTTGGGCCTGAACGAAAATCCCGCATTTTATCAGCTAAAGAAAAAGAAATTTCTGCTTATCACGAAGTTGGCCATGCTCTTGTGGGTAAATTGTTGCCAGGTTGCGATCCGATTCATAAAATTTCGGTTATTTCTCGTGGTATGGCTTTGGGTTTTACTTGGAGTTTACCGGAAGAAGATA
The DNA here is from genome assembly GCA_903877885.1 of uncultured Candidatus Berkelbacteria bacterium. Taxonomy (GTDB): domain Bacteria; phylum Patescibacteriota; class UBA1384; order UBA12157; family UBA12157; genus CAIRFN01. The sequence goes on from CAIRFN010000011.1 coordinate 75,409, forward strand.
AGCATCTTTATTCTCGCGCGAAATTTAAAGACGAAATTTCCCAACTGTTGGGTGGTTGGGTGGCGGAAAAACTAATTTATAATGAAGTGACGACTGGCGCTCAAAGTGATTTGAAACGGGCCACCAAAATCGCGCGCGATATGGTGATGGTCTATGGTATGTCAGATAAAATCGGGCCAATTGTTTTAGGTGAACGCGAAGAAACAGTTTTCTTGGGTCGTGAAATTGGTGAACATAAAAATTATTCCAATGAAAAAGCCTCACAAATTGATGAAGAGATCTTTAAAATTATTCATGAATCACAAAAGAAAGCCGAAGAGGTTTTGATTAAAAATAAAACTTTGCTTAAGAAAATTACGGAAACTTTGATTAAAAAAGAAACAATCGAAAGTCCAGAGTTTGAAAAGTTTTTCAAATGATCTAAAATTAAGAGGGGAATATTAAAATGGTCAAAAAAGTCACTGCAATTCTACACCAGAAAAATTCGCTAGCCAGCGCTTCAGTGATTTTAATGATCACTTTAACGCTTTCTAATCTGCTCGGTTGGGTCCGTGACCACTATCTTACTCAAAAAATTCCAACTGATTTGCTCTCTGTTTACTATGCCGCTTTTCGCATTCCGGATTTTATTTTTAATATTTTAATTTTAGGCGCGATTACATCGGCTTTTATTCCGATTTTTACTAACTTGGTGGCTAAGAAAAAAGAAGACGAAGCTTGGCTAGTTGCCAGTTCGGTCGTAAATATTGCGCTCATTTTTCTGGTTGGTTTTTCCATTATTTTGGCAATTTTTATGCCGGCAATTACCCCGTTTGTTGTGCCTGGTTTTACACCAGAGCGCCAAGAACTCACTGCCACGCTGGCTCGAATTATGCTTTTATCGCCAATATTTTTTGGTCTTTCCTATATTCTTGGTGGAATCTTAAATTCCTATAAACGCTTTTTAGTTTATTCTTTAGCGCCGCTGGTTTACAATGTAGCGATTATTTTAGGTACCCTATTTTTTGCCGACAAATTCAGTGTCTATGGTGTAGCTATTGCGGTGGTTTGCGGCGCCTTCCTGCATTTTTTAATCCAATTGCCAGTGGCTTTGAGACTTGGTTTTCGATTTAATTTAAAAATCGCTTGGCATCATTGGGGTGTCAGACGAATCGGTATTTTAATGTTACCGCGGTCAATCGCTTTGGGCGCCAATCAAATTATGCTCCTTATTTTTACTAGTATTGCCTCGAGTCTAGGTGGTTATTCGATTGCGGTTTATACTTTGGCTGATAATATTCAAACTATGCCAATGGTGGTTTTTGGCACGAGTTTTGCCACTGCTATTTTCCCAAGTCTAGCTGAAGCGGTATCGCAAAGCAAAATGACGGATTTTTCGGCCAGTATTATCAAAATGGTGCGAACCGTTTTATTTTTTATGATTCCGATTGTGGTTATTATTATAATGCTTAAAATGCAAATTATTCGTTTGATTTACGGTTCGGGAAATTTTGGTTGGACTCAAACGATTGCTACAGCCAACACTTTGGCAATTCTATCCACTTCATTGATTTTTACGGGGCTAACACCACTTTTTTCGAGGGCTTTTTACGCGCTTCACAATACGCGTACACCAATGTTAATCACAATTTTAACAGTCATTATTAGTATTATTTTAGGTAAGATTTTTTCAATGACTTTGGGGGTCGAAGGTTTGGCTTTAGGCTATTCCATTGGTTCGGCCTTAGCCACGATTTTCTTCTATTTTATGCTTCGCCGTACGGTTAAACTTGATGGTGAATTGGATTTAGTCAAATTTATTGGCAAAATTATCGGCGCCACAATTGTGATGGGCTTGGCGATTTTTGGCACGCTTAAATTGACGGAATTATTTACCGATCTTCATCGGGCTTGGGGTGTGATGACTCAAACAGTTTTGGCTCTTATAATCGGAATTGCAGTCTATTGTTTGATTGCTTGGATCCTAAAGCTTCAAGAAATGAATGCGGTCAATATTATTTGGAACAAAATTTCAAGGAGGGATATTGTCGACCAAGATAAAACAGAATGATTCATTGGAAGATGATAAATTTTATCGTGATTCAGACCAAGAACGATCGCGCCAAGGTTGTTGTACTTGCCAAACTTTATTCTTATTTTTAATTTCAATTTTAATTATCGCCATGGTGGGGATTTTTTATTTATACACCCAATTTAAAAATGATAAATTTTTCCATCCAAATGTTGATATTACCGCTTCGATTAAAAATTTGACCGATCGTTTTAATAATTTTTCAATCGGCGATATCAATAACGGTAAAATCATTTTAACAGAAAATGAGTTAAATACGATAATCGCCAGCGATATTAGTTTTCGGAATTTTGTGATTCAAAATACCCAGACAATGATTAATCCTCAAGAAATAATTATCGATGGTAGTTTAGTCAAACCCGTAAATTCTAAAATTGTGATTGGTTTAGTCCCAGTCGTTTCCGCTGGAAAAATTAATTTTACTGTTGAAAGCGTGACGATTTTTAATACAAAAATGCCGCAATTTGTGGCAGAAAAAATCGGTAACAGTTTTAATGATTGCCTAAATTCGAAATTAAATTTAATTTATAGTAAAATCGAAGTTCAGTCAGTTGATTTACAAAATCGCCAAATGACAATTAGTGGAAAAACAAAATGAAGAAAAGAGTTTTAATTTTACATGGCTGGAATGCTACACCTTCTGAAGCCTGGTTTCCCAACGCTTGCGAGTTTTTTGCGTCAAAAAATTTGGAAGTAACATGTCCTGCTTTACCGGGAAACTATTTTCCGGATTTTTCTGGTTGGCTTAAAGCAATTGATGATTTTTCCCCTGATGCCAATTCAATTTTAATCGGTCATTCCTTGGGCGGCGTGACTATTTTACAATATTTATCCAAAAATGATATCAAAGTCGGCCAAATTATTCTAGTGGCCACACCAATCGAAGCAATGGATTTTGGTCAAATTGAACCATTCTTTGCTGATGATTTTAATTGGGAAAAAATTAAAAAAAACGCCCAAAAAATTAATTTAATTTACGAAGAAGATGATCCATTAGTGCCAATCGAGCAAGGTAAAATCGTAGCTCAAAAACTAAACGCGACACTCAAAATTGTCCCCGGCGGTGTGCATTTAACTAAACTGGATATGAAAGTTTTAGAGGAAATGATTGATGGATAATAATTTAAAAATTTATAATTCTGATGCTTCTCTTTATGCTTTTAAATTTAATAAATTTAATCGTATAAAAGATATTGTTAAAATTTTTTTTCTTTGTAAAATTGATAATCCAAAAGTTTTGGAACTCGGTTGTGCTAACGGCCGCGATGCCAAAGAAATATTAAAGCGAACGGATAATTATCTTGGCGTTGATGGTGCGGAAAAATTATTAGATATTGCCAAAATTGAAAATCCTAATGCGAATTTTATTTTATCGGATTTTAGAGATTTAAAATTTGATCCAAACAGTTTTGATATTGTAATCGATTTTGATTCTTTATTTCATTTTGACAAGGATGATTTAAAAGAAATGATCAGTCATATTTATGAGTGGTTAAATCCTGGTGGATTATTTATGATGGATGCAAAATTTGGTGCTTATCAAAAAGTTGTTAATCATGAACAAAGTGATAAAATTCAATATCTATATCAACCGAAAGATATTTTAGAATTGTCTGAAGGAAAGTTTGAATTAATACATGAGGAAATAATTGATCGTTTTGATAAAAAATGGTTTACGATAATTCTCAAGAAGGATAACTAAATGGATAATAAATACACCAAAGTGGCGGCACATGCGCTAATCAAAAAAGATGGGAAATATTTGGTTTTGCATCGAGCCAAATCCGACGACTATATGCCAGATTTTTGGGATATTCCCGGCGGCACAATTGAATTTGGCGAAGATATTCTAGCGGCATTGGAAAGAGAAATCGAGGAAGAAGCTAGCTTAAAAATTAAAATTAATAATATTATTTTTGCCTATAATTTTCTTTCCGGCGAAATTCGCCACCAATTTATGTTAGTTTACGCTTGCGATTTTATTTCTGGAGATATTGTTCTCGATCCCAGTGCTCATGACGAATTTCGTTGGGTCACACTCGACGAAATGAAAGAGCTTAAAAAAATCAAGTTTTTGGACGAACTTTACAAGCAATTAATTAAATAATTTTTTAAATTTACAAAGAACCAAAGCTGAATATCATTTATTAAAAAATAATAATATTAACTGGTTTAAATTATAACCGAAATATCGCGATCGCGATAAAACGTCTATTATTAAAAGGAGAGAAATGGCCAGAAAATCGGTAACAAAAAAGATTCTGATCGTTCTGGATGGTTTAGTTAAAGAAACAGCATCTATTATCTATCCTTATAAAGGACTCGGAAAACATTTTAGAAAATTTGAGGGTAGCTTTTCGCAAGCACTTTATAAAATTAAACAGCGTGGCTATATTGAAACAGTGGAAAATGCTGGAAAAAAGTATTTAAAAATTACGCAAAAAGGCAGGCTCAAACTTATCGGTACGGATAAATTAATCAAGTGGGATGGTTTTTGGCGGATAATTGCCTTTGATATTCCTGAAGAATTTAAAAAAACCCGCGATGTTTTTCGGCACAAATTATCTGAATTAAATTGCAAGCCAATTCAAAAATCAGTTTTGATTTCGCCATCAGATATTTCCGATCAGTTGGATAATTTAATCGAACTTTTAAATATTGATAATTATGTCGAATATTTCATTTGCAAGGTTTCTACAAACGAAGACAAGTTTTTAGAATTGTTCGGACTTGAAAAACAATAATATAATTGCCTTGCCCTCGATTTTCTGATTAATATCTGATACAATACGAGTATGGAAAAGATTCAATTCAAAATTAATCGATCGCTAACCAGTGAAGAGCTGGCGGCTTTTGAAATTGTCAAAACTTTGCAAATTGCCGGTTATGAAACCTACTTGGCAGGCGGTGCGGTTAGAGACATGCTTTTGGATGTGAATATTCATGATATTGATATTGCCACTTCGGCGCGGCCGGAAGAAATTAAACAAATCTTTAAAGATTCTTATGATCGCGGCAAAGCTTTTGGCGTGATGGCAGTCAAAATTGATGAACATGAATTTGAAATTGCTACCTTTCGCGAAGATATTGGCGGTGTTGATCATCGACATCCAGAAACAGTGAAATTTTCTTCAGCCGAGCTGGATGCCAAGCGTCGCGATTTTACAATTAACGGTTTGTTTTATGACCCAATCAAAGAAATGATTATTGATCATGTTAATGGTTTAACTGATCTTAAGCGCAAGCAAATTCGATTTATTGGTAATGCGGCCGACAGAATTAGCGAAGATTATTTGCGAATTTTGCGCGCCGCGCGCTTTGCGGCTCGATTTAATTTTACGATTGAAAAAAAATCGTTTGATGAAATTTTAAAAAATGTGCGCAAGCTTGAGGAAATTTCAGTCGAGCGAGTGCGTGAAGAACTAAGTAAAATGTTGTTTTTAGTTAATCGCGATCAAGCGATTTTAGTTCTTGATCAATTGAATATTCTTGATGAACTTTTGCCGGAACTGAAAACTTTGAAAAATGTGCCGCAGCCGAAAGAATTCCATGCCGAAGGCGATTGTTTTACGCATACTTTGTTGGCGCTTCAAAATATTGGTTCAACAGATTCAGAAGAATTAGTTTGGTGCGTGCTTTTGCACGATATTGCCAAACCAGAAACGATTGGCTATCGGCCAATTCTTAAAAATAAAACTAGCATTACTTTTTTCGATCATGATATTAAATCAGCCGAAAAAGCTGAAGAAATTTTAAGACGGTTGCGATTTTCACATCATTTTATTGATAATGTTAGCTGGGCCATTCGTCAACACATGCGGATCGTTCATGCTTTTACTGGTATGAGCGAACGAAAACAAAAGAAATTGTTTGTTGATTCCAATATTGAACTTTTACTTAATCTAACTCACGCCGATTTGTCGGCCAGTTTGCGACCAAATCATTTGCCTGACATGACCATGTACGAAGATGCTTTGGCGCTACGAAAAAAATTTGAGTCTGAAGCAAATCAGGAAGAGTTACAACAGGTTAAAAATTTCGATTTGGTTAACGGTAATGATATTATGGAAATTATGCATATTCCCGCCAGCGCCGAAGTTGGTGAAATTAAAGATTGGTTAGAGCAACTTTATTTGGATGGAAAAATTAACACCCGCGTCGAAGCTCTAGAAGTAATGAAGAGATTTAAATAAATGAATTTAAATGATATTAGAAACTTTGCTTAATTGTAATAATTGCACATTATGATATAATTTATTTATGTCATACACTAAAAAAAATATTTCTAAATCTGATTTAGAGAAGCTTTACTATAACGATGGCTTATCAACACTAAAGATAGCAAAGATATATAATTGCAATTATCAAACAATTATAAATCGTTTGAAGGAATATTCTATTAAATTAAAGTCTAAATCAGAGTCGCAGACGAGATATCAAAAGAATAATTTTTCCGGTGATAAATCTGAAAAAGCCTATATTCTCGGTTTTAGAACAGGTGATTTAAGCAGTTATATGCCAAATAGTGAAACAAGTCAAATCATTGTTATTAGATGTCATAGCACAGAATTTGAGCAAATAGAGCTGATAGAATCATTATTTGATAAATATGGTAAAGTGACAGTTTCATCAAATAATGGTCATTATCATGTAAATTGTTTTTTAGATAAATCATTTAAGTTCTTATTAAAAAAAATTAAAATTGTTCCGAGGTGGTTGGACAAAGATAATGAATTCGGTTGGTCGTTTACAGCTGGCTATTTTGATGCCGAGGCAAATTTTGGTCTTAATCAAGGTAGAGGAAGATTAAAAGTCGAATCTTATGATAAAAATGTTTTATATTGGATTCATGAATTTTTAGAAAAACAAGCTATAAAAACTAAATTTTATCAAGTTGGAAAAAAGGGTGATAAAAGAACAGATGGAACTTATTTTAATGAAGATCTTTGGCGTTTAAATGTTAATGAGGCGAGATCGCTATTAAATTTAATCAATTCTTTAGGCTTAAGACATAAAAAAATGGAAAGAAGAGCTTTGGTTGTCAAAAATAATATATTAGATAGAATAAAAAAAGGAACAATAAAGTGATACAAACTAATATCAGAAACTTTGTTATTATTGCGCATGTGGATCATGGAAAATCGACCTTGGCTGATCGAATGCTGGAAGTTACCCACACTGTGGAAACTCGCGATAGTCGGCCACAAATGCTCGACACCATGGATTTGGAGCGCGAGCGCGGTATTACCATTAAGCTCCAGCCGGTGCGAATGAATTACAAAGAACATACACTGAATTTAATTGATACGCCTGGGCACGTCGATTTTGCTTATGAAGTTTCCCGGTCTTTAGCCGCAGTCGAAGGGGCGATTTTAGTTGTCGATGCTACCAAGGGAATTCAAGCCCAAACCTTGGCTAATTTGGAACACGCCCAAAAGGCAGGCTTAAAAATTATTCCGGTGATTAATAAAATCGATTTACCGAATGCGATGATCGAAGAGGTGAGCGAGGAAATTCAAGATCTTTTGAATGTGTTTGACGAAGATATCTTGCGAGTTTCAGCTAAAACTGGCGAGGGCGTTAGCGAAATCCTAGACAAAATTATTACTGATATTCCTGCACCAACAGGCGAGCGAGAGTCTTTGCCAAAGGCTTTAATTTTCGATTCAATCTACGATGCCTATCGTGGTGTCATTGCTTATATTCGGGTGATCGACGGCAGTTTCAAAAGAGGCGATCGAATCAAATTTATGATGACGCAAAAAGATAGTGAGGCTACCGAAGTAGGCGAGTTCCGACTTAAATATGAAGCTAAAGATGTTTTGGAAGCAGGGGAGATCGGTTATATTGTAACTGGCGCCAAAAACTTAGCCGATGTTCAAGTTGGTGATACCGTAACTCTTAACTCCCCCGAACCAGTCTCCCCTATCGAGGGTTACAAAAAACCGCAACCAATGGTTTATGCCAGTTTTTTCCTCCAAGGTGGCGAACCCAATCACCTTCGAACCGCTTTAGAAAAATTAAAATTAAATGATTCAAGTTTAGTTTATGAACCAGAAAATTCGCAAAGTTTTGGCCACGGTTTCCGTTGCGGCTTTTTAGGACTGCTCCATCTCGAAATCGTCAAGGAGCGTTTGGAACGCGAAAATAATCTGGAATTAATTGTGACTCAACCTTCGGTTGAATATCGAATTAATAATGATGAAGCAAAACCCAGGTATGAAGAACCTTGGGTCGATTTGGAAGTTTTGACGCCAAAAGAATATCTGGGCCAAGTGATGGAATTGGTTCAGGCCAAACGGGGTATTTATGAAAACACTCACTTCTTTGGTGAACGCGCGGTCTTAAAATATCAAGCACCACTGGCGGAAATTATTGTCGATTTCTATGATAAATTAAAATCCGCCTCTCAAGGATATGCGTCGCAAAATTACGAATTAATTGGCTGGCAAGCCGGCGATTTAGTTAAACTTGATGTTTTTGTCGCTGGTCAACTGGTTGAAGAATTCAACAAGATTGTCCCCGCTTTCCAGGCGCAAACTCAAGCCAAAGCCTTAGCCAGTAAACTCAAAGAATTAATTCCCAAACAAATGTTTGAGGTTATTATTCAAATTGCGGTCAATAGTACTAATGGTGTGCCAGGAAAAATCCTAGCGCGCGAAGATATTTCGGCGATGCGCAAAGATGTTATCGCTAAACTTTATGGTGGAGATAGAACTCGAAAAGATAAACTTTTGAAAAAACAGGTTGCCGGTAAAAAGAAAATGAAAAAACTCGGAAAATTAGACATTCCCGATAGTGTTTTCATGGAAATTTTAAAAGCCTAGCTATTCTTGGCTTGTAAATGATTATCAATCATACTCATTAAAATCGAGACCAATGACAAAACCAAGGCGCCTTCGAAGGCTGGCCAAAAACCATTGACCACGAAACCTTTGACTACGGTGGAGGCGAGCCAGAACATCAAACCATTGATGACTAAAGTAAAAAGTCCAACAGTTAAAACGTTAATTGGCAAAGTGAGTAGAACTAAAATCGGTTTAATCACCGCATTAATGATGCCCAAAACCACGACCACTACCATGGCTGACCAAAAATTGTTGATGTAAATTCCCGGCACAATGTAAGAAATGCCATAAAGCACGAGCGCGTTTAAAATCCAACGGATAATGATGCCAATTAACATTTTTTCTCCTTTTCTTACTTAAATAAAACTATCTTAATTGTAGTCCAATTTGTGATAATTAAAAAGATCAAACCGATATTAATAATCGGAAAAATAACTAAATTTTCGAACCATTTGCCGGTAACGATTCTAATACCATCGAATGGTTTTGGCGGAATTCCGACCATCCATTTTATGGGCCAAAATAAAGGAATGCCTTCGACCGTGAAACTGTCAGCTAAAAGGTGACTGGCGTAGCCAATCATGGCGGAAATTAAAACTAAATTGGTCTCAATTCCCCAATAAGACGGGAAAAAGTAAAATAAATAATAGAATAAAATTGCGGCTAAAATTGTGCCAACCAGTGAGTGGGTAATATTTCGATGTGAAATAAACGGGTCAACCACTTTTCCGGCCGCATGACCGACAACTGGAAAACTATGCCAAAATTCGGCCGAAGCTTTGTCTAAATCTGGTAGCAGCGAGCCAATTGAGGAAAAAATCAAAACTGCCGCCAAGGTTGCTGGCGAATAATGCGGATTATTTAAAGTTAAATAGGCGCCAAGGCCTAAAGTTACACCAATAATTTGATGGGTTTTTCCGGTCATATAATTCCTTTAATTCTATTATATCATTTTTGACTGGTATTTTAAAAAAATTGTGGTACAATTAGGCCAGTTAAGGCACCTTTCAAATTTATCTTTTATGGTAGCCGTAACTACAGGAGGTTTGCCATGGTTAGAGCCAATAGTAAAAGTCTGTGGGTCAGACTTGATTACGCCCTTCTTCATTTGTGTCTATCTCTTTCCGAACTCAATCTTCTAGTTTCGACCGGCTTAGTTTCGATTTATTGTCAGAACTACATTTATCGCGAAAAATTTCGCGACATCGAACAAAACCTGCGTTATATCCGTTATGATTACTATGACTACAAAATTGCTTTAAGTTTTTTCGACTCCGAAATAGATTTAGGGCAATTGATTGCTGATGGCAAAATCAGGACTTCTGAATATTATGGTTTAATTTTTTGTCACAAAAAAGACATCGACAAATTTTGCCAACGCGTTATTTGAGATCGAACCAACTTTCTACCCGCCCTTCGCGGGTATTTTTTTATTTGTATTCGTGATTGCGGATTTCTTTGGAAATAACTTTGCCGTCATCATCTAATTTATAAATATAAATAACGCCAGTGCCGATTTCATAATTGCAGATTTCATCATCAGTAATGTCTTCCAAATGTTTAATGATTGCTCGTAGACTGTTGCCGTGAGCGGCGACAATCACATTGTGACCGGCTTTCAAATCAGTTAAAATTTCCTGTTCAAAATAGGGAATAGCGCGATTGTAAGTATCTTTTAAACTTTCCCCTTTTGGTGGTGCCACATCCCAACTTCTTCGATATTTTAAAAATAATTCGTCGCCAAATTTAGTTTTGGCTTCGTCTTTATTCATACCAGTTAATTCGCCATAATGGCGTTCTTTAATGGCGGGATCTTTTTTAACTGGAATATGGGTATGGTTTGTTTCTTCTAAAATAATATCCAAAGTGTGCTGGGCACGCTTTAAATCCGAGGTATGAGCTTTATGTAAAACCATATCTTTAAGTAAGCCGGCGGCGGCTTTAGCTTCGAGCTTACCTTGTTCAGTTAATTCCACATCGGTAAAACCGGTGAATTGATTTAATAAATTCCACTCTGATTGTCCATGACGAACTAAAATTAAATAACTCAAAATATTCCTTTAAAAATTGTCATTCTCGAGCCGAATGGTAATTCGACATCAAGAATCCAGTTAATATTATTCTGGATTCCAGATCAGAATTCGATTCTGTCTGGAATGACATTATTAATTTTTAAACTTGAACGCACTCATACCGGCGAATTTGGCAGTATCAGCTAATTCTTCTTCAATTCTTAATAATTGGTTATATTTAGCCACTCTTTCAGTACGGCAAAGCGAACCGGTTTTGATTTGTCCGGTCCCTAAACCAACGACAAAGTCAGCAATGGTTGTATCTTCGGTTTCGCCAGATCGATGCGAAACGACCGCAGTGTAGCCGGCTTCATTGGCCATTTGAATTGCTTTGATGGTTTCGGTCACTGTGCCGATTTGATTAAGTTTAATCAAAATCGAATTGGCGGCTTTTTCTTTAATTCCTTTGGCTAATCGTTCGATGTTAGTCACAAACAAATCATCACCGACGATTTGAACTTTTTTGCCTAATTTTTCGGTCATTAGTTTATAACCATCCCAATCATCTTCAGCTAAACCATCTTCAATCAAAATGATCGGATATTTTTCTACCCACTCGGCATATAAATCTACCATTTCGGCGCTGGTTAATTTTCTTTTTTCAGTCTTTAAATCATATTTTCCATCAACTAACAGTTCGGTGGCTGCGCCATCAATGGCTAAATAAATATCTTTGCCTGGCTCGTAGCCGGCTTTTTTAATTGCTTCAATGATAATTTTTAAAGCCGCTTCGTTATTGGCTAAACTCGGAGCAAAGCCGCCTTCATCGCCAACCGAAGTATTTAAACCCTTTTCTTTCAGGATTTTTTTAAGCGCATGAAAAGTTTCGGCACCATAACGCAAGGCTTCTTTAAAACTTGGCGCGCCAATTGGCATAATCATAAATTCTTGCAAATCAGTCGAATTTTCCGCGTGCTTGCCGCCGTTTAAAATATTCATCATTGGCACAGGCAAAATTGTGGGACTATCACATCCAGAAATTTTGGCAAAATATTCATCGAGCGTTAATTCTTCGCTTTGAGCTTGGGCTTTGGCAAAGGCTAAACTGACACCCAAAATGGCATTGGCGCCAAGTTTGCTTTTGTTTTTTGTACCATCTAATTTAATTAAAAATTCATCCAATTCTTCTTGATTAAATTCTTGGCCAATAATCGCTTCGGCAATCGTATCATTCACGTTGGCGACCGCTTTCAAAACGCCTTTACCATCATAACGGGCTTTATCACCATCTCTTAATTCCACGGCTTCATAACTTCCGGTGGAGGCGCCGCTTGGTACGGATGCGCGACCGTAAATTTCACCTTCTAATTCCAAATCCACTTCTACGGTTGGATTACCGCGAGAGTCTAAAATTTCCCGAGCTAAACAATCAATAATTTTTGGCATTCAAGTCCTTTCTTAAATAAATCTTTGATTTCATTCTAGCACAAAAAACAGGTTTGACGCAACCAGGTTAAATCATTATTTTATTTTTAGGAGTGCTTGTTTCTATCTACAATTTTGCTAATTCGTTCTTCAACTTCTTCAATCCGTTGTTTAATAAAATCATTCACAATTAAACCTAAACAAAATAGAATCGCTGGAATACTGATTAAAGCATAAACCATGGTAAAGATTTTAGAAACATCATTGGTCGGCGCAAAGTCGCCATAACCGACAGTTAACAGAGTCATAGTAGTAAAATAACAGGAATCAAGCCAACTTAAAGCTTCGTTTAAATGATAGAAAACGGTGCCAATCAAGATTAAACCGAAAATAGTCAAAATGGCATACAAAACATCGAGTTCAATTTTACGCGATTTCATTTTCATCCTTTTTAATTACAGTTTAATTATATCATTTGGACTAAAAAATCGCCAATGAATGAATTCACTCGCGATTTTTGTTTTTTGTATTTGGAGGGCCAGGTGGGGATCGAACCCACGACACATTGCTTAAAAGGCAATTGCTCTACCACTGAGCTACTGGCCCAAATATCTTGTTTCTAAAGAAATTATATCATAGAACAGCGAACTTTTCAAGAGTTTAGATTAATTCTC
>CAIRFN010000012.1 GCA_903877885.1 uncultured Candidatus Berkelbacteria bacterium
AATTAGAGTAATTTTTGTTACAATAAACTCAAGTTAAATTATTGAGAATTTTCTTCAAAAATAGTTCGAGCCTTAAAGAGAACACACCACCATTTTTCATTTTTACTGTTTTCTGCCCCTTTGCCCTCGCTTTCAGCTCGGGCATAATCGGGCAAGTTCCAGAGTAAATCATACGGTTTAGGGAAATCCAGTTGCAGTTTCTTGTCCAATAAAATACGGTTCCTGAGTGATAGCGAAGTAAATCTGGGAATATATTAAAATATTCCACACAATATATTTCCAGATTTTGAGCCGACGGTTCTCTTGCCCTGAGGCAAGCTTGGCGAGATTTCCATTGTCGGTGGCGAAGAATAAGAAAGCATTTGATTACCAATAAAATATAAAGTTCGACGAACGAGGAGGGGTTTATGCTAAAATATTTCATCTACTGCAGAAAGTCGTCCGAGGAGGAAGAACGACAGATTTTATCAATAGAAGCCCAGCTCCAAGAGTTGCGGGACTACGCTAAACAAAACGACCTTCTGGTCATGAAGGAGTTTACCGAAAGTAGAACCGCCAAGGAGCCTGGGCGACCGATTTTCAATCAAATGCTTTCGGAAATGGAAAAAGGCAACGCTTCGGGAATTTTGGCATGGAATCCCGATCGACTAGCCAGAAACAGCATTGACGGAGGTAAGGTCATCTATCTAGTCGATGAGGGCAAAATTCAAGCTTTGAAATTTCCGACCTTTTGGTTTGACACTACCCCTCAAGGAAAGTTCATGCTAAGCGTTGCCTTTGGTCAAGCCAAGTATTACACCGACAATTTGAGAGAAAACATTTTGCGAGGAATCAGGCAAAAGTTAAGGCGTGGTCAATTACCGGCAAAAGCTCCGGTCGGATACTTCAATGAACCAAGGTTGCGCACTATTGAGCCCGACAAAGCAACCTTTAAAAAGATGAAGAAGATTTTGGAGCTTTTTGCCATTGGAAACCACACCTTAACTCAAATCCGAGACGAAATGTTTTCTCTAGGCTTGGTGAGTAAAACGGGAGAGCCATTGCACTTAGCTTCCCTGCATGGGATTTTATCCAATCCGTTTTACTATGGTATGTTCATGTTCAAAGGCGAACTCCAACAAGGTTCGCACAAACCAATGATTTCCAAGAAACTTTTTGACAAAATTCAATCAGCTCTCTACAACAACGGCAAGCCTCGCAAAAAGAAAATTAAAGAAGAACTCATTTTTAAAAACTTTGCTGTTTGTGGAATATGCGGATACAAAATAACTGGGGAAAGGCATATCAAAAAAAGTGGCTTGGTCTTTACCTATTATCGTTGCACGAAAAAAAGCAAAGTTAAAAAATGTACCAATGCCTTTTTGCCTGAAGCCGGGCTTGCCAATCAAATTACCAATGCTTGTCAAAAAGTTTCCATTCCCGACGAGTGGAGAGACAAATATCTCGAAAGAATATCGGAGTGGGAACAAGAACAACACAACTCGTCGGGAATATTCGCTCAAAATCTGAAAGACAAACTTACCGAAATAAAAAATAAGATAGATCGTTTGTCTGACGGCTATCTGGAAGGAGCTTTCGAGCTCAAGGAATATCATGATATTAAAAACACATTCCTTGCAGAGAAGAAAGGTCTGGAGGAAAAGTTAGACGATTTTGAGCGAAAAGGAAATCATTGGCTCGAACTCTTAAAAAGTTGGATAATTGACGCCAACCAAGCAGGAAATCTCGCTAATACAAAAAATTTCCTCGCGATGAGAAATTTTTTGAGAACCGTCGGCTCGAACCGTATTTTATTGGACAAGAAACTGCAACTGGATTTCCCTAAACCGTATGATTTACTCTGGAACTTGCCCGATTATGCCCGAGCTGAAAGCGAGGGCAAAGGGGCAGAAAACAGTAAAAATGAAAAATGGTGGACCTGAGGAGATTCGAACTCCTGACCTTCTGCGTGCCACGCAGACGCTCTAACCAGCTGAGCTACAGGCCCTCAATGTTTTATCGATAATATTATTCTAGCATAAAACCGCGTTGCTTTCAAGCAGTAAAAGTTGTACAATTAATCTGTAAAGTTAAATCTAATTCAGATTAAAAAAGATAGGATCATATGAAAGACTACGATTTTAAGGCGATTGAGGCTAAGTGGCAGAAATATTGGACTGATACAAATTACGGCATTGCCGAGGATTTTTCTGATAAACCTAAATTTTACTCCTTGATTGAATTTCCATATCCTTCCGGATCAGGCCTTCATGTTGGTCACTGTATGATGTACTCGGCTGCTGATGCCCATGCTCGAATGATGCGGATGAAAGGTTACAATCTGATGTTTCCGATGGGCTGGGACGCTTTTGGCCTGCCAACAGAAAATTATGCGATCAAAAATAAAGTTAAACCTCAAATTGTCACCGAACAATCGGTTAAAACTTTCAAAAAACAACAGCAATCGATTGGTTATTCTTTTGACTGGTCGCGCGAAATAAATACCACTGATCCAAACTATTACAAATGGACTCAATGGATTTTCTTGCAATTTTACAAACATGCGGTTGTTGATGGAAAATTAATCGAAGTTACTGATGATGATACCACAACTCCTCGACTTGCTTTTCAATCTGAAATGCCGGTTAACTGGTGTCCTTCTTGTAAAATTGTTTTAGCCAATGAAGAAGTGATCAATAATAATTGTGAGCGTTGTGGTGCGGGAAGCCAAAAACGCAAACAAAAACAGTGGATGCTTCGGATCACCGATTACGCCGACCGTCTGATTAAAGATTTGGGCACAGTCGATTATTTGGATAAAATCAAAACCCAGCAAATCAATTGGATTGGTAAAAGCGTTGGAAGCAATATACAATTCAAAATTCAGAATTCAGAATTAAAAATTAATGTCTTTACGACTCGGGCTGATACCTTGTTTGGCTGTACCTATATTGTGATTGCACCGGAAAGTGATTATATTGCAATGGTCAAAGATCAGGTATCAAATATCAAAGAAGTCGAAGAATATATTAAAAAAGCAAAATCCAAATCTGATATTGATCGAACTGATGCTGATAAAGACAAAACCGGCGTAAAACTGGAAGGCATAAAAGCGATTAATCCAATCAATGATGAAGAAGTTGATGTTTATGTTGCGGATTATGTTCTCGCCTCTTACGGCACTGGCGCAGTTATGGCTGTGCCTGCTCACGACGACCGCGATTTTGCCTTTGCCAAGAAATATGGGATAGAGATTAAACAAGTTATCAATGAAAAGATTGCCACGTCGCTGTCAGCTCCTCGCAATGACGATAATCAGGCCTTTACCGATTACGGAGTTTTAGTTAACTCTGGCGAATTTAGTGGCTTAACCTCTGAAGAAGCTAAAACGAAAATTACTGAAAAATTAAAGAAAGATGATTTAGGCGATTTCACTACTAACTTTAAATTGCGTGATTGGATTTTCTCGCGCCAACATTATTGGGGCGAGCCAATTCCGATTATTCATTGCGACAAATGTGGCATTGTCCCTGTTCCAGTCGATCAATTGCCGGTTACTTTGCCAGATGTGGAAAATTACGAACCAACCGATACTGGCGAATCGCCACTCGCCAAAATCGATTCTTGGGTCAATGTGAAATGTCCGAAATGTAATTCTGACGCCCATCGCGAAACCGACACTATGCCAAACTGGGCCGGTTCCAGTTGGTATTTCTTAAGGTATTGCGATCCCAAAAACGATCAGTTCTTTACAAAACCCACCTTTTTCCAACCAGAAATAGAAGTAACCGAAAAAGATAAGAAATATATTGAAGAATTTAAAGCCATTTACACTGATTTAGACCAAAAAGGAATCAAAACTTGGGCTGCGAATCGATTTATGCTCAACGGCATTAATCGAAAAGTCTGGCTACCACTTCGAACAATTTCAGTCATGGGTTCTCTTAAAGATTTACCAGTTGTTGAAAAATATGTAATTGATAATAATTACAAATTAGAAACAGTCTATCCATACGGTAAGCTTTTCATTAAAGATGATATCCGATTTGAATATGTCACTTTCGAAGAAAAAGATGGAAAGCTAATCTCCTTTTCAGAAAAGGGTGCTATTCAAGAAATGTCAAAAAATGATTTACCGGAATTTCCGCTAGGTGTTATTGATGATTTCCATTATCGAGTTTGTTCACCAGAATATAATTTAAAACATTATAAATTTATTTCTAAAAATGAATCAGAAACTCGCCAAGGTTTGGGCGATGAAGAAAAAATTAAATTCTTAGAAGAATGGCTAGAAGCAAATAATAGCAAGCGATTATACTGGACGCCGGTGGATTTGTATAATGGTGGGCCAGAGCATATTACTTTACACCTTCTTTATTCTCGTTTTTGGCATAAATTCTTGTACGATTTAGGTGTAGTACCGACACTTGAGCCTTATCAAAAAAGAATTCAACATGGAATTATTTTAGGGCCAGACGGTCAAAAAATGAGTAAGTCCAAAGGCAATGTGGTTAATCCAGACGAAATGGTAGAAAAATTTGGCGCAGACACACTTCGCGCTTATATGATGTTTATCGGGCCATACGATCAAGAGTCTGCCTGGAATAATGCCGGAATTATGGGTGTTCACCGTTTCTTAAAACGCGTAGTCGCCAACTCCGAAAAGGTAAATGTTACTAAGGATACGAACGACGTCTTAGTAAAATTGAATCAAACAGTCGCTGGCGTAACTGATGATTTGGAAAATTTTCAGATGAATACGGTTATTTCTAAATTAATGGAATTAAATAATCTGTTTGAAAAACAAGAAAAAATTAGCACTGAATCATTTAAAACATTCTTGCAAATTCTTTATACGGCTTGTCCGCATATTGCTTCGGAACTTTGGTCTGAAATCGATAATACTGTTTCGATCGAACAAACGGCTTGGCCAGTTGCCGATGAAAAGTATCTATTAACCGATGAAGTTGATATTGCTGTCCAAATTAACGGCAAAACCAGACAAATCATTAAAATCAAGCAAAATGCCAGCCAAGAAGAGGCGGAAAATTTAGCTAAGGCTGACACAAAAATCAGTGAGTTATTAAATGGCCAAAATATCAAGAAAACTGTCTATGTTACTGGACGAATTCTAAATTTTGTGTTACAATAAGATTACAAAACTTCAAATAAATTATAAATAAACAAGGAAAATCATGGCTGAACCAAAGAAACGACATTCATCGACTCGCTCGGGCAACCGCCGCAGTCACTTAGCAGTTAAAGCTCAAAGTCTAGCAACTTGTCCGCAATGCAAAAAACCGGTTTTATCACATCATGTTTGTGCTAATTGCGGTTTTTACAACGGCAAAGATGTTTTAGAACTCGAAAAAAAGCAAGCAGAAAAAGAAGCTCGACGTAAAGAGGCTGAAAAAACCAATGAATAGACATCTTTCTCGCGTCATTATCATGCAAACGTTGTACGAGTGGGACTTTCGCCCAGATTGTAACATCGACGATATTAAGCAACGCAATATTGATAATTACGAAGAAGATGCTGACGCTGATTTTATTGATCAAACTATCAAAGGCGTAATTGCAAATTGCAAAGAAGCCGACGAATTGATTATGAAAGCTGCGCCAGAATGGCCGCTTGAACAAATTTCTACTGTCGACAAAACAATTCTTCGAATTGCTGTTTATGAAATTCTACATTCCGAAGAAGTCCCACCAAAAGTGGCCATCAACGAAGCGGTTGAACTTGGTAAAACTTTTGGCTCGGAAAATTCCAGCAAATTTATTAACGGAGTGCTCGGCACCATTTATCGAAATTCTGCTAAATACAATGCCGAAGAAGATAAAAAAGTGATTGAGGAGGCTGCTAATGAATCCGCCTAACCTTGAAATGCTCTTGGAATTTACCAAAAAAATTGGGGTAAAATTCAATGATAATGATCTCTTGAATCAAGTTTTTGTGCACCGCTCATATTTGAACGAAAATCCTGGTTTTAAACTAGACCATAACGAACGCTTGGAATTTTTAGGCGATGCGGTTTTGGAATTAGTTGTGACCGAAAATTTATATCGAAATTTACCAAACCCAGAGGGCGAACTCACTAATCTCCGTTCAGCTCTAGTTCGTGGTCAAACTTTGTCTGATATTGCCAGTAAACTTGGCATGAATGATTATTTGTTTCTTTCTCGCGGTGAAGCCAAATCTGAAGGTAAAGCCCGCCAACTAATTTTAGCTAACGCTTTTGAAGCTTTGATTGGCGGAATTTATTTAGATCAAGGTTATGACGCAGCTAAAAAATTTATTGAAGAAAATATTTTGGGTCGTTTAAAATCTGTCATTGAACAAAAAACATATTTAGATCCAAAAAGCCATTTGCAAGAATTGGCTCAAGCTGAACAGAGTATCACTCCAACCTATAAAGTCATGGAAGAATCTGGCCCAGACCACGCCAAAAAATTCATTGTCGGTTGTTTCTTGTTTGACCAACAAATTGGTGAGGGTTCAGGTAGCTCCAAGCAAACCGCTGAATCTGCCGCGGCAGCTGATGCCCTTTCTCACTGGACTAAATAGCGAATTTACGAAGTTTTAGATAGATCTCATTACACTTTTTCAGTGTTTCATTTTGGATCACAAATTCCTGTGGTAATTGTGGGCCTTTTTTTAAAATTGAAGCATATTCAAAAATTAATTTCTTGGCATTAAATTGATCGCTACCAGCTTTACCCATAGCCTTCAATGCCCGCTCAGCCTCTCGAGTAAAACGTTCTAATTCGATTTTGAGTATAGGATTATTTAAAGCTTTGTCAATAATTTGTTGATTTAAAATTGGAGTCGATTTAACTTCAAAAAACTTGAGTTTCAGACTTAGTTCCAAATCATTATTGATTTCTTCAATTTCTTTTTCCACATTCTTTGGTGTAATCCAGACACTCGATTGCAATAGTCCCATTCCCAGATTAGCTAATTGACGACGTAGTTTGTCGCGCAAAGCTCGATCAGTTTCCGGTATTTCAAACATAACTAAACGCCATTTTTTATCCCAAGCTCTTGTGCTTTTGAGATAGCTTAAAACATTATCAAAATAATCTTCACCAGTTTCGGTGATTTTATAATAGAGTTCTTTATCTTTCTCAATTTTTTCAATGTGACCAAGATTCTTTAATTTAGCCAGCACTCCCCTTGCTGATCGACCCCAACGAGTTAAACGATAGTACGGCACCTCTTTTTCGTCTTCTAACAAAATGAAAATTTCTTGCATTGGACTTAACGACATAAGTTTCCTTTCTGATATGTTTTCTCTTTAGATTTTCAACATATCATACTCGGCTCACGTTCGTCAAGCAAGTAGTTTACCAAGTAAAATTACCAAATCCCCATTCAAATAATTTTTTACTTTCGCCGGCGGCAGCATCAATTGAACTATCATTTGTATTAATAATCACGGCTAATAATTGGCGATTATCTTGTTTAGCTAATGATACTAATACTCGACCAGCCTTGTCGGTGTAACCAGTTTTCCCACCGACTATATTGGGATAATAATATTTTTCAGTTGGCACAATTAATTTATCGGTGCTAATCAATTCATGACTAATTTGACCGTTAGTTGAAGAGATTGTTTTGGTAGATGTGCTGACGATTTCTAAAAATTTCGGATTGTGTAAAGCGTAACTTGCAATAAGTGCTAAATCTTTGGCCGTAGAATAACCTTCATCATTTAAGCCGGCTGGATCTTTATATTCAGTATTTTCCAAACCGATTTCGCGAGCCTTGGCATTCATTTCGGCCACGAATTTTTCTTTACCACCAAAATATTCGGTCAAAGAATAAGCTGCGTCATTACCAGACATAATCAACATACCGTTTAATAAATTATCCACCGTTATTTTTTCGCCAACTTTCAAACCAATCACTGATGGAATAACATTAATCATTGGCTGGGTAATAGTCACGGTATCATTTAAACGATCCTTATAATTATCAAGTACAACCATGGCTGTAGCGATTTTGGTAGTTGAAGCAATCGGCAGTTTTTGCGTTTCATTTTGACTAAAAAGTGGTAGAGCACTATCGACGTCGATTAAATAAGCAGCTTTAGCGTTGATATTTAAAGCTGTTGCATTAGAATTTTTCTGGGGAATTTTCGCCGGCGTAATTTTTATTTGGATTTTTTGATTTGATTGATTGGAATTTATAACATCATTTATTTTGAATGATTTTAATTGATCCCAAAAAATAATTGATGCAACAATCAAAAATAAAATTCCACAAATTATCCCCAAAACCTTTTTCATTAAGACCTAACTTCTTAGTTCTGCTTTAAATTCATCACTTACTTTTTGAATGATTTGTTTAAAAATAACATCGGCTTCGGCGTCGGACATAGCCCGATTTAATTCTTGTAAGTAAATATGGTAAGCCAAACTTTTTTTATTTTCGCCAAATTTGGCTGATGAAAATTCATCAAATAAATCGACGAGTAGAATATTGTCAGACACATTAAAAATCGCTTGTTTAATTTTGCAAGTTTCCACATTTTGATCAACGATGAAAGCTAGATCACGAACAACGGGTGGGTACTTAGAAACCTCTTTGTATTTTTGTTGGCTGGTAGCCTCTTGTAGCGGTTCGTTTTTCTTGATTAAATCAACTTTTTCTAAAACTTTTGATAAATCAACTTCGGCAATACAAGTCATTGGTTTTCTAATTTTATAACGGTCTAATTCATCACGGCCTAATTCTAAAATTTCAATATCTAAATTTATATTTAACTTTTCGTTGATTTTGGAAATAGCATTAGTAAATTCATTCTTGGCATTTTTGCCAGACGCAGCTAGACCTAAATAAGTTTTTTCATCATCTTTAGTAAAGACATGGCCAATTTCAAAAATCATGACTGGATCAAACGACGGATTTTTAGCCACTGCTTTAAGTAGCGATGAAAACAAAGAACTTCGCAAAAATTTATTTTCTGGCCGAATTGGATTAGATACTTCTAGTAATTCGGCAGATGTTTGTCCGGTCACTTTCAAATCTTGTTCGCTTAAAAAGGCATAACCAAATATTTCGGAAAAACCACAATCAACTAAAATATCTTTAATTAATTCTTTATAATAATAACCGGCGTTTTCGGGCTCGGCACTGGCTGGAATATCGGCTCGTGGAATTTTATCATAACCATAGATTCTGGCGACTTCCTCGGCCAAATCTTGCCACAAACTAATATCGTGTCGCCACAAAGGCACCTGCGCCACGCTAGCTTCAATAATAAAACCAAGATTAACTAAAATCTGGTCGATTTCATCATTAACCAAGCCGAGGCCAGTCAAACCATTTATTTTATCATAATCAATCTTAATTTTAATTCTTTCTGTCGCTTCGCCAACCGAAACAACTTCCTTAATTTCACCACCAGCTAATTCGCTAATCATTTTGGCAGCTTTGAGAGCATTTAAAACCACGCTACCGGAATCAATTTTTCGTTCAAAGCGGTAACTTGCTTCGGTCGACAAATTTATTTTTTTGGAAGTGGCTCGCACGCTGACAGCATCAAATTCAGCTGATTCTAAAATAATATTTTTCGTTGTATCATCAACTTGGCTATTTTCTCCGCCCATAATCCCGGCAATGGCAATCGGTTTTTGGTTATCAGCAATAACTAATGAGCCGGCTGGTAAAATATATTCTTTACTGTCTAAACCAATGATTTTTTCATTTTCACTTGACTCACGAACAACGATTGACTTGTCGTTAATTTTGGCCGCGTCAAAGGCATGCATTGGCTGACCACAATCAAACATAATGTAGTTGGTAATATCGACAATATTATTAATTGGCTTAACCCCAACCGCTAACAATCTTTTTTGTAACCACTCTGGCGACGGTTCGATTTTAATATTCTCAATCAAAATGCCAGTGTATTGTGGACACAATTTTTCAGCTTCAATTTTTACCGAAAACAAATCTTTATTTTTCGGCATGAAAAATTCTTGTTGTTTAATATCGGTAATATTTTTGTTTTGTAAGGCCGCAATTTCGTGAGCTACGCCCAAATGAGAAAGTTCATCACCACGATTAGCAGTAGTTTCTAACTCAAAAACAGTATCAAGATCAATATATTTCGCTAGAGGCTGGCCAATCTCGTAAGTTTCATCGAGAATTTTAATACCAGCGTGCTCATCGGAAAGACCTAATTCGCGATCAGAGCACATCATACCAAAACTTTCGACACCACGAATTTCCGCTTTTTTAATTTCAAAATCAGCAAATTTAGTACCGATTTGGGCTAGCGGTACGATTTGCCCGACAACAATATTTGGCGCGCCACAAACAATTTGCAAAGTTTCGCTTCCGGTAAAAACTTGGGCAATTTGTAGCTTATCCGCGTTTGGGTGCTTTGCGATTTCTTTAATTTGAGCGACAATGATTTTTTCATCAAGCTTGGAATATGATTCCACGGCTGTGCCCGACAAACTTAAAAGATCAGCTAATTTATCGCTTTCCAAATCAAAATCAATATGTTCTTTCAACCAACTTTTTAAAACTAGCATTTGTCACCCCCGAATTGTTTTAAGAATCGTAAATCGCCGGATCTAAACCAGCGAATGTCTTGAATACCATATTGGACCATAATCGGTCGTTCGACACCAGGACCAAAAGCAAAACCAGAATAAACATTTGGGTCTAATCCCATATTTTCTAAAACTTTTGGATGAACCATACCAGCGCCGCCGAGCTCGAACCATTTGCCTTTAAACTTAACATGAAACTCCACACTTGGTTCGGTAAAAGGAAAATAACTTGGTTGAAATCTTAACTTCACATTTTCACCATAAGTATATTTGTAAAAATCTTCCAAAATCTTAAACAGCATGCCCATAGTCACGCCTTTATCGATATACAGACCTTCTAATTGCATAAAGGTTGTTTCGTGGCCAGAATCAGTTGATTCATTGCGATAACAAACCCCAGGAGAAACAACTTTAATCGGCGGCTGGTGCATTTTGCCATAACGAACTTGAGCATTGGAGGTTTGCGTTCTAAGAACCCGCCCATCAGTTAACCAAAATGTATCTTGAGTGTCTCTGGCCGGATGATCTTTGGCCACGTTTAAGGAATCGAAATTATACCATTCAGTATCGACTTCCGGACCTTCAAAAACTTCAAAACCCAGTTTTTCAAAAAAACTGACAGCTTTTCTAATTGTTTGGGTCACAGGGTGCAATGTTCCTTTAATCATTTGCGGCTCCTAAAAAATAATTCGAATAAAATGGTGGCAAAAATTATCATCCCGGCAATCCACCAATTTAAAACTTTAATTTGTTCAAAAAATAAAAATATGGTTAAAACGAAACTTGCAAAACCAGCTTGGCGAAGCGACGGACCAATATGGGAAAAAATCACTTCGCGATTACTGGCCCAAACCTTTAAGTAATATCCAGCCAGGGCAAAAATCGCCGTCCAAATCATAAAAAAGGTTAAGTAAAACAAAAAAATAATCCAGGCTGGCGCTTGTAGCGGATTAACGCCAAACAAGAGCAGAAACCAAAGAAAGCTGGCCAGAATTAAAGTGGTAAAAAGCCCAAAAATGTAAAGCTTAAGTGCCACGATTAATTTCCTCCAAAAGCTCTTCGACGCGATCGATTTCATGTCGGGCGCGATCAAATTCAAAGCTTAATTTTGGTGTATTTCTAAGTTCCAATTTTTTTCCCACCACTTTTTGAAAATTATTCGTTTTATTTTTGAGTTCAATTAAAATATCTTTTTCATAATTATCCAAAATAGCCGTAATAAAAACCTTGGCAGTTCGCAAATCCGGCGCCACCATTGTTCTGGTCACTGTAATGATACCAAACTTTTCCGGCAATTCTGTTTGAATCAACCGGGCCATTTCCTCCCGCAATAGTTCTTCTACCTTTGATGTTCTTCTTGACATACATTAAATATACCATAATTTTGCCTATAAGGCAAAATTTCCGCATCCGGAGGTTTAGCGAGAATTATCTGGCTTAAACTTTAGCGCAATAGAATTAATGCAATATCTTTTGTGAGTCGACGGCGGACCATCATCGAAAACGTGGCCCAAATGCGACTCGCAGCGGGCGCAAACAACTTCAGTTCGATCCATTCCGAGCGAATTATCAGAACGCTCTTCAATATTTTCAGCGTTGATTGGCTGGAAATAACTGGGCCAGCCCGTGCCAGACTCGAATTTAGTCCTCGCATCAAAAAGTGCTAAATCGCAAGCCGCACAATGGTAAATTCCTCCTTCTTTTTGTGCCAAACTCGCCCCGCAAGTAAAAGGTGCTTCTGTATCTTTTTGTCGCATCACTTTAAATTGCTCTGGTGTTAAAATTTTTTGCCATTCTTCTTCTGTTTTTAAAATTTTTGTAATCATGATTTTAATAAAGATTTAAATTTCTCTTTTAATTTATTTATTTTGGGATCGATAATCATTTGACAGTAGGGCGCGCCACGATGATTTTGAAAATATTTTTCGTGATAGTCTTCGGCTACATAAAATTTTTCTAAAGGTTTCAATTCGGTTACAACCTTAATCCCCTCTTTTTTTAAATTTTCTATAAACATTTCGGCCGTTTTTCTTTGTTCGTCAGTAGTATACAAAATAATTGAGCGGTATTGAGTCCCGACATCCGCACCCTGGCTATTTAAAGTTGACGGATCGTGCATCGAAAAAAAGACGGACAATAGCTCGGAAAAAGAAATGGTGTTTGGATCAAAAATGACTTTAGCCACTTCGGCATGACCGGTTTTTCCACCACAAACTTCGTCATAGGTTGGATTTTCTTTTGTACCACCAGCATAGCCAGAAATGACTTTATCCACACCCTTTAACTGATTAAAGCTTGCCTCTGTACACCAAAAACATCCGCCGCCCAAAACCACAGTTTCCATTTTCGTTTGACTATCCATATGCCTCCTTTCTTTAATTACATTTATTGTTAATTATTATTTACCCAATATTCTCAAAAATTGTGCACCGGCGGTTTGCCACCATGGCGCACTATAACGTGGACGCGGTTGACTTGTCGTCACCGCTTTAACTATTTGTTTTACTATTGAAACAGTACTTTTTCTTTCAAGCAACGCGAAATTTGCTTCTTCATTTTTCTTAATCTGAACTATATTTTTAGAAAAATATGAAGAATCATTCATCCAGCTGTATTTTGTAGCCATCACTTTCTGATTAAAACCGGTATGATATGATCCAGGCTCAATCGTAACGACATGAACATTTTTTGTAATCATTTTCAGCTCTTGTCGCATTACATCGGCGGCAGCCGATAAAGAAAATTTAGTCATACAGTATGATCCCCAAAATGCCAGTGGCAAACGTCCCGCCAAAGAACTTATGATGATAACTTTGCCAGAGTCCTTTTTCATCATTCCTTTTAGGGCAAGTTGAGAAAGTTCTAAAGTACCAAAAACATTTGTTTCGAAATTTTTTCTGACTCGCTCCATTGGTATTTCAGTCAGAGAACCCGATTCACCAATTCCGGCATTATTTATCAAAATATCGATATCCAGATCGAGAACTTTTTTCCGATCCTCGGGATCGGTGATATCGAGTTTAAAGACCTCTAATGAAATTGCTTTTTCTTTAGAATACGCCTTTAGCTCTTCAACTGATTCCTTGCGATGAACTGTGGCAAAAACATGGTAACCAAGATTAGCTAAGGCAATTGCTGTATCTCGACCTATCCCGCCACGACAACCAGTAATTAGGACATTTTCAACCGTTTTATTTTCCATTTTCCCCTCCATTATTTTGCTGTTCATTCTTAATTCTGCGCTGAATTTTTAGTAGAGTCAAGGGAAAAATACATTTATTCACCACGGCCCACTTCGGAAGTGGGATTTAAAGGTTAAAAAAATAGAAAATGCCTAATCTTAGTTCTAAAGAGAACCATCCCCTATTTCTAATTTGTACTGAAATTTTGCAAAAGAGTACTATACATCATTGTATCTTCAGCCGAACGTTGCTCTTTAATTTCAATTTGATCAATAGACTTAAAAATACTTTCGATGTGTCGTGGATATATGTTCGATATTTCCAGTTTTCTTTTTTTAGCCTCTTTGAGAAACATTTCCGCCATAGGAAAAGATTCATTATAAATCGCTAACGATACTCGTTTTAGATCCATAGCCATCGATTGAATTGCATACTTTTCTAATGCGGTCATAGTAGTTCCTTGAAAAACTTTTGAGTTAATTTTTCGTATATTTCTCTGATTTTTGAATCCTGAATTTCATTACTTCGATTATTCTGCTTCGGTCTTATATTAATAAATGAATTATAATCAATGATTTTACTGCTTACATCAATACCACCGCCCCACAAATTTTCTTGCTTTGATCCATTTTTCAACAGTAATTGTTCGCAATCAAAATGACGATCGCAACCGGCGCAGCAAATTCCTTTTTCAACATCAAAAACAGTTTTAATATAAAACTCAAATTGTTCCTTCAGCTTTTCAATTTCTTCTTTTGAATAAATGTCTTCTTTAATAATAATCATAATATTATTTTAACACTGTTTTAACCATAATAGCTAGTAGTAATATTTATTTAATGATGCCGTAGAGGTTGGTGACGGGGTCGAGGAAAAGGAAATTTTGGATTGGGAAATAGGTAAAGAGTGAGAATTTGAGTAAGATGATGATAATTAAAACTGTGGATAACTTTTCTAAGTTATAGTCCTTGGAGCTTTTTTCAATTTGGTAACTAAAAACATGACCTAAAATTACAGCTAGCCAGAAAATAGAAATATCGTAAATTAAACTATCAGAAAAGAAAAGTTGATGAGCATAAAACAAAACAATGATTAAAATTGGCATGGAAACAAATTTAACCATCTGGGCCAAGCAAAAATTTTTAGGTTTCATTTTGACAACAAAATACGCAATCAGCGCAAAAATAAACGCCGGCCAAAATGCCAGTTTCAAATGTTCCCAAGTGCTTTCGTTAACCGCAGCAATCAGAGCCATTGGACGCCAATTTCCCGACCAAGCATAGGCAAAATGCAACATCGAACCAAAACCAATCGTGCCAATGGCACTCAAGATTTCAAATGTCTTAATTTTTTTCATTTATTCCCTCTCTTTATTTTTCAAATAACTTAAAATAAGGTAACTTATCAAGACCAATATAATTAAACATTTTATAATTTGCGCGCCTTGCTTCCGGAGATAAAATTTTTTTCTTCAAATTATCCTTAGGAATAAAAGGATAGAATCTGATTTCTTGTTTTTGACTATCTTTTTCTTCCCAAATAAAGTTTGTAATCAACGGCGGTACCGTATAACCAGATTTTAGAACCTTTTCCATTATATCCCAGCCGGCACCAAAAATTTCTTTTTTGGGCTTAGATTTGTTTGTTTTAACTTGCGCCCTAAACGAACAGCCAGTGCATTGCAAATCAAACAAAGGATAATTTGGTGGCAAAATCATAAGTTTTTTACCGCAATTTGGACAAGTCACTTTTTCACAAACATCCAATTCGCCAGCATCGCCATTAATTTTGTTATTCATATTTACCTAAAATCTATTTACCACTCAAAAACATCAACAATCTTTTCGATCACGCCCTTAATACGACTGATGATTCCGTGACGTTCTCTAATAGGCGGCACACTCGGCAACATATCGGCGACATCTTGTTCACTTGGCATTTTTTGCGAATACAAATATTCGCCAATCAGCCCTTCAATTTTTTCAACAGAAATACTTTCTTTTTCGGCTAAATCTTTCAAAACATTTGATCGCTCGCTAGCCCAATATTCGGCAAACGCTTTTTCGACATCATCGACCTTGCTCACATTTGGTAAATTTTGCTCGATAAACTTTTTGATCAAATCTTTTTTCTTGCGTAACTGAACATCGCGATCGAACAATCGAAGAATGTCCTCAGTCTTTCTTTCGCGTATTGAGTCAGAAGTAATATTTTTAAGACCAGCAATTAAAAGAATAATGTAATCAAAATTAATTACATCTCGAATCGTTAATTCCAACTCGAAATCGATCTGATCCAATATTGATTCAGGCCCATTTCCGGGATTCTTTCGTTCCTCATAAATATCTAAATATTTACTTTGATAGTCATAAAATTCTTGTTCGGAAATTCCTAGTTCATTAAACGAAAATTCAGCGAAAGTCTCCAGTGACGACTTAATACGTAATAAATCTCGAAATGTTTTGACAAACGAAGCCTTTTCTTCCTCACCCTGCAAAGAGTCAACGGAACTAACAGTTGGTACTTTTTCTTTAAGTTCAATTATTTTCTTCTCAAATTCTTGTTTTTGCTCTTCATACGGTTTTTTGAAAACAATTTCTTTAGCATTTTCATCACCAAACAAAGCCAGTGCTGTATCAGTCGCTTTTTTTAGATTTCTAAATGAAATAATATTGCCATGCGGTTTGTCAGAATCCAATAATCGATTTGTTCTTGAATATGCTTGAACCAAGCCGTGATAGCGCAAATTTTTATCAATATACAAAGTGTTAAGTCGCGGACTATCAAACCCAGTTAAAAACATATTTACCACCAAGACCAAATCAACTTCTTTGTTCTTGATTCTTTTTTGTAAATCACGGTAATAGTCATAGAAACGATCGGTCGAATAATTAGTAGAATATGTTTGATTATATTCTTTAATACAATCATCTAAAAAGTCACGCGAGTGTTGATTCCCGGCCGTTCCTTCGCCGGCAAATATATCAATATCTAAATCAACACTATCATCTTCGTTAGCTTGATAAGTAAAGATTGTAGCAACTTTAAAATCTTCTGCTTTTTTAGCCTTGAACAAACTATAATACTTTTTCAAAACATCGATATTGGAAACTGCAAAAAAAGCGTTAAACTTTCCGTTTTTCGTTTTTCTTTTCCAATCAGCCAAAATATAATCGGTGATTTTATTTAGTCGATCATCACTTTCAAGCACTTCTCTTGAATCGATCCCGTCAACCAGTGCATCGGCAAAAATATCTTTTTCAATCGTATCGCTTTCTTTTTGCTTATACTTACCAACATACTCAACTGCAAAACCAAGCACATTATTGTCGGAAATCGCATTAGTAATAATATATTTATGAAGACAATCATGAAATACATCTTTAGTGGTCACTCCGCCAACATTATTTTCGGCAAAAATTGGCGTACCAGTAAAACCAAAAAGTTGCGCTTTTTTAAAAAATGCTTTGATCCGAGCGTGAGTCTGGCCGAATTGACTACGGTGGCACTCGTCAAAAATAATCACCACTTTTTCGTCAGTTAAATATTGCAACCCTTTCAAATATTGATCACGACCAATGGCGATATCCAATTTCTGAATGGTTGTGACGATCAACTTCCGATTTTTATCTTCCAGTTGCGCTACCAAATTACGAGTATTGTCAGTGCCGTCTACAGAGCCATCAGAAAAAGAATTGAATTCTTTGGTCGTTTGGATATCTAAATCCTTACGGTCAACAACAAACAAGACTTTTTTGATTTCGGCAATGCGAGACAGAACCTGGCTAGTTTTGTACGAAGTCAAAGTTTTACCAGATCCAGTCGTGTGCCAAATATAACCGTTTTTGTCTGACTCTTTGACTCGTTTTTCAATCGCTTTGACCGCATAGTACTGATAAGGCCGCAAAATCATTGGAATTTTCAGTGATTCCGCTAGAACAATATATTCGCCAATCATTTTGGAAACGGTGCACTTTTCCAGAAATGCAGCCGTAAATTCGTCTAGTTTAGTAATTTTATTATTCTGTTCATCCGTCCAATAAAAAGTTTGTTCAAAAGATTGATTTGGATTGTTGGAAAAATACTTAGTATTGACCCCGTTGGAAATCACAAAAATCTGGACATATTCAAATAAAGTCACTGTAAACGAATGTTTATGATACCGTTGGATTTGGTTAAAAGCTTCTTTCATCTCCATACCACGGCGTTTAAGTTCAACCTGCACCAAAGGCAAACCATTAACCAAAAGTGTCACATCATAGCGATTTTCATATCGCCCCATTTGAGTCACCTGATGCGTCACTTGATACTCATTCTTGCACCATTGATCCATATTAAAGAATCGGACGTAAATTTTAGTGTCGTCATCGCGAGCGAGGGCAAAGCGATCTCTTAAGGTTTTAGCCTTCTGAAACCGATCGCCTTTATTTAGATGGTTTAATATGCGAGAAAATTCGGCATCAGAAAAAGTAGTCTGATTAAACTTTTCCAGCTGTGTTTTTAAATTCGCAATCAATGCCGCAGTATCAGCCAGTATCACCGGCGCAAACCCCAGCCGCTTTAATTGCACCATTAGGGTTTCTTCAAGTTGTAGTTCTGTTTGTGTTGTCATTTTGTGACCCTGTTCTATTTCTTTTCTAATTTAGGAGCATATTCTTCTCGCCAAAATCCAATTAACCACCTATACCAAGTTCGATTCTTAATTCTATAATTTCTTTCAGCATCCTCTAGCAACATTAAACATGCATGGTGCCAAAAGTGTAACCTTTGATTATCCTCTCGTAGCTTATCTCCAATATGATTAATATGCAGACCTACGTATAGCTCTACCAACTTTAATCTAAAAATTTCAACATCCGCTTTTTCTTCATTTTTTAAAAGCCCACCAACAACTTCGACAGCATCTGGCACATTCTCACCTTTAATCTTTAAGTGTAAATAAATGTTTTTACTAGGATTTTGCGAAAATTTGAACATTCTAATATCTTCAAGAACGGCATTAAAACTAATGATTTCTTGATTAAGTCGAGTAATTGCGTCAACTAAGTCCTTACTTAAAATCATGATCTCTGGTACCAATAAAACTTGATTGAGATTCCCAGGCGATAAATTGAAAACCAATGAAAAAGGATCGCCCCAGTCGGCATTTTTTATTAATTCATCAAACTGGTCAACACGGTACCCGCCTTTGTTCGCTCCAGCCCAGGATCCTATTACATTAAGTTGACTTCTGAGAGCTGTTATTAAATGTATAGTTTTCTTATATTCATTAACTGAATATTTGATTTTTTGCTCAAAATACGAAAATACAGCGGTAATAACCGAGGCAGTTGTAATAATTGATGAAATATTTGCCCAGTCTTGTAAAATCATAGAAACATCTGCTGAAGCAGGGACTTTTTGAAAAGTTTAGCCTGCTCCAGCTCTTTATTTATTAAATCAACTTTATTATCTAATGCCGTCAAAAACTCCGCAATTTTTTCTTGCTCTTCTATAGACGGCAGTGCAAATTTTAATTTTTCAACGGCTGGATAATTGACGTAAATCTGTGTTCCGCCCTGAGAAATTTTAAATATCTTTTTTCTAAACTGTATTGAATTCAAATAAAGCCAAGCAAATTTGGGCAAAATACTTGAGCAACAAATTAGACGCTCTGTTCGCTGATTGTAGACATAGGTACTATCAGCATCTATCAAGATTGTTGAGCCAATTAGGTCACCTGATGAAGTTTTATCGTTTAATACCATCAAAAGATCATTTTTACTGGGAATTTTTAGGATTGTTTTTGGAGATAAGTTGATTCTTTGTTTATTGTCTATATATTTACCATCAGTTGAATAATTTCCAATCGATATAAATTTATGAGTTCCTTCTGCAATAACCCTATCTTCTAGCGAGGTTCCGCCGACATGATTGAATACGTCGCCCAATTTCTTTTCTTCCCAATCAGAATAATTTGAGCCGTCAGATTTTTTGAAACGGATTTTTTGACTGAAAATCGCCTGCATCACGCCTTTTTTGTATTTATCAAATCCTTTTTTCTTTTCTTCCAATTTCTGAATTTTCTCATCCACCACCGTTAGAAATGAGGCAATTTTTGATTGCTCTTTTTCTTTTGGAACGGCAACTTTTATTCTTTCAATTGTTGTTTTGGATAAACTTGGAACTCCCGAAGCCTCGTTATATTTTTGCCAATTAATTTTTTGAAAAATTGAATACAGAAATTCAGGCAAAGCACCTTTATATTTATGGGTATAAAAAAGTGTATCAACGGTCCAAAATTTACCATCTAGAAATTGTGGCTTATCTATTGTTCCTTTGCGACCGATGCAAATGCTTTTGCCATCATACAAGTGGCCATTCACATAAAGCATTAAGCCACCCGTACCGTAAACTGGTACATTGCCAGGCTTGAGATGTTTATAATCTCGGCCATTGCCAATACTTAAAATATCACCAAGCTTTTTTTCTTGCCAATCGTCGGTAAATTCCTTAAATCTAAGTTTTGGGGTATTTGTTTTCATTTTATTATCCCATTCCAATGGACTTTTGTTTTTACTACAGGTAATCTAGCTATTAAATCTGTTGTTTTCTTTTGGCATGCGCCAACTTTTACTAAAAATTTTTCAATATCAGCAATACTGAATCTAGTAGTTTTTAAATGCAAATCTTTTGACTCAGGCTTT
Source organism: uncultured Candidatus Berkelbacteria bacterium (assembly GCA_903877885.1). Lineage (GTDB taxonomy): Bacteria > Patescibacteriota > UBA1384 > UBA12157 > UBA12157 > CAIRFN01. Next base: position 20,414 of record CAIRFN010000012.1, read on the forward strand.
AGCACAATTTCAGATCTTTCAATTTTGCCTTCGTCAATATCAGATTCTTTAAATATCCATTGATCATGGATATATCTATTCCTTTCTTGTGATACGTCTCTCGCTGATTCTTCGATAAAATCTTTAATATCTTTAAGAACGTCCAAGTCATCAACTTCATTTGAGTCCAAGTGACCTAAATACTTAATTTTCTCTCCCAGAGTCATTCGGCTATCGATATTTGGGTTTTTTACCAATCGGAAAATTAAAATATTTGTTAACATATCCCAAGTAGCAAAAAATACACTAATATGACCGAACAATTTAAAAAAATCTTCATTAGTATGTTTCATTTTATCTTTTTCTTGTCATCCGTCAGTAAATTCTTTAAATCTAAGTTTTGGGGTATTAGTTTTCATTTTTTTGGTACCCTTAAAACAATCCAGAGCAACAGTCCGATAATAATACCTATTGGTAAAAATAAAGCTGACGATTTTCCTAGTAATTGCCACCAGTCAAGAGACAAAATATCGGGATTAAATCGGATCATTTTATCTGTTGATATGACAATAACAGCAAATATTGAGACAAAAACACCGAAGATACCAATCATCTGTCTATAAATTTCACCAACTTTCCTGTTTGTTTCTTTCTCAAATTCCGACTTCACATCATTCTGATAAATTGCAATGGCTTCAACCATTTGATTTACATCTTCAGCCGAGACCCTTGTTCCATCCAGTAATCGCGGAATTTGAAACTGGCCAATCTTGTTGGTTAAGCAAATTGGTTCCTTGCCAGTATAATTGTATAGACATATTTTGTCTTCTTCTCGTAATATATTAAGATGAGCAAATTTTTCTAATCGTGCATTTGCATCTGGCCCTGATAGTAGTCGCTTATCTCCAATTAGCTCTACTATTGCATTGTCGATATTATCTTGACTAATTTTATTAAAATTATTATAAATATGGGTTCTCTGTACACGATTTGGTGTCTTTGCTAGTACATAAGCAACAATAGCTTCTTTTAAATCTGCTTGTTTAATATCTATTTGATTATTTTGTTCTTTTCTCATTTCTCACCTCTAAAAGGCGAATTTATTCCGAGCTCTTTACAAAACCCAGTGATTTTTTGGTCAATTTCGATTGATTCAGTGTCGATTTTTTTGATTTCTTCAACAACTTTGTCAAGATCGATTTCTTCCTCTTCTTCAAAAGTATCGACATAGCGGGGAATATTTAAATTAAAATCGTTTTCGCGAATTTCACCGATTGTGGCCTTATGAGAATACTTTTCTATTTCTTTGCGGCTTTTGTATGTTTCAAAAATCTTGGCGATGTTTTCATTGGTCAGATGGTTTTGGTTTTTGCCTTTTTCAAATTCTCGAGAAGCATCGATAAATAATACGTCGCCATCTTCTTTGCGACATTTCTTGAAGACCAAGACTGTCGCTGGAATTGAAGTACCGTAAAAAAGATTCGCGGGAAGACCAATAACCGCATCGAGATAATTTTGCTTTTCGATGATATATTTTCTGATAATTCCTTCAGCGCCGGAGCGAAAAAGCACGCCGTGAGGGAGCACTATCGCCATTGTGCCATTATCAGCCAAATGGTAAAGCATATGAGTGACAAAGGCATAGTCAGCGGCGCCTTTTGGCGCAAGACGGCCATACTGTGAAAAACGATCATCATGGACCAAAGCTGGATCTTTTTCGCCTTTCCATTCAGCCGAAAATGGCGGATTGGCAACAATTGCTTCAGCTTTTAAGTCTGGATGCATATCATCGGTTAAAGTATCACCCTGAAGAATTTTAAAGTGATCAAAATGGACACCATGCAAAATCATATTCATGCGGGCAAGGTTGTAGGTCGTAGGATTGAGTTCTTGACCATAATAGTCGTTAACTTCGGCATATTCCTTAAGACGGAGTAATAAAGAACCTGAACCGCAGGTCGGATCAAAAACCGAACGAATACGTTTTTTGTCTTCCGTCACAATTTGAGCCAAAAGTCGAGAAACTTGTGCCGGAGTGTAGAATTCACCACCTTTTTTACCAGCACCAGAGGCAAACTCACCGATTAAGTATTCGTAAGCGTCGCCAAGCAAATCACTTTTAGCGTCATCAAGTTTGAAATCAATGCCAGCCAGTAATGATAAAACTTCAACAATGACTTCGTTTTTCTTATTTTCGCTTGAGCCAAGTTTTGAAGAAGTTAAATCGACATCATCAAAAAGACCTTTGAAATCATCTTCGCTGGCCGTACCCATGGAGGTTTGTTCAATCGTATTTAAAACGTTCTTAAGATCTTCAAGAATGAAAATCGAGTCCTCTTTTATCTGGCCTTTCCCCTTTTTGACTAAATAGGAAAATAGTTCGGATGGTTTGAGAAAAAAACCTAGATGTGAGATGCAAGCTGTTTTAATGTGTTCTAGAATATCTTTGCCATCTTTGGTACTTTCTTTGATTTCTGAAAATTTAAATTTTTCACTTGAAAGTAGTTTTTCATCAACATAGAGTTCGAGTTTCTCCGAAAGATATTTGTAGAAAATAAAGCCTAAAATATAGTTTTTATATTCGTCAGCGTTCATTTTGCCACGAAGAGCATTAGCCACCGCCCAAAGCTGCTTCTCGAGTAATTGTTTTTGCTCATTTGACATAATTTAACCTCACGATTTTCTTATTTATCCCTTTCTATTGTAGCCCTTACTGGTTAAATATACAAGAAGGAAGAAAAGAGAAAGAACTGGATCCTTGATGTCGGTGTTCAACAAAGCTCACACCGGCTCGAGGATGACAAAGAGAGAATGACGAAATGGATTTGTGGTATAATGGGAAAGAAGGAAATGGAACTGGATCCTTGATGTCGGATTAACATCCGGCTCGAGGATGACAAAGAGAGAATGATAGATTGCTTCGACTGCGGTCTCGCAATGACAAACATAATAATCAAAAAATAAGGAGTAAAAAAATGTCGAATTTTAGTTTGAGTTTAGTTTCCGAAAACGGAAATCGGTTGGTGGATTTTTCAAACAACACCAACAATTTTGTGGAGGTGGTGCTGGATATCGACGGGTCGGTGATTAAAGGTTATTGCTATCCGCCGTTTCATCACAAGCCGATTCGAAAATTAAGAGATGGCCGGGCCTTGCCGTTTTCTAATTCCGGCCGCGTCCGCGCCTATATTTTTTCTGGTATTGGTCAACTTAAAAATGATGTCGACTTGGATGTGCCGCCGTGGATTCGTCGTAAACTGTATGAAAAAGGCCATATTTCAACGGATCAAATTATTCAACAACCGCATATTCAAAAAGTGATTTTTCGCCGAACCAGTTTAAATCCGATTGAGATGCTGGAGATACCGTACTAAAGTTAGTATTTTGTATTTTGAAGAGTGTATTTTGTATGGGAAATGATGGATTGCCACGACTGCGGTCTCGCAATGACAAAGATGAAGATCCTGAAACAAGTTCAGGATGACTATTATTTATTTTCTCAACATTTTTTTGAGTGCGATGAGAAAATCGGGGAAAATGTCGAGTTTGGCGATTTCATCGATGGTTAGCCAATCGTATTCAATATGTTCGTCGCTTAAAATTATTGGCTCAACTCCCGCTTCGGCTTTGACACAAATAACAATATATTGGGTTTTATATGATTCACTGTTAAGCGTAAAAATATGGACAACTTTATTCATTTTGGTATTTTTCCAGCCAAGTTCTTCTTCAATTTCCCTGGCAAAACAATCATCAATCGATTCGCCGAGTTCAATTTTACCGCCCGGAAATTCCCACCAATTTTTATCTTCTTTGAGAACTAAAAATTTATCGTCTTTTTGAAAAATTCCTTTGATGGAAATTTTTTGTTTTTCAATATTGGACATTTTTACCTCGTATTATTTATCATAATTGTAGTCTTTACTGGTTGGTTTGGCAAGAAGGAGAAACGAGAACTGGATCCTTGATGTCGGATTACCATCCGGCTCGAGGATGACAATAACAACACAAAAGAAAACAGCCGGTTGGGGCTGTTTTCTTGATATCTATTATATTCTGGATCCCGGATCTAGGACGCCGTCCTGTCTGGGATGACAGTAAAAATTAACGTTTGGTCCATTGAGGAGCGCGTCGGGCGCCGCGGAGACCTGGTTTCTTGCGTTCTTTCATACGAGGATCGCGAGTTAAGAAACCTTCTTTTTTAAGGGTGGTGTGCCAGTCGGAATCAAATTTGTCGAGAGCGCGAGTAATACCGAGACGAATTGCATCGAGTTGAGATACAATGCCGCCACCGATGGTTTTAGCTTCAACATTGAAAGCTTTTTCTTGTCCCAAAACTTTAAGTGGTTCTAGATAAACACGGCTTGGATTGGCAACAACTTCGCCATTGACAGTAATTGTGCCAGTGCCTTTAGTTAAACGAACTTTAGCAATCGCAGTCTTGCGGCGGCCGAGTCCATACCAGTAATCAGCGATTTTAGTTTTATTGGTTTCTTCCATTTTTTTATCCTTAAATTAGTTAGTAATTTCCAAATTCTTCATCCAATGTTGGCGAAGTTTGTTGTCAGGTAACATACCATAAACCGCGCGTTCAATGATGGAAGCCGGGTTGGTAGCCATCAATTCCTTGGCGGAAACGGTTTTTAGGTTACCCAAATAACCGGTGTGATGATAATATTTCTTTTCATCAATCTTGCGACCGGTTAAAACAATTTTAGCGGCATTGATAACTTTGACTTTTTCACCCATGACTAAATTCGGGCGAAAGCCTGGTTTATCTTTACCACGTAAAACCACGGCGATTTGAGAAGCTAGACGACCTAAAACTTGGCCGGCGGCATCAAATTCGCGGGTTAAGGTTTGATTATTTGTTAGATTTTCGTTTTGCATTGGATTTGCCTTCTACTTCTTTTTTATCTTCGGCGACTATTTCTTTTTTATCTTCGGTTTTTTCTTTACTTACTTCTTTTTTGACTTCTGGGCGAAGTTCCAAAATCATCATTTCGGCAGCATCACCTTTGCGGCGAGCAGTTTTATATGAATGAATGAAACCAGTTGGAACGTTCTCATATCTTGGCATTAAAACATCGATAGTTTTATTAACCGCATTTTCGTCAAACAAGTAAGCCAAAAGTTTACGACGACCATTAACATCACCTGGGCGAGCTGAATTAATTAAATGTTCAGCCACTGATTTTAATTCTTTAGCTTTAGCTTCGGTGGTAGTAATTCGCTCAAACAAAATCAAACTAGTCGTAAGGTTACGCAAAGTTGATTTTCGATAATCTGTTTTTCTTGATAATGATCGCATGTATACCTACTTTTCTTGTTTAGTCTTTTTTAGCTTTTTTAATGGTTTTCTTAACTTTGGCGACTTTAACTTCTTCTTCCTCTTCTTCTTCGATTTCATCAGCAACCACTTCTTCAATTTCTTCTTTTTTAGCTTTTTTAGCTGATTTTTTTTCGACAGGAGCGAAAGCGTCGCGGATAATCCCAAAATGCTCAACAATGATACCAGCAGCGCGGTTTAAGGCTTCTTCTGGATCAAGTGAACCATCGGTAGCAATTTCCAAAGTGATTTTATCAAAGTTGGTCATGCCGCCGACGCGGGTATTTTCGACTTCGTAATGAACTTTTTTAACTGGTGTAAAAATGGAATCAACGGCAATGGTGCCAAGTGGCATTTTTTCTTCGCCGCGTCGTTCAACTGGAACATAACCGCGACCTTTGGCCACTGTGATTTCCATTTCCAATTTAGCGGTTTTGTCTAAGGTAGCCAAGAAAACATCTTTGTTGACCACTTCACAAGCAGAATTTGCCGAAAAATCAGCAGCGGTGACTTGTTTTGGACCTTTGACTGACATTTTCAAAACCACTGGTTCATCTTGATGAAGTTTGAAACGCAAAGTTTTCAAGTTTAAAATAATTTCTACAACATCTTCTTTGATACCAGGAACAGTGGTGAATTCGTGGGTCGCACCTTCAATTTTGATTGAAGTGATCGCCGCGCCTTCAAGACTGGAAAGCAAAACTCGGCGAAGAGCATTAGCCACAGTCACACCATATCCAGGAGAAAGTGGTTCAATGACAAAGGTGCCATTGTTGTCCAATTTTTCCATTGTTTTAATTTGTAATAAGCTGGTTTCTGGTAAAATGTAATCCATTTTGACCTCTTTTTTATTAATATTGATATTAATTTGATTTACTATACTAACGGGAATAGAATTCGACGACGAGTTGTTCATCGATTGGAGTTTCAATTTCCTCTCGAGTTGGCAAACTGACAATTTCAGCTTTCAAAGCTTTTACTTTTAACCAAGCTGGAATTTGCGCTTTTTCCACTGAAGTATTTTGAATTAATTCCGTGTTAGCTGGTTCTAAACTATCTTTAACTTTAACCTGATATGAAGGAATATCCACAACTTTGTCATTTACTTTAATATGACCATGGTTGACTAACTGTCTGGCTTGAATGCGAGAGCTAGCCCAACCAAGTCGGTAAATAACATTGTCTAATCGGGTTTCTAATAATTTCAACATGGCATCGCCGGTGGCTTCTTCGCTATGGGCGGCTTTATCGAATGTCAAACTAAATTGACGTTCGCGAAGACCATATTCCATTTTAGCCATTTGTTTGGCTTGGAGTTGCAAACCATATTCTGACTTTTTACTCTTGCGGGCGGCGCCGTGTGAGCCTGGACCATAGGCGCGACGAACTACGCCGCATTTAGGACTATTACAACGTTCACCTTTTAAGAAAAGTTTTTCGCCGAATTTACGGCAGGTACGACATTTGTTTTCCATTAGACACGTCTCACTTTCTTTGGCCGACATCCATTATGAGGCATTGGCGTAGTATCTTTAATTGAAGTAACTTTAATTCCTGAAGTTCCAATGGCGCGGACAGCAGATTCACGGCCAGAACCGACACCAGAAACTCGAACTTTGGCTTCTTTGATATTAAACGGAATCACATTATCCAAAGCTTTTTGCATGGTGATTTGGGCCGCATATGGAGTGGCGCGCTTAGCACCTTTAAAACCACATGAACCGGCAGAAGCCCAACCTAAAACATTACCGCCATCATCGCTGATGCTGATAATTGTATTGTTGAAGCTGGAACTGACAGTGATAGCGGCTTTTGCCACATCCCGCAGGGTTTTCTTTTTTTTGATTACTTTTTTTGCCATGTTATTCTCTGTTCTATTTATCTATTTTTCTGTTTGTCTATTTATCTAAGACTAGGTTTTTTCTGCTGATTTCTTGCGGCCTGAACCAACAGTCACTTTTTTACCCCGTTTGGTGCGAGCATTGGTTTTTGTGCGTTGACCATGAACCGGAAGGTTTCTGGCGTGACGAACACCACGGTAAGCGCCAATTTCTTTTAAGCGTTTAATATTTTGGCTGATTTCCATGCGGAGATCGCCTTCAATCTTATAATTTCGATCAATGACTTCACGAATGCGTTCGAGTTCAGCATCAGTTAAGTCTTTAACATCAGTACCCAATTTGACATTGGCTTGTTCACAAATCTTTTTTGCGAGAGACAAACCAATACCATTAATATATGGTAGTGAATATTCAACATGTTTGTTGTCTGGAATTGTTACACCGGCGATTCTTGCCATAATTACTCCTTTAACCTTGTCTTTGTTTGTGTTTAGGATTTTCGCAAATAACTAAAACTTTCCGTTTGCGGCGGATTACTTTACATTTTTGACAGATTTTTTTAACTGATGGTCTTACTTTCATATCGGTTACTCCTATTACAAATTTACAAACGTCTTGTGATACGGCCTTTGGTCAAATCATATGGCGACATTTCCAATTGAACCCTGTCACCAGCCAGAATTTTGATGTAGTGCAAGCGAATTTTACCGGAAATATGGGCCAAAACTTGTTGACCATTGGTTAAATCCACACGAAAAGTCGCATTAGGCAATGCTTCAGAGACGACTCCTTCTAATATGATTTTTCCGTTGTCCAATTGCTTACCTCAACTAATCTCGTATCTTTGTATTCTCAAAGCGAAATTATAAATAATTTCGTCCTCATGAAAATGAGGATCTATGTAAATATATCTTACCACAAACTTATTTGTCCGTCAAGAGTTTCCGAATATCTTTTGGCTCAATTTCAATATATTTGCTCTCTTTTATGTTTCCAAGTGTAATTTGACCGATTCGAACCCGTTGTAATTTGGTTACATTCATGCGAAAAGCTTCGCACATGCGGCGAATTTGGCGGTTTCGGCCTTCAATAATAGTGATTTTAAAGCTTCGGTCAGATAGTTTTTGAACCTTGGCCGGTAGTACTGGAAAACCGTCGATTACGACCGTGCCATTGGAAAGTCCGGCAATGACTGCTTCGTCAAGGTTTTTATCAACCCAAACCAGATATTCCTTCTCAATTGTCTTGGCTTTCATCACTTCTTGAGCGAGTTCCCCATCATTGGTTAACAAAATCAAACCTTGAGAGTTCACATCCAAGCGGCCGATCGGGAAAATTCGGGTCGGATATTTAATATGATCGATAATATTGTTTGGTGAGTTGGGATCTGTGGTACAAATGACGCCAACTGGTTTGTGAAAAGCTAAATAAACCAGTTTTGTTACCGGTTTAATCAGTTTTCCATCAACAAAAACTTGGTCAGTTGGACCAACTTTATGAATGGGGATGGCAATTTTGTCATTAATTTTAACTTGCCCAGCTTTGATTAGTAGGTCAGCACCGCGCCGAGAAGCAATTCCGGCTTGAGCAATGTATTTATTGATATTCATAACTTATGATCTTTGATCTTTATAAAGAGTATACCATATATTGGCTTGACAATCAAGCCTTTTTGTGGTAAAATTGACACATCGATTTAGTCAAAGGAGGGGTCATGGAAGCATTTTTGCAAAAGTACTTGTTCCACCTTGGAGCTGGTGCTTTCGCACTTGGAATTGCCATTTGCGAACTTTGCAAATAGTAATCGCCCATCTTAGCCGCCGGTACCACCGGCGGTTTTTTCATTATAATTTTCTAAGTGTTTAGCACAATTAATTAATTTCGCCTGATGATTATTATCTTTTGAAAGTTCAAAAATCGTCACTGATGTATTTTTAAAATCATAAAGCGATTCTTCGGAAAACGGCATGTTGGTTATATAACTCATGAAAGAGTTTTTCCAGCCACCATGAGTCACCACTAAAATTGTTTCATTTGCTTGATGTGAACTAAGTAGATAATTAATGAATTTTTCAACCCGAATTTTAACATCAATAAAACTTTCGCCACCAACTGGCCTAAAATCAAATTTACCCAAACCACTTTTTGTTCTAGCCTTATTATGTTCAGTTTGTGGGAGACCTTCAAAAATACCTTTAGCGCGTTCACGAAGAAGTGGATCATAAACTACGGGTACACCGGGATGATATTTAATAATTTCTTTGAGCGTGTCTTTTGTGCGCCCCAAATCACTACAATAAATAAAATCGAGCTTTTCGTCTTTAAAAAGTTCACCTAATTTTATGGATTGAATAATACCATTTGGGGTTAGCGTACCATCGATATGGCCCATGGAAATATTGTTGACATTTTCAAAAGTTTCGCCGTGACGAACAACGATTAATTTCAATTAGTTCCTTTTTTACTTAATAAAAACCGCGGTGACCATCGCTAGACCGGCTAGAACAAAAATCACAATGAAGGTCATCCAGAGCGCATAAACCGCTTCGGTTCGCTCACCATCAAGATACATGGTTAGGGGTTTGCCAAAAACCAATGCAAAAACCAGAGTAGTAATTAATACCATAAAGACGAGTAAAACAATACTAGTGAAAACTGGATTGGCAGTGATTAAAAGCTGACCAGCATAAGATAGAAACATCGCCACGGCCACACCACAAATACTAGCAAGAACGCCATTAATCGCCGCGATTTTCCATAGAGTTAGATTTTTAAAATTTTGCATTTTTTCCTTTCCTTATTTTTTTCTATTATATCATACTTAAAGTTTAGTTAAAATTTCATAACCGTCTTTAGTTACCACAATTGTATGCTCAAAATGGGCTGATAAGGAGTTGTCGGCAGTGACAACTGTCCAACCATCGTCAAGCATCAAAACATGCCAATCGCCCATGGTACTCATTGGCTCGATCGCCAAGGTCATACCTTCTTCCAAAATTAAACCTTGACCTTTGCGACCATAATTGGCAATTGCTGGAGATTCTTGAAGTTCGCGACCGACACCGTGGCCGGTTAGGTCGCGAATGACGCCCAAGCCGCCGGTTTCTAAAGTTTTTTGAATTTCCGCTTGCGCGTCGCCCAAATAAACGCCGGCTTTAATTTTACTTAAACCGTTTTCCAAGGATTGCTTGGTTATATTGATCATTTTTTGCGCTTTTTCGCTAACTTTCCCAACTCCAACAGTCACGGCAGTATCGGTATGCAAACCTTGATAAAAAACGCCGACGTCAATCCCAACCACATCGCCATCAACTAATTTCCGATTTGAGGGAATGCCGTGGACGACTTCATTATTAACCGAAATACAAGTCGCCGCCGGATAGCCTTTAAAACCTTTGAAACTGGCAGTCGCGCCATGAGAAATAATGATTTTTTCAGCCAGATCATTTAATTCTAAAGTGGTGACCCCTGGTTTAGTTGCCTTAGATAATTCTGCCAAAACTTCGCCGGCAATTTTACCGCCAGCGCGCATTATGGCAATTTCTTTTTTAGTTTTTAGACTAATTTTACTCATTGATTTTAATTTTCTCTAGAATTTCACGTTCTACTTCTTCGATTGGCGGTTCGCCATCAATTGTAACCAATTTTCCTTGTTTGGTAAAAAAATCGATTAACGGTTTGGTTTGATGTTCGTAAACATCGAGTCGTTTTTGGACCACAGCTGGTTCGTCTTCCTGACGTTTAAACAGCGCGCCACCGCATTTACTACAATCAGTGATATGTTGTAAATCAGCATGAAAAAATATTTTGCCGCATTCGTGACAAACTTTGCGAGTTGCCATCCGGTCAACCAAACTTTTGTCAGCCACTTCAATATCTAAAACAATAAAATCTTCGCCCGCTTCGGTAAATTTTCGTTCAAGCTGAATGGCTTGATGTAAGGTTCGCGGATAGCCGTCAAAAACGACACCTTGACCAAAATCAATTTGACTAAATTTTTCTTCGACAAATTTTTCCGTAATTTCGTCCGGAACTAGTTCGCCCTGGCCATGATCCCAGACTTGTTGAAAAATCTTACCATATTCGGTGCCATTTTTGGCTTCTTGGCGCATTAAGTCACCGGTACCAAAATAATAAACACCCAAGTGTTCAGCTAGATTTTTGGCTTGAGTACCCTTTCCTGATCCAGGAGGCCCCATTAAAATAACGTTTTTATGACCATCGGTCTTCATATGCATTTTTCTTTCTGTTTTACTTTACTCAAGCAGTGTATCACAAATTTTTAATTTCGTCTATTTGTTATTTTGCTGGCACTTTTAGGACTTGACCAACTTTAATATTGTTGGCCGTGGTCGCATCGAGTCCATTGGCTTCTGCCATTGTTAACCAATTAACCCCCAAACTGGCAGCAATGCTCGACATACTATCTCCCGCTTTAACTGTATATGTTCCCGAGGTGGCCGTAGTTGATTTTGGTGTCGGCGAAGCTATTGTAGTCGCTTTTGGCGTTGGTGTCGCTTTTGGTACGACAGTCGCTTTGACCGAAATACTCGGTGATGGCGTGACCGATGGTATAACAACTGGCGCGGATAAATCAATATCCGGCGTTTCAATAACTTTAACATTAGCCGCATTTGTGGCAGCAGTTTTTAGCTGTCCCTCTAAATTTGTCGTTTTGGCATAGAAATAACCAGTCGCTACCGCTAAAGCGCCGACGATTAAGACTAAAACCGTTGTTAGAACTTTGAATCCCCTCGTCATGTCTCCTCCTTTAGATTTATCTTTAGATTTTATATTAAGGTAACCAAGAAATTATTTTTGAACCAGTTGAAATTTTTTGTTTATTGGCGCCATTAGAATTGATAATATAAATTGCGCCATATGGATCATCGCTAACCATATCATTGACCAAATAAGCAATTTGGTTTTTGTCGGATGAAAATGTCGGATTATAAATAATCCCACTATCTTCAGTATATAACTTTTTTGGATTCTTGCCAGTAGGGTCAAGTTGATAAAGAGAACTGGAACTAGCATCGGTAGTACCAAGACTAATCAGAAGTTTTTCATTAGAAAAATTAAGATCGTAAAGATTTTCATTAATACCAACTGAATAAAGATCAGTTTGGTCACCGGTAGCAATATCGATTTGAGCTAGTGTCGTTTTGTCGTCAATTTGCGCTTTAATAAAAACAAGTTTTTTGTCGTCGAGCCAAACTGGTGAAGATAAAATTTTATTAGACCGAAAAATTGTTTTGGTATTTTGGCCTGTCTTGTCAGAAATATTTAAACTATAGCCATAATCTTTTTCCGCATTGGAAAAACTAATTGAAGCAATCTTTTCACCACTAGGACTTAAACTTAAATCTTGAGCATTAAAATTTTGGTTCAAAATTTGATTCTTGCCAGTTCCATCAAGAGCGATTAGAGCGAGTTCGCCTGTACCTTCAATCACCGGAATATTTTTAGTTTGAACATTAGTTGAACCGACTTTAAGAATCTTGGCTGATTCAGTTTTATCGGTAAAAATAATTTTATTTTGACCATTGTTCGAAAAAGAAATAATTTGATTAGCTAGATTAGTTTTGGTCGCAATAATAAGTTGACCAGAATTAATTTTTACATTAGCCACTTTTTGTTCTGTAATAGTTGTATTTGATGATTTTACAGCGTTATTTTGACTCAAAAACCAGGCCGCCCCGCCTATAATTATAAAAGCTAAAATTAAAGGAAAAATGTTTGTTTTTTTCATTTAGTATTGATAGATTGCCACGCCTGCTGGCTCGCAATGACGAATATAATATTAGTAATTATCGTATGAACGCATCGAAAGTTGAGCTTGGATTTGACGAATAGTTTCAATGATGACCGAAACCATAATCAAAATTCCGGTACCACCGATTGCCAAGGTTGAAACTTTAGTCATAGCCTGGACGATGAATGGTAAAACTGCTACTAGTCCCAAGAAAATGGCGCCGGTTAAAGTAATTCGCGTGATAATTTTTGATAAGTAATTGGCGGTTTCACGCCCCGGACGAATACCAGGCACAAAACCACCTTGTTTTTGTAAGTTTTCCGCCATCTGATCGGGCTTGAAAATCACACTGGTGTAAAAATAAGTAAATAAGATTACAAGCACAAAATAGGCGGCGCCATAAAACCAGTTGTTAGCAAAAAGATTAGCCACAGTTCGAGCGCCATTAGCTAGCCATGGCGATTTGGCGGTTTCCAGGAATTTAGCAATCACACCCGGAAAAATCATTAAACTCATGGCAAAAATAATCGGAATGACCCCAGCAGAATTAACCCGAATCGGCAAATGTGTATCCACGCCGCCGTAGGATTTTAAACCGCGCATGCGTCTGGCATAGGAAACAGGGACCTGGCGTGTACCTTCATTGGCAATAATAATCAGAGCCACAGTGGCGACAGCGATAATGGCAAAGAAAACCAAACTAATGATTCGGCTGACATCTACCACCGCAAGAGTATTGCGAATTTGCGACGGAATGCCGGCAATAATACCAAGGGCGATAATCAAAGAAACACCATTGCCAATGCCGTTTTCAGAGATAAGTTCGCCGATCCACATTAGAAGAATAGTACCAGCGGTAATAGAAATTAAAATTGTCGCCCATTGGAGTGGTTCAAGCGTGCCTAAAACCTGTTGGCTTTGCAAAACCCGAATCATGGCAAAAGCTTGAACTAAAGCCAGCGGTACGGTCACCAATCGAGTCCAGTGATTGATTTTTGCGCGACCCGATTCGCCTTCTTTATTTAGCTCATCAAGTTGAGGTACAACCATACCTAAAAGTTGAAAAATAATCGAAGCGGTAATATAGGGACCGACGCCCATCATAATAATGGAAAAGTTTTGCATGGCGCCGCCAGAGAACATATTGAGCATGCCAAAAATTTGGTTGCGATCAAAAAAAGCCCGCATTGCTTCAAGATTAACACCCGGCAACGGAACATGAGCTAAAATTCGAGTTACAACTAAAAGCGCTAGACAATAAAGTATTTTATTGCGCAAATCCGGCATAGTAAAAATTTGTTTCAGAGTATTTAAAAATCGCATCTGGCCCTTTCATTAACTTGTATTAATTGTATCATTTTTAGAATCAGAGTCAATGGAAGTATGTGAATATTGACTTTTGATAAGTTTGGTGATAATATAATTTCAATCTTGCACATTTCAAGATAAGGAGTACTAACTATGACGGAGCCGAAGTATGATTTTAAACAAACGGCAGTAGTCAACTATGTCGACCTTGATGGCATGAATCACAGATTTGTTATCACAACTATACCAGAATCGCAAATCGGTTCAATTATGGCCAAGAAAAACGCTATAAATGCTGTTGTTAATCTAGTTAGACACGGCAATCAAAAACAAGAATTACTCCCTGATCAAAGTTTAGCTGATGAAATGCTGCATTATTTGGCCACTGACCGTTTTCAAGTCGATCTTGGCGATGAAATACCAACTCAAAAAAACGAACATTATCACCATAATCAAAAGCTTGATAAAGATACTTTAGAGCTTTTTTAACTTCCCGCTATCCAACGGGATTTTTTAATACCTCAAAAACTTTTTGCTTAGAACTTAGTCCTGAAACAATTTGAATATTGGATTTGGCAGTGTCAAAATACTCGGCTAGAAGTTCAATAATCGCTAAATTGGCCCGACTATTAATCGGTAGTTCTTTAGTTTTAACCTCAAAATGCGTGTCGTCAATTTTTATAACTTCATCGATTCGGGCATTGGCTTTGGCTTTAACAAATATTTTCATCTTAAAACGGCTCTGATTCTGATTCTTCCAGGTTCATGGCTAGTTGTTTGACACTGCCTAAATGAGCCATATTTTCACCCAAATGACGATATTGGCACCACTTACAATTAGCATCTTCTTCTGGCAGTGGACCGTCTAATAAAACGTCAACTTCACGAGCAAAATTTAAAAAGCCAGCATCATCGATCGGAATTTCCAACCATTTTGGTGGAAAAGTTAAAGTCGCGGCGCCATCTTTAAAATCGACTTGGTCAGGATAAAAAATCAGTAAACCAATTTTAGTAATTTTAATTGGTTCACCTTGAGCCGGATTTTCCAGGGCAAATTTATAGGCGCCAAGTTGCGTTTTATATTTATCAATTTTACTCTCGTCCGGCTGACTAATTTTTAAATCCACCAAGGTGTAGGTGTCATCAGAATTTTTAACTAAAAGATCGTATTTACCTTTGATAAAAACTTTGGTTTGGGGAATCACCTTTGATTCAACCCAACCTTCTTGGTTCACAACTTGACCATCAGGCAAATTATCAGCCAAAACTTTTAGATTTTTACCAACTAAATTACCTTGTAAACGAGTATTGATCGCACTAAAAACACCAGGCATCGGCATACTGGGTTGATAAATTCCTTCCTTAACTTTTAGGCAGTAGCAGAGTTTGCATTCTTCATAAAGATAGGCAAAATCACTAGGTGAAAGTTTATACATAATTTTCCTTTAATTAAATTATTTTTTATTTTATATTCTAATTCTGCGCCAGTAATTCACATCAGTCAAGAAATTCCACCACAGCCCACTTCCGAAGTGGGATATATGGTTAACATATTATTATAATACTTAATAGTTGATATCTCAAACCTTGAAAGTCCACTTCGGAAGTGGGCTATGGTTGACTTTGTTTTAGAAACCATATACTCTCAATTTAAAAGGGAGGTGTACCATGTTCGTACTAGCGCTAGTCGGAATCGTTGTGATTCTGATACTTCTGAATCGCATCCTTTCGTTTGACGACTGTCCGTTTTGCAAGAGATTTGCCTTCGACAGTCTGCCGGAATTAGAACAAATTAGTTCGACAAAAAAACAAACTTTGTTTAAATTGACAAAAAAGTGCCGCTTATGTGGCCACACTGAAACGCAATATCTGGTTAGAACTTATGATGCACATGGAATGCCAATCGACAACTATACTCAAATCGAACCAGTCTAAAACCAACAATCGGCTATTGCTAGCCGATTTTTTAAAACTCTAAATGACGCTATATTGATTATGATCGTCAGATCTTCCTATGCGCGATCGTATTTTTCCACGAATGCTTTGATGGCGTCGATATTTTCCAAAATCAGTTTGGCTTTTTTAACACCAAATTGAAAAGGAAATTGATCTTCTTCGCTGTTTTTCAACACAATCATTTTGTTACCTTTGAATTCAGATTCAGATACGATAGACATTTTTGCCTCCACGATTTATTTTTTATTAATTTCATCATAGCAAAATATTTATTTTTATAACAGAGCGGACTGAAAAACCCAGATTGCTCTGGGTATAAAGTTACTTGTTTTCGTCAGTTGGCTCAACATTAGCGAATCTGGAACTATCATCTTCCATGGGTGTTTCAATTTCTGGCGCTGATTCTTGCAATTTTTCTAGACTAAGATAATTTGAGGCGCCAATTATTCCGGCAATGATGGAAATAATAATCCAGCCTAAAAAAAGATAAACAATCCAATTTGGCTGAAATATTCCAATAATTAAAGCAAAAACTCCACAACCGCATAGCCATTTGTAAAAAATACACCAACTACCTTCAGTTTCTTCCCAATCATTGAAAAACCAATAACAAAGATAGCAAATAAAAGTCAAATAAAAACAGGAAAAAAGAAATGGATTGATTGGCTGGGTTTCCATATTCTGACTAATTAGTCGTAAATTATAGTTAAATGCCGGGGAGTAGTAAGAAAAAATTCCTACCAAAACCATGGAGATAGCAAAGCAAAGCACTATTGACGCAAAAATACGACGGCCCATTTTACACCCCCTGTTAATAAAGATTGCCTTCGAATAAAGTATAGGCTTGTAAATTAAATTTGCAATTTCGTCAAGAGATTGCTATTTTTCTGCTTTAAAACCGATTTGTCGTTCGGCTTCGTCCTTCATTTTAGTCGTCAATTTTATTTCACCAAAATTGCTTTCGTATTGTTTAATTTGATTAGCTAAAATTTCGGAAAAAACTTTGGCATGTTGCGGACTCATGGCAATCCGCGATAAAACTCGAGTAGTTTTCATCTGCGGTAAAATCTGCATAAAATCAAAAGTTAAACCAAACGGACCGAAGTTGGTTAAAACTTGATCGCAAAACTTGGCATCAATTTTATCTTGGTCAATATTCACATTCATTTGATCTTGATTCATTTTTTATCCTTGATTTTATCTTTAAATTTATCTTACCACAAATATTTTGTATTAAAAAAGGACCGGAGTGAACCGATCCTTGAATTTGGATGTTTGTATTATTGGAGGGCGATGTAGCCCATCAGATCTTTTGCGCTGGCGCAACCATCATCAGTCAGATATTGTGAGAAAAGATCAACGCAATTTTTTCGAGTGATAATATTGCGCAGATACATTTCCTGTAAAACCGCAAAAGTTGGATTAAAAGTTTCGCTAGGCGCAAAAGTCGGATCCAGTCCAATAATTTGGCAAGACTTTGGACTAGTGATATTAATCGCTAGAGCCGGTGTGTGCCAACTCATTGGATAATATGTCGGAATTAGATAGAGATTGTCATATTGACCAGGATAAATCGATTTGATTTCCTGTGAGACTATCACCATAAAATCAACATAATGGCGACAAACGACTTCGTGATAACCAGTGATAAGCTTATCAGCCGAGATGCCATCAACCGAAACAAAACCTTCTTTGAATTTTTTAGTATCGCCAAGACAGAAATGGAAATCACCGGTGATTGGCTCATAGTGTTGCCAGGTTAAACTTGCTCGACTATAAACCAAATGATGATTTACGATTTTCTGGCAAATATTTACAAATTCGGTCTGCCGATTATTATGTTTTACATTTACTAAATATTGGTCGACTTCACATTTAATTACATTCCGAAAATGTATTGGGCAAAGTGGCGCGCTAACCCAAGTTAGCCCTGGACTTTTAAGCGCCTTCAGCAGATTGCTATCGATCTTAATTTTCTGATCAATATAATCCGAACTGAATTTTGCCAATGTAACAATACATGTTTGACCAACCTTAATTTTACTACCATTTACTTGCTTCACGATCGTGAGCTTACTACTCGTAAATTGATTGTTATTTTCAACTCTAACTTTTGTCTTTATTTGCCGAGCTACAACATTATAATTAAACCAAGAACAATGAATCAAGCAATTATTTATAAGTAGAATAATGATAATAAAACTAATAATCACTGAAATAAACAAATGAAATAATCTGACATATGTTTTATTAAATGTCTGACGAAAATCAACTGCTTGCGTGTCTAGTAAATACATAATGCACCTCCAATTTTTCAAGTTCATTCGCCTAAGGCGAACGATTAACCATACCATATAAATCGACTTTAGTCAAGAGAAAATTGCGCAATAAATTGGGTTTTCTCTTTTAAATTTGACAAAATATTGTTATTTGATAAAGATTAAATTATCTCGTTCTTGAACAATCAAAAGATCGCGCAGATCAAAAGGAGGAAGGTCATGAAAACCATCCGTTTAGTTTTAATAACTCTGGTTTTGTTTCCTCTTTCAGGATTAACAAAGCCGTCTGTCAAACCGCCAATAGTACCATCCGCTTTTGAAGAAGTTAAAACCGTTAAAATGATTTCTTCGAGCTCGCCAAGATTTTCCGATGAATATGGCTATTTGCAAACCAAAATTATATTCACCCTTGTTTCTGGGAAAATTGAATTTCAATTTGCAACCGATTTATATTGCGAAAAAAATCCGTTAGCTTTTCAAGTTAATAATTCGCCAATTGTTCAATTCGTTTTTCTAGATAAAATCAAAAATATGACCAAACAACCGGACGGTCTGTGGCAAATAAATCTTAATGACAGTTCAAATTTTTCTGGCTCATGGCGGCTGAATCAGCCTTTGTCGTTTATTCGCGACAATGATAGCCCGCATGTTTTTCAAATCGGACCAAATAAAAAAAGTTCAGTCATTATGATTAGTGATATTTTATCAATTGATTTTTCGGTAGCAAAAATTGCACCGCAAAAACCATTTGATTATTTATATCACGGTGGACCAATAACAATTCTTCTTAAAGATAATACGACTTTAAAAACAGATGAAGGCCATATTGTTGATTTCTGTGATTTGCGGAAAGACCCAAGCATTCCAAAAATCGAAAAACCCAAAAAATATAGGCGAAGACCAATTGAATATATTAGACAATTTAGCAGTCTAGTAAATAAAAACGATGGCCTTGACTGGAGTTTTAAAACCCTACCAAACTTCACTCATATAAATACAAGCTTCTTTGAATTAGTTCCTTGTTATATGATAGATTCGATCGAATTTACGGGAAATTATAGCCATTTATGGAAAAATTCTCGGGAGATTATTCTAAAATACCGTTTCGATGATAAGAAAGTTGTCAAAACAAATCTCTATTTGGAAAGTGACAGCATGCAAGACTTTCTAAATTCTAGCCGCAATCCAGCTAACGATCTATTGGTTGGTCAAACTTCCTATGGCCAGTTTGCTGTTAGACTCGACAATGTTAAAAAAATTACTTTCGAACTACCCTAACTTCCCGCCTCGCCGGCGGGTTTTTTATATAAAAAAGCCCCGTTTAGTAAAACGAGGCTGTGGATATCTTTGATAGTTAGATTTTTGGAATACCTTGATGGTAACGAAAACCACCATAAAGTAATCCTAATTTATACAAAATATTTTTGGCGCGCATTGAGCGAGCAAAAACATGATCCAGACGAGTAAAATCAACGTAAGCTTTACGCCATAATTGACGCCGAACTTCCGGTGATAAATTATGAATAAGCGTCGGGTGAGCGCCATCATAATTTTCCCAGTTTTCAAAACCTTGGTCGATTATTCGATTTTCGCGTAAGGCTTTTTTACGCATCGTGCAACCCGGAAGAGCGGCCACCAAAGAAAATTGGGCAAAATCGAGCCATTCGGTAGCCCAAGCAATCATTTCTTCGGTTTCCTCAATTGTTTCGTCGCCAAAGGCATCGATAATTAATGCGCCAATAGTAATAATCCCAACTCGGCGACATTCTTTAATCGCAATCTCGGCAATTGCCCGACTACTTTTATCGGCACTCACTCTTCGAGTTACACTTTCGAGACCAAAATATAGTAGTCGACAACCGGCTCTAGCCATTTGACCGATCAGTGGTTCGCCAACTTCTAGCCCCAAAGCATCGGCCACAGAAATTTCTGTACCCCAATGTTTATTCGTTCGAGTATAAAGAGGCAAAACAGTTTCAATTACATAATCACGATTTCCGGCAAAGGAATCAGCCGTGTCTAAGTAAAATGACCCATGAATCTGATTAAGATCTTCTTCTAAGACGGCTGGTTCTTTAAAATAGTAACCGCGACCACCAACTGTACACCACGGACAATTTAAATTGCAGCCTTCAGAGCTGCGTAAAGTGTTGCCGGCAAAGTACCGACTTGGTTCGATTAAATCCCGCTTTGGCAGAATCAGTTGTGATGATTCAGTTGGCGGCAGTATATAATTGGCTTTTAAATTTTTTGATTCGGCATCAGCCAATATTTCCGCCATTAAATTTACATTTAGAGTTGTGGTGCAAACAGACGGAAAATTCTCATGAATCTGACTTAAACCATTTTCTTCACGAGCCCAACCAATAATATCACGACCACCGGCAACAAATGGCACTCCAACTACTTGCGCCGTTCTAGCAATATCGATTGCCCTGTAACGCGACGGCGTTAAAAATGTCAGAGCCAGCAAATCAGAACATTGAATTAATCCCAAAGGAATTTCACCTTGAACTGATTCATCCCAAGCGATGATTTCACATTTAGGATTTGCGATTTTAATCATCGCGCCAATCTCCGTTAAAGCGCCCGGCGCCATCCATGGTTTATGAATATGAGCAAGCTCGCTTTTTACTACTGAACTCACGATCGTGATTCGAGTCATAACCAACCAACCTTTCTCTAGAAATATCTAGAAGACGACCAAACTATGACGTTTGGTAAAGTTTTGAAGTTGCGTTTCAATGTATTGATTTTACTCCTGATAGAAGTTAATGTCAATCAGAATTTGAGTTCAAATATTTAGTGTTTAAAACTTTTTTTATGTTTTTTTGGTTTTAATTCCAGTGTTCGCAAGACACCGCCACAAAAAATCAGAAAACTGTCGTGCATTTTTTTAAGTTCAATTTTAGAAATATTAGCAAATAATTTTTGCACCGCTTGTGAATCATTCCGAAGTTCTAAATCTTTTTTCAAAACTTCTTCGTCAACTTTAAAAGCGCGATCATTCCAACCTAAAATATAGATTCCGGCTAAGCGCCGTACTCGCGATAAAGCCACATAGCCTTGACCGAATTCAAAAACTTTAGATAAATCGATCACTGCCTCATCCAAACTAATCCCCTGACTTTTGTGAACTGTTATTGCCCAAGCTAACCGTAAGGGTAATTGGGTTAAACGGCCTTTAACTTTCCCATCTTCTTCCACTGTCCAATCGGCTTCGCTGACTGTAATTTTTCGACCATTGCGCAATTTGACAATTGGCAGTTCGGTATCATTATCAAAGCCTTCGACTATTCCCAAAGTGCCATTAACATAACCTTCTTTGGCATTATTTTTGGTAAACATGATTGATGCGCCAATTTTTAAAAATAAACTTTCTGGGCTTAAACAACCTTTTTTCATCACCGCCACAAGCGCTTCGTGACCACGTGTTGTCATGGGAAAAAAGTGCGCTTCTTGATCAATTTTGCTAAGTTCACGATCATTAACTTGGTCAACATCAAAGTTGTGCGAATAAAGTTTTGGTGCTTGTGCTGGCGCTAACGAAATATCCATTTGTCTTTTTTTGATATGCGATAGCGACAAATCGTCAAAACTATTGCTGCGAATTTTATTTAACAATTTTAAAAAATCTGGGTCGTCTTGTCGATGTTGTTCGGTTAAATAACAGGTCGCAAATTCGGCCTGGCGCCACGTGGCCGATTCATAGGCAAATTTCCCCGGCGCTTCCTCAAATAAATTTTCTTGCGAATATTCCTGTGTTACTCGTTTTTTAACCGGCGGTAATTGAAAAAAATCACCAACTAAAACAACTTGCAAACCGCCGAACGGTTGTTTAGCTTTTTTTATTTCTCGGCAAATCGAATCAATCATTTGTAGAGTTTCCGGCGGTAACATTGAAATTTCATCAATAATTAAAACTTTAGCTTTACCTACACGTTTGCTTACATAGTCGTTGTTCGTAATGTTGCTTAACTCTGCTTTCGACAATCGGTTTTTAATGCCAATACCACTCCACGAATGGACGGTCATACCACCAATGTGAGTGGCGGCAATACCGGTCGAAGCAGTAATAGCCGGTTCGATACCATGAGAATGTAAATAAGACACATACTGATTAATTGTATATGTTTTACCACTGCCCGGTTCGCCAGTTAAAAAAACATTGGCCCCGGTTTTTAAAATATCGAGCGCTTCATTTTGAGTCATTTTTAAATTTTAGTTTCTATTTATCACCAAGTTTTAAATATATCAATAAAATCGCGCCAAGTAAATTAATAGCATTGGCAATAATTACCGCCCAATCATGAATATGAATTCCATAAATAAGCCATATCAAACAACCCAAAGCAACTAGTAGAGCAAAGCCAAACGACAAGTCACGAACTT
Source organism: uncultured Candidatus Berkelbacteria bacterium (assembly GCA_903877885.1). GTDB lineage: Bacteria > Patescibacteriota > UBA1384 > UBA12157 > UBA12157 > CAIRFN01. The sequence goes on from CAIRFN010000012.1 coordinate 43,253, forward strand.
TTTTTGTTTTAAATGATTGATAAACTTGCGGAAAAAGTTGCACCGCAGTGAGTACTACGGCAAAGCCAGCCACAATTGTCCAAATATCCAATTTTTCTCCTAATTAGATTTATTTATTTTACCTACAGCCCACTTCGGAAGTGGGATATATGGTTCATAAATAATATTATCTTTATGATTCAATACAGTCAAACCTTAAAAGTACACTTCCGAAGTGGGCTATGGTTTATCATTAGCCGCATTAGATAGGTGTCTTTAAAACCATTATAATGCTTCTTTGCGATTTTACAAAACCCAACTTTTTCATAGCAACGAATCGCTCGAGGATTATCGGTATTTACTTCCAATTCCAAAGCTTCTTCATCAGGATGATTTTTCGTAAACCACTCAACTGCCAAATTAAGGGCAATTGTACCAATACCTTTGCCCCAATAATCTTTTTCACCAATGGCTGTGTCAATCATAAAATAGCGCTTACGATTATTTTCTTTAATCCGAATATGACCAATCGGCTTACAATCCACTTCAATAATAAATTCGGCATTATTTTGGTCAACTAAATTTTCGGCGATCATTTCGTCAATTTCTTTATTTGTCAAAATTTCCGTCACTTGAGCGGTCAATGCCCGAATTTCCAAATCATTCCACCAAGCGTAAAATAAGTTTTTGTCAGCCAAAGTTAGCGGTCGAATAGTAATATTCATTGAGTTCATTCTACTCGCTAAATATTTATTTAGCAAAGATTAAATTTATTTTCACTAAAACGTTGTTCGTGAGTTAATTAAAAACCACCTTTTTACAGGTGGTAGAAGTTAGTTCACAGGCAAGTTATCAGAATTAATTAGAATTTCGAAAGTTTGCTTCATTGTTTTATCTGAAGTTAATTTTATTCCCAATTCCAATTCTCTCATTTTCTTTAAAAATTCTTCTTTAAATTCTTCTAAAACATCAGGATAATTTAAATCGTAAACAATAATACAAAACTTATCATTACTTTCACCCACCCAAACAGACCATTTATGCCCCACAGCATTAAATTCATTGACTAAGTTGGTGATATATTTTTTAAACTCGTTAAACGAAGTAAATTCTTCACCAACTTGATTTCTAAGAAAATCGATAAAATCATCTGGCCAACATTGTCCATAACGAGTGAATGTTTTAGCGATTTTTCTGATTAGACGATCATGTTTTTCGGCAGAAAGTTGCAAATCTAAATCAGAATAATAAGCTAGACGATCAGTTAAATCGTCTAATTGTCCATAGATTTGCTCGGATAATGATTCTTCATCATTAACTTTGATCTTCAGTAAATCGGTTGCAATTAAATCCAACCAATCAGCCGGTGTGCGAAGTTTGTATTCCGGAAGCATCATTGAAGTTCCTCCTTAAATTGTCAAAGTAATTCTGATTATACCAGCTTACTTTAAACAAATCAAGGTTCGACTATGCAGAAGTTGAGATACATCGGTAATACCCCTAATATTATATTTGAGGTATCCGATGAACAAAAAACTTCCAGCTAGCCTGCTTCATTATTTTAGATCCAAGCCAATTATTCTAATGAATAAATACGAGCGGTGGAAAAAG
>CAIRFN010000013.1 GCA_903877885.1 uncultured Candidatus Berkelbacteria bacterium
CGGAAAAACAGTATAAATATGTTCGAGTTTGTATTGAAAAATACCGGAAGAAAGCGGGCCGATATATGATTTAGTATTCTGATTTATTTCATTCGCGTTCCAGGCGATTTCTTCAGGAGTACATTCCAAAACGATCGGGGCATCTTCTCTGGGATTTCTGGTCGCTCTGATTTCTACAATTCTTGGATCATTTTGATAGCCAAAGCCTTGGATTTTACCATTGATTTCATAAAGAAAAATTAATTCGTCTTTGGTAAGTTCCTGACCAGCTTTGGTTTTCTTTTCGATAACAGTAAGTTGTTTCATATCAGCCGCTTTTTGCTCGTAGGCTTTGCCGTCAGGGAATTCAGCCATTTTTGTTTGAACGACTTCGCCGATATACGGATCAAGGTTTTGTTCAGCGGCGATACCACGAACTTCGCCGATTTGGTCACCTTGCATGCGAATAGCGGCCCTTGGAATAGTTGGTTGGCCTTGTGGGTCAAGAGAGTAATAGACATAAAAATCACCAGCTTCAAGTTGGGCCTTGGCAGTGGATTCACCAGCCGTGCACCAGCCAGTACCATGACCTTGAAGTGATTGAACTAGCGTAGTTTGGTCAGAACCTTGATCATATTTAACCCATTTACCATCAGTAATAGTAATTTGTTCAACTGAAGCGGGTGTAACTTTCTCGATTGCCCAAGCATAGAGTTTGGCAAAATTTTCGCTACCTAAAAGCTTTCCGAACTGTTTTTGTTCATCTTCATTTAAAGTTGATAAATTAACTCCTTGCTCGGAATATTTTTTCTCAATAGCATCGAGAACATAGGCGAGAGCTTCACGATTAAGATCGGGAAAAGGTTTGGTTGTACCCTTGGATCTTTTTGAAAAAGCATGACGTTCTTTATCAAAACCACCCATACCAAGAACTGAACGAATAGCATAGTACTTTAGCCAATCAGGATACATTGCATCTTCGCTTGATAGATATTCGACCCAATTGTCTAAGGTTGATTCCTGGTCGGTTCTAATTACCTCTGATAACTGTCTTCTTGTTTCGTCAGTTATTTCAATATCACCATGACCTTGCTCCCTGGCTAATTGTTTTTGATGTTCAAAATATGCTTCGGGAATTTCGGCAGGTTTAATCACAAAATTACTGTGAAGCATTCGTTTGATTGCTTCGATTCCATGCTCGCGCCTAGCTGAATCTTTTCTTTCTAATACTTCTGTGAACCGATCGAGATAGTTTTGAATTCTAGCATTGGCATCGGTTTCAGGAATTTCTTCGCCAGTAGTCACTTCTGTGTGATGTGCCACTCGGTCAACCTCCGGCGCATTGTGTAAATCATATTTTTCTTTTAGAAATTGTGGACCAGCTTCTGGATTCATATTTTCTCCTTAATCTCACAAACCCTGGCTTGGGTTTTATCGTATTCAGTATGCAAATATTTTTTAGCTTCTGGACTTCCTGGACAATGCAAAAATTCCTGATAGATTTTTTCAACAATCGGATTTTCGTGAGCAGTGCGAACCGTTTTTTCGGCATCAATTTTATACAAAGCTTGGCGACGTAAATCAATAATTTCATGTTTGGCCGGTTTTGGTTGACCACCGCCACCAACGCAACCACCAGGACAGGCCATCACTTCAACATAATCAAAGTGGGCGCCATTTTTAATTTCTTCAATAATAATCTCGGCATTAGCCAGTGTGGCCGCTACGCCAATTTTAATTTCTTGATCGCCAATTTTAAAGGTAACACGTTTAATATCATCCATCCCGCGGACTGCTTCAACTTCGAGTTTTTCCAAAGGATGCCCGGCAGCAAAGGCGGCGGTTCGAAGAGCTGATTCCATCACTCCGCCGGTAGCGCCGTAAATCGCGCCCGCACCAGAAGCTTCGCCTAAAACCGAGTCAAAATCTTGTGGTTCGATTTTAGCTAAATCGATATTGCTAGCTTTAACCATTTTAATAAATTCGCGCGTAGTCAAAACATAATCCACATCCCAAGTGCCGGATTTATCTTCGCCAGACCGGCGGGCTTCAAATTTTTTGGCCACACAAGGCATAATCGAAACGACAACGATGTTCTTTGGATCTAAATTTTGAATTTTGGCAAAATAGGTTTTGATTAAAACCGCCAAACATTGTTGAGGCGAGCGAACCGAAGTAATATTACCAATGTATTCGGGATGAAAATCTTCGATATATTTAACTCTCGCCGGACAACAAGAAGTAAACATTGGCGTGTCATGAGTTTTAACCCGATCAAGCAAATCAAAAGCTTCTTCGTAAGTGGTAAAATCGGCGCCAACATTAACATCAAAAACATAGTCAAAACCGAGTTGCTTTAAACTTGCCACGATTTCTTTTTCCATATTTAAAGCTGGTTCCAGACCAAAACTTTCCGAAACAGAAACTCGAACTGACGGCGCGATTTGCGCAATGACAATTTTGGCTTGGTCAGCAAGCGCCGCTTTAACTTCTTCAATATATTCAATTTCGTGCATTGTACCAGTGGGACAGGCAATCGTGCATTGACCACAGCGAGTACAGTTAGAATCCGCAAAATTAACTTTGCCATCAGGGCGAAAATAAGTACAGTCCCCGACTTTGGTTTCGACTGGAATACCCAAATGATTAAATTCCAAACAAGCTACTCGACAAGCCGAACAACCGATACATTTTGATTCATCGCGACCCATAGCCACATCAGATTTATCAATAACAAAATCGCATTTTTTATTATCCAAAGCCATCTGTTTGGGTATTAACTCAAACTTTTTTTGGTTTATTTCTATATTCATTGTCTCCTTAAATATTATAGTCTAATTAGAAACAAGCTTTGCTTATCTTTAGTTCCATAATTATTTTGCCTCTGTTTGATTGTTTTTTGGTTGTTCTTGTTTTGGTTTAACCAAGAAAATCCAAATTGCAGCAATAGCCAAAAGACCAACACCAATCCAGGTATACATCGATGTCGTTTGGCCTAAAAATGAGGTAGTATCAGCCGAAGCAGTCGAACGATCAATACCCAACACCGCAGTCCCTAAAATCGCCATAACTAGTCCGACAGTTAAACTCGTTCGTTGATTCATATGCCTCCTTAAATATTATCTATTTGTGCGAATCTAAAAATGCTTTTAATTGTTCCTTAGTTTGAGCGCCTTCCAGCCGATCACCATTAGCGGCAATAAAAGTTGGTGTACCAGAAACTTTGTATGTCGTCCAAATTGTTTGATCGGCGGCGGCATTCATTGGTTTGACTCTGTAGCCTTCTTTGGCTAAATCAGTCAAAATCGGCGATTCGGTAATGCACCAACCGCAACTTGGTTGGTAAACTTCCATCACGGTAGCATTGGCGTCAAAATAAGGTTCATTATCTTTAATCAAATTATCTTTGGTTGGAATTGTTTCCGTCATACCAACTGTCGTAGGTATAGCTTTCGTGATCACATTAGCATTATTTTTATTTTTACCAAAACCCCAAGCAGCCAAGCCAACAATAATAATCAAAACTACCAAACCAACAACCCAGTTGTTCTTTTCCATAAATCCCTTTCTTTACTTAATTTTTGACTCTAAAAAGCGGCAGAATTCAGCAAGTCGGAATGAATAACCCATTTCGTTATCATACCAGGCTATCACCTTCACCAGATTACCACCGACGACTTGAGTTGACAAGAGGTCGACGATCGAACCATTCGGGTTCCCGCGAAAATCAACCGAGACAAGTGGTTCGTCGCAAACGGCTAAAGCGCCGTGCATTTTTGGCTCTTCGGTCGCTTTAGTTAAAGCACCATTAACTTCTTCAATCGTCACATCTTTTTTAAGTAAAGCGACAAAATCTACCAGAGAAACTGTTGGTGTTGGCACGCGAAAGGAAACGCCGTCCATTTTGTCTTTAAGATCTGGAATAACTTGACATGTCGCTTTGGTTGCGCCAGTCGTGGTGGGAATAATTGATTGTAGAGCCGAACGCGCGCGGCGCGGATCTTTGTGCGGCGAATCTTGCAAAACCTGATCCATAGTAAAGGAGTGGATTGTACTCATCATCGCCTTTTCAATACCAAAAACATCGTTCAAAACTTTAGCCACTGGTGTTAAAGCATTGGTGGTGCAACTGGCCATCGACATAATATTGTCGGTTCCAGGATCGAAATTTTCTTCATTGACGCCCAAAACAAAAGTTTTAATTGCATCATCACCCTTGGCTGGCGCCGAAATTACCACATAGCGCGCTCCGGCTTCAAGATGCGCTGAAGCCTTTTCCTTTTCCGTAAAAACACCAGTTGATTCGATCACTAAATCCACATCTAAATCTTTCCATGGTAATTTAGTTGGATCTTTTTCCTGAAGAAATTTGATCATTCGACCGTTAACCATTAAACCATCGTCAGTTGTTTCGATTTCACCATTAAATTCACCGTAAGTTGAATCATACTTGGCTAAATGAGCCAAAGTTTCCAGTTCGCCTAAATCGTTAATTGCTACGATTTCCAAGCGTGCTTGAGTCGCAGCCCTGAAAAAACACCGACCAATTCGACCAAAACCATTGATTGCAATCTTCATCTTGATACCTCCTGTTAATATTAACTAAACTTCATACCGCTATCTGACCAGCGGTGCTCTTTTATTCTATGTTTAATTGTGGCTAAATTCAACAAGCCTTCCTGAGCGCCAACTTTTTCAATAACCGAAGCGGAATTAGTCACACCATATTGCAAGCAAGTTAGCAATTTTTCACCTTTAATATACGCGGCCATAAAAGCCGAAGTAAAAGCATCGCCCGCACCAGTTGATTCAACCCGATGGCCCGGATAAGGTCCGATTTTAATAAAATCGGTGGCCGTTGCGGCGTAGGCGCCTTCTTTACCATCAGTAATCACAATAATTTCCACGCCAGTTTTCTTCAAGACTTTGGCAATATCACGGACATTAGCAACCCCATGAAGACCGGCCAATTTCTGGCCTTCTTCTTTGTTAACAAATAAGATTTTAGCCACGCGCAAAAGTCCACCAAAAGCTAACATTCCGTCATGAATCTGAACCGAACCAGGATTAATAGCAATTTTAATATTTTTTTCGGCTGCCAGCGCTGTCATTCGACTGTAAAATGATTTGTAGCCTTCGCCCATGGGACCCAAAAATACCCAATCAGTGGCAATACTTCGAGTTAAAACTAATTCATCGGGATGAAAGCTATGAAAAACCAGAATCGACCGCTCGCCTTCATAAGAAATAATCACGGAAAAACTGGTTTTTTTATCTTTTCGAATAATTAAATGCGACGTATCGACACGAGCTTTTTCCAAAGTTTTAATAATACCTTCACCTTCACTGTCATGACCAATCGCGCTAATAATACTGGTTTTTAAACCTAATTTTGAAGATCCAATCGCCACATTGCCAGCCGTGCCGCCAATGTCATAATGAATATCAGAAATACTGATTTTGTCGCCATGTTCGAAAACTAAAAATTTCTCGCCATGACGATTCAGCGGTTTTTCCATTTCCGAAACCGAGGGAAAAACAAAAATATCTTTCATAATATCGCCAATTGTAACCAAATCGTATTTCATATCTTCTCCGACTAGGAATTTGGTGGTTAAGTTTTTGTGTGCCCGGTGACCCGAATGGCAATTCGAGTCTAGGCTGGCTAGGGCGGGCGTAACACAAAAATTTAAGCACCAGATTCCGTTTTAACCTTTTCCATCACTGCCAAACAACTTAATTTTTTCTTCAACCACAGCTTGAATATCGGCCATCACTTTAGCCATAATATCGCGCGGATCAGATAAATCGGCATATTTCTTGTTGATGCCGTGAATTGTTTCGGAAAAAGTGTGACGAATATCGGTATCAATATTAACCTTGCAAATACCAGCGGCAACAGCTTTTCTAACTTCTTCATCAGGTACGCCGCTGGCGCCATGCAAAACCAAAGGCGTATTGGTTAATTTACGAATTTTTTTAAGCAAATCAATGTTTAAAGCTTTGATTTTAGTCGCATGACGCGAGCCAATCGAAACAGCCAAGGAATCAACCTTGGTTTTTTTCAAATAATCTTTAACTAAACTCGGATCAGTAAAATCGGATTCATTTTTTGAGTTGCCAATTGTACCAAGTTCGCCTTCGCAAAAGATTTTCTTGCGATGTGCCATTTCTACCGCTTTAGCAGTTAAAATTTCGTTTTCCGGCAAAGTAAGGTTACTGCCATCAAACATCACCGAGGTGAAACCTTCTTCCAGACATTCATGAACAAGTTTTAAGTTTCGGCCGTGATCCAAATGTAGTACAATCGGAACCTTGGCATGTTTAGCTTCATTTTTGACAATATCGGCCAGGTTTTCTAAACCGGCATAGGCAATCGCTTTTTCGGAAATTTGAATAATCGCCGGCGCGTTTAGTTTAACTGCCGCCGCAATTATCGCCCTGGTAATTTCTAGATCGGAAGTATTAAAAGCGCCGACCGCGTAATGACCCTTTTGAGCTTTTTCAAATAATTGTTTGCTAGTGGTAAGCATTTATTCCCTTCCGACTGATTCTTGGCAGATTTTAATAAATTCCTTACTTTTCAAACTGGCGGCGCCGACTAAAACACCGTCGATTTCTGGTTGATAAATAAATTCGCGAATATTATCTTCATCGACTGACCCGCCATACAAAATTTTAACTCGTTCGGACATAAAACGATTATATTTATCAGCCAAGGTATTTCTTAGTTTTTCCACCATATAATTAGCATAAGCGCCATCGGCCGCTTCACCGCCATGATTAGTGCTAATGGCCCAAACTGGTTCGTAAACAACAATCACTTTTTCGGCATCGTTTTCAGACACACCTTGTAGAACGCCGCGTAAAAGCTGACTGATATTCGAGTTAGCGTCAATTTTAGTTGGTCGGCCTTTTCCCCGCTCAATCGCCTGTTTTTTTAGTTCACCGATACAAATAACCGGAATCAAATTATTGGCTAAGGCAGCCACAATTTTATCATTGATTAATTCCACAGATTCACCAAAGTTTTTACGGCGCTCGGAATGACCTAAAATCACGTATTTAGCCATACCTTTAAGCATCAGTGGCGAAATTTCGCCAGTCATCGCCCCTTTAGGTGTAAACCACATATTTTGGGCGCCTAAATCAATGTTATCTGGCGATTTTTCCAAAACTTCGGCCATCGGGTAAAGCCAAACAAACGGCGGACACAAAACCACATCCACTGCCAAATTGGCTACTGCGTTTTTAATCGAGGTCGTTAAAATAATCGCGTCTGTTAGCGAGGTGTTCATTTTCCAGTTAGCAATGACTAGAGGTCTACGCATATCACTCCTTTTTAATATCTAATATTAATATACCATTTTTCAATTAAAAAACCACCTTTTAAGGGGTGGTGGTGAGGTTTTTTTGACATCGTAGATGACGGTATTTTTTGATTCGTTCGCTAAATATTTTTCGGTTTTGCTGATCAAGCAATTCAAGGTAAAGACTAAAATCGTGATGAATTTGAATCTGTTGTTTAGTGGGTTTTTCTGGTAACGGCGCTCGAAGTCGATTACCAATGGTGGTTTGGGTGCAGCCTAAAATATTGGCTAATTCGGCAATATTTAACAACTTTGTTTCTGAATTATTCTTTTTTAACATTAGTAGTTCGGAGACAATACTGTAAAGATCCAAAGTTAGATCCGGATAAGTGTTATTGTGACATCGACCATTTTGACTTTTTAAAATGACGCGACGCTCTTTAATAAACTCTGGCTCAAAGAAAATCTTTAACCAATTTTGATATGAAGACATTTCAATTCCCAATTTATGAGAGATTTGATTATCAGAAGTTAACCTAAAATTCGAATCAGTCGTAAAACATTTAAATTCAAAATTTATTAAATTTACAAAAGCGCGAATTCGAAGACAATTCCCTCTAGATTGGTTGATGATCATAATCCGTCGTCGATGCATAAATTTCGAGTCTAGCTGGCTAAGTAAACCGTAAATTTGATCAATATCAAAACCAAATATTTCCACTAAAGTTTCTGCATCAGCTAAACGATCCAATTTTTCGGCCCAGAAAAGCTCCCATTCGATTTTTAGGAAACGCATGATTTCGACTTCTTGGACTTCTAAAATCTTGACTGTTGTCGGCATAGAATTTCGTTCAGTAATTTCATCGGGAAACAAACTTTGATTGACTAATTGACGAACACATTCGCGAGAGACACCAAAATAATCACCGACTTCCTTATTATTCCAGATCCGTTGAATTTTACCATCGCGAAAATCTTGCATCTGATTAAGAATAAATATAGCTAACAAACTTTCGTGCCTGATTTCCAGCGGAGTTGCCATTCGTCCCATTTTCGTCTCCTTTACTCAATTGTTAAGTGACAGTTACCAGGTTAAAATAACATTGATGAGTTGGTTTGTCAATAAAAAGAGATCTTTAAAATTTTACCGAAGTGATTTCCGATGAAGCAAACGATAATATTCGATAGCAAAACGGTGGGCTTCATCACGAAGTTTAACGAGTAGTTTTTTATCAATTTCGATATTGTTCGGATTAATTAGATCATTGCGGTCGCGCTTCGGACCTTTAGCCAGACCAACGACGGGGATATCAATTTTGCGTTCCAATAAAATTTCGCTGGCAACATTAACTTGGCCACGACCGCCATCAACTAAAATAAGTTCTGGGAGCGGCCATTCATTGTGGTTTAGTCGGCGAGAAATAACTTCTCTCATACTCGCAATATCATCGGCGCCATGACGTCCGTCAGCTGGCGGATTTATTTTGAATTTTCGATATTCATTTTTGTCAATTACGCCTTCGGTAAAAACAACCATTGAACCAACTGTAAAATCACCGCTAATGTTGGAAATATCGTAAGCTTCAATTCGAGCCGGAATCGGTTTTAGACCATCTAAATCCTCATCGCGGATTAAGGCTACGTCTTGAATATGACGGAGCGCAAAAATCTGATCGCGCAACTTGGCCGCTTTTTCAAACTCTAAATTCTTGGCTTTTTCTTTCATTTCTGATTCTAAAGCCTTGATTGATTCTTTTTTCTTGCCGCGCAAAAAAAGTTTGATTTGTTTGATTGTCGCGTTATAATCTTCCCTATTTATTTTGCCAAAACAGACGCCGGGACACATGCCCATATGATATTCAAAACAGGCTTTGCCAGATTCAGGAATACAAGAAACACGGAAAGGAAAAAGTTTGCGCAGAATTTGCAAAGTCATACCAACATCGCGACTTGAAGGAAATGGACCGAAAAATTCACCGGCTTCCATTTTAGCATTTTTTCGCGCTGGTAAAACTCGCGGCCAATCTTCTTTGGTCACCAAAATTCCCAAATAAGTTTTGCCATCTTTGAGCTTGATATTATATTTTGGATCGTATTGTTTGATTAAATTATTTTCCAAAAGCAAAGCTTCGACCACCGATTCGGTCCGCTGAATTTCAATTGTTGCCACTTGCGAAAGCATCAATTCAATTCGCGATTCTTGCGGTCGTTGGAAATATGACAAAACTCGATGTTTCAAGCTGGTTGCTTTACCAATATACAAAATCGCCCGATTGACATCGCGCATGACATAGACTCCCGGCGTTTCCGGAAACTTTTTAATTCTTTCGATTAGTTTAAACTTTTCCATTTTTGTTTGTTTAGATTATACCAGATATCATTAGGTTTAACCAAATTACTGACTTCGTAGGTTAGTAATTTGGTTAAACAAATAAATGCTTTTTAATTATTGCTAAATCTTTTTGATCATTAATTCGACTACTAACAAATTTTTGATATTGTTTTGGTTGAATATCCATCAGACTATTAAAATCGCAAAATGATATAACGTCTTTTCCTAGATACTCATCATATGAAGAAAAGCTCCAATCCTCCGGCTCTTTAACCAGTCCGGCTGTTACTGGATTAAGATGTTGATATCTCGTCAAATGCAGTAATTGTTCGTCACTTTCAACTAAAACATTTTTAAATCTTCCTTCCCATAACGGACCTTTGCGACAATGTTTAGTATTAAAGTATCGAGTATAGCCATTAAGGATATCGGCAACATATTTTGAAACACCATTTTCTTTTAGTTGTTTTAAAACTAAATGGATATGAGTCGGCATAATACAATAAGCAATTATATGTACTAACTTTTCACGATCTTTTGAAATTGTAAATAAGGCATTATCAAAACCAAATTGACCGACTAATCTTGATCTCATAAAAGCCGACAAGCTCAAATCATTTTTAATCTGATAATATCTAATAAGGTCGATCATCCGCACATATTCTTCATCATTATTAAAAATTTTGTAACCAGCGATGCTTTTCGTGCAAATATGATAGACTTGATCATTAACCAAAAAATCTTTTCTCATATTTGAATTATATCATTACTAAACCCAAATTACTAACCTACGAAGTTAGTAATTTGGTTAATTGGCTTGACAAAAGCGATCAAAATACTTATAGTCTATCTATTACTTCTCTAGGAGGTGTACCTTGAGAGAACGGCCAAAATTTCTATCCCAAGGTCTTTGGGATATTCTCGAACCGCAATGTCGATTTCCTGATGAACACTTACTAAAGCTGAAAGATCATTTTTTGCAACATGGTCTCGGACATTTGATAGATAAAATTATCCCTTATTATTACATTACCGCCGAATCTGACATCTTTGGCGGTAAACAATTGGTTTTTATTTGCCGCTGGAATTTTCGAGATTTGAATTTCGCTACAATGGAGGCAATGATTGATAAACCAAATTGCCCAGATTACGAAAATCTGGCTTTGGAATTTCTGAATCAAAATAATTTTAACCCAAAGATGGAAATTACACCACCAGATGAGATTGTGTGTATTGATGATTTTACCGATACTCAATGCCTTAAAGATCATTTACCGCAAAGTTTCTATTGTTTACCAAATGAGCTAGCGAATTTGGAATCAGAAGCCATTCGAAAGAAGGTTGATAAGATCAAATCTAAATTTAAAGAAGCCGTAAAAACAAGACCAAACGAACCATTTTCGCTAGATATTTAATGGTTTGATCAATAATCCCTATCACCCGCTAACCGCGGGTTTTTTATTTCAAAACTTCGGCGAGAAATTGGCCAGTGTATGATTTTTCTATTTTAGCGATTTCTTCGGGAGTGCCGGCGGCAATTAATTTTCCACCATTGTCCCCGCCTTCGGGACCCAAATCGATTAAATAATCAGCAGTTTTTATAACATCTAAATTATGTTCAATTACCACGACTGAATTTCCGGCATCAACCAAACGATGCAACACTTCCAACAATTTTTTAATATCTTCAAAATGTAAACCTGTTGTTGGTTCGTCCAAAATATACATAGTCCGACCAGTGCCGCGTCGCGCCAGTTCTGTCGCCAACTTCACCCGCTGGGCTTCGCCGCCAGACAAAGTCGTAGCCGCTTGGCCCATTTTAATATAGCCCAAACCAACGTCAACCATGGTTTGCAAAATGTCGGCAATTTTCGGAATATCGGTAAAAAATTCGTGTGCCTCTTCGATTGTCATATCTAAAACATCGGCAATATTTTTATTTTTATATTTAACCGCCAATGTTTCACGATTAAAACGTTTGCCAGCGCAAACTTCACACGGGATGTAAACATCGGGCAAAAAATGCATTTCGATTTTAATAATGCCATCGCCATCACAATTATCGCAGCGGCCGCCGGCCACGTTAAAACTAAATCGTCCTGGCATGTAGCCACGAAGCTTGGCGTCTTTAGTTTGCGCAAAGAGTTCCCGAATATGCGTAAAAACGCCGGTGTAAGTCGCCGGATTTGACCGCGGCGTCCGACCAATCGGACTTTGATCAATATCAATCACTTTATTTAAATGTTCGACTCCTTCGATTCGCGCGTGTTTGCCGGGACGCTCTAATGAGCCTTGCAATTTTCGAGATAAAGATTTAAATAAAATTTCATTAACCAAACTGGATTTTCCCGAGCCGGAGACGCCGGTCACACAAGTCAAAACGCCAAGTGGAAAATGCACGGTTAAATTTTTCAAATTGTTTTCGGTCGCACCGATAATCGTTAAAAATTTCCCTTTGATTTTACGGCGAGTTTTGGGAATGGCAATTTTTCGCACACCGCTCAAATATTGGCCAGTAATCGATTTTTCCACAGCAATAATATCTTCAACCGAGCCTTGAGCCACAATTTCACCGCCCAAACGACCAGCGCCGGGACCAACATCAATAATTTGATCAGCCTCGCGAATCGTTTCTTCGTCATGTTCAACCACTAAAACGGAATTACCTAGATCGCGCAAATGTTTAATTGTTTCTAAAAGTTTTGAATTATCGCGAGCATGAAGTCCAATCGATGGCTCGTCCAAAATATACAAAACTCCCACCAAGCCAGAACCGATTTGAGAGGCCAAACGGATGCGTTGGGCTTCGCCGCCGGCGAGTGTATAGGCGGTGCGGTCGAGCGTTAAATAGCCTAAACCAACGTTGACTAAAAAGTTTAAACGATTTTTAATTTCCGTCAAAATTTTGTCAGCAATTAATTTTTCTTTAGTTGTTAAATCAATCGTTGCAAAAAATTCATGCGCGTTTTTAACCGACATGGCAGTCACATCAGCGATATTTAAATTATTAATTTTAATTAATAAAACTTCAGACTTTAAGCGGCGTCCATCGCAAGAAGGACATGCCGAAATGCTCATATATTTTTCAATTTCTTTACGCACATTTTCACTTTCCGATTGACGGTAGCGTCGTTCCAAAAGCGGAATGACGCCTTCAAATTTGACATGAAAAACATTAGCCCGGCCGTGCGTAAAATATTTTACGCGCAAAACTTCCGGATTTTTTGTGCCATACAAAAGTTCGTTTAAATATTCCGGCGCTAAATTGGAAATTGGCGCCAGTTCCGAAAAATTATATTTTTCCAACGCGGCTTTTAAAATCGAGCCATAATAATTATTGGATTTATAATTTAGTGGCATAATCGCGCCAGCAGCTACAGACAAATTTTTATCTGGCACGACTAAATTGACGTCGATTTCTTTTTTAGTTCCCAATCCCCCGCAAGTGGCACAGGCGCCAAACGGCGAGTTAAAACTAAAAATGCGCGGTTCAATTTCGCCAAAATCGGTTTCATGATCGGGACAAGCTAATTTTTGATTTAATAATAATTCGTTATCGCCATATAAAATTAAAAGTAAACCGTCGGCCAATTTCAGCGCCGTTTCAATACTTTCGGTCATGCGACCAATATTGTCTGCAGAAATTATTAATTCATCAACAATAATTTCGATTGTATGATTTTTGTAACGCGCCAAAACAACTTGCGAATCTAAGTTCACAATCTTACCATTCACCCGCGCTTTAGAAAAACCTTTTTTGTAAAGATCATTTAATAATTGATGATATTCCCCTTTCCGACCACGAACAATCGGCGCCATAATTTTAATCGAAATTCCCTCGCCCAAATCCAAAACTTTTTCCACCATTTGTTCAACTGATAATTTTTGAATTGGTTTACCGCAAACCGGACAATGTGGCACGCCAATGCGCGCAAATAAAACCCGCAAATAATCGTAAATTTCTGTCACTGTACCAACGGTTGAACGTGGGTTATGCGAAGCGGCTTTTTGATCAATGGAAATGGCCGGAGAGAGTCCTTCGATCGAATCGACATTTGGTTTTTCCATTTGACCCAAAAATTGGCGAGCATAAGATGAAAGTGATTCCAAATAGCGGCGTTGACCTTCGGCGTAAATTGTATCAAACGCCAAAGTAGACTTACCGGAGCCCGATAAGCCAGTCAAAACCACTAATTTGTTGCGCGGAATCGTGAGATCAACGTTTTTCAAGTTGTGCTCACGAGCCCCGCGAATAATAATTTCATCCATGCAGATATTTCCTATTATATTCTGACTTTTTATTTTATCACATTTTTACAATAAAATCCATTAATATAGTTAAATTTTCCCCATATGACTACCCTGGAAGTTACCTTCTGGTTTAATCTTGATTTTTTTCAACATTTCTGCTATTCTAACCTTATCCACGGATGGAAATTCTATCTGGAGGCGAAACTTATGACAGAACCTTTTTCTTGTTTTTTATGTGGTAGCGAAAAATTAGCAAATGGCGATTGTGCCAGCGTTAATTGTAGTTCAAATAAAAATAAATTTTATATCGGTGTTAAATCAACTGGAGGAAAAGATATCTTCTCTCCACCACTTGAGCACAATCCTTATATCAACATATTAGGCCCATATAAAACCAAAGAAAAAGCGAAGAAGATGTTGGATAAGCTATGAGATTTTAATTTTCTTTAGTTGATTAATTTCATCTCTAATTATCGCCGCCTGTTCGAACTGCAAGTTCTGGGCGGCATTTTTCATTTCTTTTTCTTTAGCTTTAATGATTTTCGGTAGGTCTGATAGATCCTTCACTTCGTTCAGGATGACAGAAAGGTCGGTTTGCGCTGCTTTTTCTGTCAGTTCATGATCGATAATTGATTCGATATTTTTTTGAATTGTTTGTGGCGTAATATTGTGATCTTTATTATATTGAGTTTGAATTTTGCGACGACGTTCAGTTTCATCAATCGCCCTTTTCATCGACCCGGTAATGTTGTCAGCATACAAAATCACTTTGCCGGAAACATTTCGGGCCGCCCGACCGATAGTTTGAATTAGAGAAACATCAGACCGCAAAAAACCTTCTTTGTCCGCATCTAAAATGGCAACCAGTGTAACTTCCGGTAAATCCAAACCTTCGCGAAGGAGGTTTACGCCAACCAAACAATCGAACTCACCACGACGTAAATTTTCCAAAATTCCGACACGGTCAAGTGTTTGAATATCGGAATGTAAATATTCGGCTTTAACATCGGCTTCTTTTAAGTATTCCGATAATTGTTCAGCCATTTTTTTAGTAATAGTGGTAACCAAAATTCGTTCATGATTTTTGGCCCGAACTTTAATTTCTTCGATCAAATCTTGAATTTGATTTTCCGCTGGCCGAATTTCTAATTCCGGATCAATCAAACCAGTTGGACGAATAATTTGTTCAACAATATTGTTTTTGGATTTTTCATGTTCGTATTTACCGGGCGTGGCCGAGGTGAAAATGACTTGCGGAATACGGGTCTCAAATTCGTCAAATTTAAGCGGTCGATTATCAAAGGCACTCGGAAGTCTAAATCCGTTTTCGACTAATGATTCTTTGCGCGCTCGGTCGCCTGCATACATACCACCGATTTGCGGCACAGTCACATGCGATTCATCAATCACCATCAAAAAATCTGGCTTACCATTCGTATCAACTGGAAAATATTCCAAAAGCGTATACGGCGCTTCGCCAGGAGCACGGTCAGTCATGTAGCGCGAATAGTTTTCTATTCCCGAACAATAACCGATTTCTTTCATCATTTCTAAATCAAAACGAGTGCGGCGTCTTAAACGCTCGGCTTCCAAAATTTTTCCATCTTTGGCAAATTCGGCCAAACGAATTTCTAAATCCTTTTCAATATTTTTAAGCGCGTCTTGCATTTTTGGATCTTCAACCACAAAATGCTTGGATGCAAAAATGGTTGTTTCTTCCGGTGTGCCAATTTTTTTCATCGAAACAGCTTCAAATACAGCAATATTTTCCAAAATATCATTGGTAAATTCCAATCGAAAAATAATATCTTGATCGACCGGCATAATTTCTATGGTCTGACCATGAACGCGAAACTTGCCGCGTTCGAGAATTTCACTGCGTGTAAAATACAAATCAATCAGTTGTTTAATAATCTCATTGCGATTATATTTTTGACCACGCTTTAAAAAAAGATAATTTGCGCGATAAGTTTTTGGATCGCCTAACCCGTAAATGCAAGAAACAGAACAGACAATAATCACGTCTTGGCGGGTCAAAAGTGCTTGAGTGGCGGCGTGGCGAAGTCGCTCAATTTCCTTGTTGATGTCGGCTTCCTTTTCAATATAGGTGTCGCTGGCTGCCATGTAAGCTTCTGGTTGATAATAATCATAGTAACTGACGAAATATTCAACCGCATTGTTTGGGAAAAAGGTGCGAAACTCGGAGCAAAGTTGGGCGGCCAAAGTTTTGTTGTGAGCAATTACCAAAGTTGGTTTTTGGATTTTTTCAATCACATTGGCAATAGTGAAAGTTTTTCCCGATCCGGTCACGCCCAAAAGAGTCTGAAATTTTTCTCCAGACTTAATACCTTTGATCAACTTCTCAATTGCTTGAGGTTGGTCGCCAGCGGGCGCATATTTTGAATTGATTTTAAATTCCATATATCCTTTGTTATTCCGGTCAGGTTGGCAACCTAGAACCGGAATCCAGTTCCCTGTTATTCTATCACAAATCCCCAAATTTATCCACATGTTGACATCAAGAGAGAGAGAGTAAATTTAAGGTGGAAGGGATCACCTTTCTAAAATTAAATAAGAGGAGGCAAACCATGTCAGACGAAACTTTACAACCGGAAGATGTAGAAAATTTTGTAGCACAAACTAATAATGCGCAAGCAATAGAAACAACAGAGAAAGTTAGAACTAGAGAATCAGAGATTCAAACCAATATTGATTTCTGGAAAAACTTGGCATTAGAAGGTATAGAAGTTAATGAAAATGAAATTCGAGCCGCTATTGAAGTCCTACCAGAAGTCGAAGGGTTTGACTGGTATATCGCCATTCCTGAAGGTGTCAAAACGTCCGAGGTTTGGCAAAAAGTAATCACGCGTTATCCCAACGATCCGTCTTTAAATGAATTAAATGGTCTAAAATTGCCACGCGAAACCAAAGAAACCTTTGCTGTGGCTGCCAGGTACAGCAAAAAACCAGACGCTGTCCGCGAAGAAGGACTAGTCAAATCAGCCAAGGATTGGGAGCGATCAATGTCGGTCTATGAGTCTCCAAATTGGGAAATAGCTGAACACACCTACATGTCTCCCTTGGAAAGAGTAGTGGCAGAACTGCGCTGGAACGCTGAAAACGGCACTCATTTAGATGAAGGAGATGAGATCACTTTTTGTCCCGGGTCCCGGACAACTGACGGTCGTGTCCTTGGCATGCACTTTAACACCTTATATAACAATTGCACCTTCAATAGTTATGATCCTTCCACTAAAAAATGGAATTTAAGAGTCCGCCAGGTCGTAACTAAAGACACTAAAGTTGAATCAAATACTAATTTCTTTGAACAACGGCCATATCCTACAAAATAGTCATGTAGCCCTGAACTTAACAAAAATGACGCTATTACGTCTGAAACCCCGACTCAATAAATTTTACCCGCAAAGCAATTCGAAAGAAACGCAATGCGGGTTTTTAAATTGAAATGATTTTATAGATTGCCACGCTTCCCGCCCGCCGGCGGATCGCTCGCAATGACAAAAAAATTATTTTTCTAACCTGTCACAGCCCACTTCGGAAGTGGGCTATATGGTTAAAGTTTAGTCCGTTACCACCTGGGAGGTGGCAACATATGGTTAGAGAAAAAATCTAATCAAAAAGGCTACCCAAGGGCAGCCCATTTGATTTTTGTCTTCGATTTTAACTATTCTGGCATGTCTTCTTCATCGGCTTCTTCTTCTGCGCCTTCGTCTTCTTCCGCGTCTTCTTCACCAGCAACTTCATCTTCTTCAGTTTCTTCTACTTCTTCTTCATCAACTTGTGGGGTCATATCATCTGTCATGATACCTCCTGTTCGCCCTTTTCGTCAGACGAAAATCGGGCCTTAATCTTTATTTGAGCTTATTATCTCGAATTAGAATTAGCTTGTCAATAACCAATTTTACAGGTCAATTTCCGAAATTTTAACGATTTTTGTACCATCTACATCGGCGATTTCCACGCCACCTTGCTCTAACGATTTTTTAGAAATAATGATGCGAGTTGGCGCGCCAACTAAGTCGGCTTCGGCAAACTTTTCACCAGCAGATGTGTCGCGATCGTCAAACAAAACGTCGAAACCTTTTTTAGTTAGATCGTCATAAATTTTTTCCGCTTCAGTATTTTCGCCTAAAGAAATTAGGTGTACATCAAACGGCGCCACTTCTTTTGGCCAAACCATTTTATTTTTAGCCGAATCATAATAAACTTCGACAATTGTGGCCATCGATCGAGTCAGCCCAATACCATAACAGCCCATGATAAAGATTTGCTCTTTACCATCCTTATCGGTAAATGTGGCATTCATCGGCGCCGACCATTTTGTTTTTAACGGAAAGATATTACCAACCTCCACTCCGCGGCTGACCAAAATTTTTCCGCCACAATCTGGACAATTATCACCTTCTTTAACTTCGGCAATTTCTTTATTGACTGCAAAATCACATTTATCACAATGATAAATTGTGTCTTCGCCAACTTCGGTTAAAACTTGGAATTCATGCGAATACTTGGAAAAAATTCCTCCCGATGCCGCCACCAATTTGGCGTCCAGCCCTAAACGCTTGAAAACATTGAAATAAGCTTGCTTAGATTTTTCATAAAAAACATTCAAATCTTCTTCCGAAGCATGAAAGCTATACATATCCTTCATGACAAATTCAATTCCTCGCAAAAGCCCAGATTTAGCCCTTGGCTCATTGCGAAATTTAGTTTGAATTTGATAAAGCGCCAACGGCAAATCTCGATATGATTTTATATGATGTCTGACAATATCGATAATCTGCTCTTCATGTGTTGGCGCCAATAACATTTCTTTTTTACTACTATCGGTCAGTTTGAAAAATATATCAATTGCCGATTCCCACCGACCGGTTTCAACCCAAAGTTCTTTCGGTTGCAAGACATTCATTAATAATTCTTGACCGCCAAGCGCGTTCATTTCTTCTCGAACAATTTTTTCAATTTTTTTGTAAACCTTAAACCCAAGCGGCAATAAAGCATATGCTCCGGACATTTGTTTTTGCGCAAAACAAGCTCGGACAAAATAAGAAGCATTAATCGAGTCGGCGTCAGCCGGCGTTTCTTTCAGGGTTTTAAGAAATAATTTTGATTGAAGCATGATTTCTCCTTAGAAAAAGTTTTTTACATCTTTAAAAGTAATGGCAATGAAAAGTAGAATCAGCAAGGCGAAACCGATTAAATGAATAATATTTTCGATTTCGGCTCGAACAACCTTGCGACGAAAGGTGCCTTCCAAAGCGAGAAATAAAATTTTGCCACCATCAAGCGCCGGAAATGGTAAAATATTCACAATTCCAAGGTTGATCGAAAGCAAAATTACTAATTGCAAAACATAAATCCAGCCAATTTTGATTGCTTGAGCGGTAAAGTTAAAAAGTCCAACCGGACCAACTACACCTTCGGCAGCCGCGCCAGCATGACCAGTGGTAAAAAAGCTTTTGATGATATTACCTAAAAAGCTAAACAAAGCACCGATGGCCAAACCAGTTTCCTTAATACTGGAAATAAAAGCTTGTCCAACCGGTTGTTTAACCTTGGTTATCGGCACGATACCGACGCCCAAGGGCGAATTAATATCGTTAGATAATTTGATTTTTAAATCTTTATTTTTACCATCGGCTTGAAGCGAAACCGTCACTTCTTGACCAAGATGCGAATGGGTAAATTGTTGCAAATCTGTGGTCGAGGAAAAGCCGTTGATAATGTTGTTTTCGCTAATTCCAGCCTGCGCCGCGGGCGAATTTGGATAAACATAAGTCACCATCACTTTTGATTCTTTAGTGCCAACCATATTTGCCGGGTCGGAAACAAGCGGCGTCATGCCAATAGAAAAACCAATGGTCATTAAAACAATGGCCAAAATAAAGTTCATTATAACACCAGCCACCACCACTGCAATTCGCACCCGAACTTTTTTATGGTTGAATGAATCTGGACTTTTTGAATCTTCTTCCTCGCCCAAAAGTTTAACATAACCACCGAGCGGAATGGCGTTGATCGCATAAACCGTACCTTTTTTCTTCCAAGAAATTAATCGTGGCGGAAAACCAAAAGCGAACTCTTCCACTTTAATACCAAAAAGTTTGGCAACGATAAAATGACCAAACTCATGAACAAAAACGAGTACACCCAAGATTACAATAAAAGTAATAATAGTTAAAAACATAATTGTTTTTACATTGTCATTAATTCTTTTTCTTTGGCTTCGGCTAATTCCAGAATTTTTTTATTAAAATCAGCGATTTCTTTATTCAACATTTCTTCACCGCGATAGCGATCGTCTTCAGTTAAAACGCTTTCTTTAACCAAGCCCAAGATTTCTTTCCACGCTTCTTCGCGCAAATTTCTAAGCACAATGCGGCTAGCTTCCGCTTTTTGGTTAACAATTTTGACAAATTCTTTGCGACGTTCCTCGGTCATTGGCGGCAAAGAAATTCTAACCACCCGACCATCGTTGGTCACGCCAACACCCAAATTAGCATTGCGAAGTGCGGTTTCAATATCGCCAAGAGAATTAACATCCCAAGGTTGAATCACAATCAAAGTTGCCTCTGGCGTATTTACATTAGCCATATTTTTAAGCGGCGTTTGCGCGCCATAATAAGAAACCATAATATTATCAACCAGACCGGAACTAGCTTTGCCAGTCCGAATCGTTGAGAGTTCTTCTTTCATTTTACCGACAACTTCGTCCATTTTTGGTCGAAGTTTATTGATAATTGGTTGTAACATGGAACCTCCCTAAATTGATCTATTTTTCTTCGCCTAATTCAAATCGCACAAAACGAGTCACTTGAATATTTTCGCGGATTTTACCAATCAAAGATTTGATGTAATCATCAATTTTCATTGAGGAATCTAAAATATAATCTTGGCTTAAAAGTTCTTCAACATCTTTTGGGCTCATCGAAGCAATTTGCATCGCCAAGTTATGAGCCATCGCTTTAAAATCAGCATTTTTAGCCACAAAATCGGATTCGCATTTGACTTCAATCAAAACGCCAATCTTGCCAGCATGAACATAACCTTCAACAATTCCTTCAGCGGTCGCCCGTTCGGCTTTCTTTTTAGCAATTGTACCGGCATTGGTAGCTAAAATCGCTTTGGCTTTATTAAAATCGTTCCCCGCTTCTTCGAGTGCTTTTTTACAATCCATAACGCCAGCGCCGGTTTCCTCGCGGAGTTTAGCAATATCTTCTGAAAGACTCATTTTATTTATTCTCCTTTTGTCCTTTTTCTTCAGTCTTTTTTTCTTTGATTTCTTCTTTTGGAGCCTGTTTTTTAACCCCAACAACAGTGCTGACTTCCTTCATAATTAGTTCAATTGATTTAACCGCTTCGTCATTAGCTGGAATCAAATAATCAATGCCGATTGGGTTAGCATCAGTATCAGCCAAAGCAATAACTGGAATATTCATTCTGTTAGCTTCATCAATGGCCAATTTTTCACGGTGCGCATCAACCACAAACAATAAATCTGGCAATTTCTTCATTTCTTTAACGCCGCCAAAAACACTGTGCAGTTTTTCCAAACGGTCATTAACCAATTTTCGTTCTTTCTTGGTAATGGCATTGAATTTTGGCGATAAAATTTGGGCTTCTAAAGTTTCCATTTCGGTAATGCTTTTGCGCAAAGTTTCGTAATTGGTCAAAGTACCACCAAGCCAGCGATGAGTTACATATGGCATACCAGCAAGTTCGGCAATTTTTTGAACCTGATCTTTTGCTTGGCGTTTTGTACCAACAAATAAAACGGTTTTACCGAGTTCAATTTCTTTTTTAAGATAATCAACAGCTGATTTTAACAACTCTTGAGTTTTATCGAGATCAATAATAAAGACCCCTTCGCGTAAACCAAAAGTGTAATCTTTCATTTTTGGGTGACTGCGTTCTTTTTTGTGACCAAAATGCACACCCGCATCCAGTAAATCTAATAATTTCGGCATAGTTTTGTGAAACCTTTCTTCTACGGATACTTTCATATCCCTGAAATATTTTTTGTTAGCTAAATCATACCATAGCTGTAAAGATTTGACAAGAGTATGTTTATTGTTCGCTAAAATGATTCTATGGTTGCAATATAACCTGATTTGTGTTAAGATATTTTTACAAGGAAAAAAATGCAAAACATTCATCCAAAATACAATTCAAATGTCAAAGTAACCTGTTCTTGTGGCAACACTTTTGAAACCGGTTCAACTGTCGACTCAATTCATGTCGAAGTTTGTTCAGCGTGTCATCCGTTTTACACTGGCACTCAAAAGTTTATTGACACTGCTGGCCGCGTTGACAAATTCAAGGCTAAAATGGAAAAAGCCAAAGAATTTGCTGCCAAATCAAAGAAAAAATAACAAGTTAGATATTAAAAAACGATTTACTCTATTTTAGTGAGTCGTTTTTTAGTATGATGAAAATAAAGAAGGATTAATATGAATCAAGATCGTTTGGAAAAAATTATTGAAAAATATCGTGAACTCGAGCAAAAATCGCTCGACCCGGCTTTGATGAGCAATCAAAATGAGTTTTTAAAACTGTTGAAAGAAAAAAATGAGATTGAGCCAGCCGCCAAAACGGCCGAACGATATTTGAATTTAACTAAAAATTTAGCCGAAGCCGAAGAAATTTCTCTTGATGAAACAGCGGACGAGGAAATGAAAGAAATGGCTTTGAGTGAGATGGAAACGATCAAAAATGAATTGGTTGAAGCCGAAAATGAATTAAAGGTGGCGCTTTTACCAACCGATCCGAATGACAAGAAAAACGTTATCATTGAGATTCGGCCAGCCGCCGGCGGCGATGAGGCCGAGCTTTTTGCCCAAGAACTTTTTCGGATGTATTCAAGATACGCCGAAGCTATGGGCTGGCGCGTCGAAGTAATGGATTCGCAAACCAGCGCTCTTGGTGGCATCAAAAGCTTAACTTTTCGCATTATTGGTAACGATGTTTACGGCAAAATGAAATATGAATCTGGCGTTCACCGTGTTCAACGGGTTCCAGAAACCGAAAAAGCCGGTCGCATTCACACTTCGACTGTGACCGTGGCAGTTTTAGCTGAAGCCGAAGAAGCCGACGTCGAAGTTAAAAATGAAGATTTGCGAATCGATACTTTTTGTTCCGGCGGCGCCGGCGGTCAGTCGGTTAATACGACTTATTCGGCCGTTCGAATTACTCATATTCCGACCGGATTGGTTGTCAGCTGCCAAGATGAACGTTCGCAACTTAAAAATCGCCTGAAAGCGATGAGTATTTTACGTAGCCGACTCTTAGCCGCGCGTGAAGAAAAATTGGCTCAAGAGCGCGGCGATGTTCGTCGCGATCAAATCGGCACAGGAGACAGATCGGAAAAAATTCGAACCTACAACTTTCCACAAGACAGGATTACCGACCATCGCATCAACCAATCTTGGCATAATATTTATAATATTTTGGAAGGCAATTTAAATCCGGTGATCTCTGCTTTAACTCAAGAAGATCAAGCTCGAAAATTAGCCACTGAAACAGAAGCATGAAGCAGGAATTAAAAATCAAGGATTTATATCGCGAGATAGTATCCGAACTAAAATCAAAGGAGATTAGTACTCCAGAACTCGATGCTCGAGTTATAATTTGCTATGCGCTGAAAATGACAGACGCGGATTTTTTTAAAACAGATAACGATCTAATTTCAAATTATCAGGCTGACAAGATTATAAAACTGGTTAGGGAGCGAGTAAAAAATATTCCCGTGGCCTATATTTTAGGTCAAAAAGAATTTTATGGCCTTAATTTTTATGTTAATAAAAATGTTTTAATCCCCCGCCCAGAGTCGGAATGGTTGGTTGAAGAAGCAGTAAAATATATTAAAACCCAAAAAAGAAAAATCGCGATTTTGGATCTGGGAACCGGTAGCGGCAATATCATTATTTCGATTTACAAAAGTTTAATGATTGGCAATTGGCAATTTGGCGTTAAGTTTCATGCTTCGGATATTAGTTCAAAAGCTTTATTTATAGCTAAAAAGAATGCGAAAAAATATAAGCTTGATAAAAAAATCAAATTATTTCATTCCGATCTGTTTTCTAACTGGCGATTGCAGAAAAAATTTGATTTAATCGTGGCCAATTTGCCGTACGTACCGAAAAACAATGAACCGTTAACTGTTTACCGTTCACCGATCTCATTTGAGCCACAAAATGCCATTTTTGCATCAGATAACGGCGCGGAAATTATTAAAAAGTTCTTGGTTCAAGCCAAAAATTATTTAAATAACAATGGTTTAATTTTAATCGAACTCGATCCGCGAAACGCGGCTGATCTTAAGGAATTTACTCAATCGAACTTCCCTAACACCAAAATCCAGCTCGAAAAAGATTTAGCTGGATTTGAACGCTACCTTATAATTAGAATCTAACACTGTACGGCGACCTCGGAGGTAGGCGAACGGTGTTAGACAAATATTTTAACCCGAATAGTTATCTATCATCATATTCTTTATAACAGAGATTTGTTTCTGATAAGATTTACGATCATTAACAAATTTTCGATATTGTTCAGAAGTAAAATCAAATAAGCCGTCGAATTGACATAAATTAGCACTATCAATTTTCAAATATTCCAGATAGGAAGAATGGAGCCAATCCTCTGGCTTCTGAACTAAACCAGCCGAAGAAGCATTAAGATGAAAATATCGTGTTAAATGCAATAACTGATTATCTGTTGAAACTTCCACATCTTTAAATTTACTCTCCCATAGAGGCCCGGACCGATGATGCTTGGAATTGAAATATCTTGTATAACTATTTAAAACTCTGGACATGAACTTAGAAATTCCTTGGTCGGCGACTTGTTTCAATATTAAATGAATGTGAGTTGGCATAATTGTATATGCGATAATTTCAACTAGAACTTGGCTGTTTAATTGAACATTCTGGATTATTTTTTGTTGCAAAAAGGGATTTAGATCAGAAAATTTAGAATAACAATAATTGAAATCTATGTATCGATAAAGCTTTAATAGTTCCTTTATTCTTGAAAAATCTTGCGGATCATTAAAAATAGTATACTTTGCAATACTACGACT
Source organism: uncultured Candidatus Berkelbacteria bacterium (assembly GCA_903877885.1). Lineage (GTDB taxonomy): Bacteria > Patescibacteriota > UBA1384 > UBA12157 > UBA12157 > CAIRFN01. The sequence continues at coordinate 24,974 of CAIRFN010000013.1, forward strand.
AAAAACATGATAATAATGTCCATTTGCTAATGGATATTTTCGTATATTCATTTATTTAATCATACCATAAGATAATAAAATTAACACTGTACGCCTACCTCGGAGGTCGTCGTATAGTGTTAGCATAAATATATATAATTAAATTACCAAAATCCAGCTCGAAAAAGATTTAGCTGGGCTTGAACGATATTTGATAATTAAGAACTAGTTCAGAATTTGCTTTAAAGAAACATCATCAACGTAGACTGAACCAGCCGAATTAGGTGAGAAGAAATGAAAATTTACCAACGTTGTAGTAGAAGAAGTTGTAAATGGGAAACTAACTAATGTATAAGTTGTACCTGCAACGTTAGTACTTGTTCGATCTAAAGAAGGTGGAATATTAGTTCCCGAACCAATTGTATTGTCTGAAACTTGATAATAACCATTCTTACTACCATCTCCTCGTGTCCAAAAAGTTAAAAGATATTTTGTGCTCGGTGAAACAGTTATTCTTGGCGAAATATCAACATATGATTGACCAGATGTATAGGTTAATTTAGCGGCATTTACACCACTATGAACCGGCGATGTTATATTTTCGATCAATCCAGAGCCTTTTTGTTCCGACCAATTATTAGCCCAAACATCATCCCCACCTGCGCCTAAAGTTTCAAAGCTTGGATTTGGAATTAATTCTGGGCCATAAATTGGCACTTGAGCGATCAAGGATACTGTCCCATTAGAATCAAATACAAAACTTTGCGGATTACTGGTACCAATAGTGGTTGGTAGATCAGCCAAAACTTGGTAAGTCCCGTCAGTTTGAACCGAAATCACCAAAGCGCTACCTTGATTTTTGATATCAGAAGCAATTGATTGGATTTTAGTAATATCGTCAGAACCAGAGGGATTGGGCAAAGACTCGCATGAACCAGCACAGTTTAAAACTAATGGATTAATTCCGTTATCCAAGGCAATCTGAACCTCATTTCTTGCTTGGCCTAAATCGCTTTGGACTCGAGCATCTTTGGCTTTAGCCCGTGCGGAATTTAAGGCTACCAAAACCATAGCCGCTAAAATGCCAATAATAGCGATAACGACTAATAGTTCGATTAAAGTGAAGGCTGAAAGTTTTTTATTCATCGGACTTCCTTGTTAACAGGCTAAAGCCTGAGCTACGAGTAAAGAATTATTCGCTACAACTTAAAGATTTAATCGTTGCGATATCCGGACCACCCCATATTCCATCTGATCCATTAGCGAAATGTCCATAATTTGTCACATCAGAAAAAATCGGGAAATAACCCACAGGTAGATATGTATCTGAAAATCTTAATGTTACGCGACGAGTAACATTAGTATGATCGTTGCAAGAAGGAACTCCACTAGCACACCAGTTATCCCAATCATAAACCATATTGGCACAAGGTGGAGTTGGTAATGTAGTTGAAATAGGTAAAGAACCTCGAAAATTTTGCGATCGTAATTCATGAGGCATAACCCCCGGATTAGTGTCATCAGGCCAGACATCTTTTTCCGCCTGATAATTACTGGCCGCCGCCGCGATCGTTTGCATATCAACCAAGGCTTTACTGTACCGCGCGCGATCTTTGGCTGAATTAAGAGCAACTAAAACCACACCAATCAAAATACCGATGATAGCGATAGCCACCAAGAGCTCAATAATAGTAAATGCTTTTTTCATATGCCCTCCTTATTTAATTTACTCGGTTGAGCCAAGTTTCAATTTCACCGTATTTTCGACTGTGCCGCGAAGATATTTAATCGTGACTTCGTCGTTTGGTTGATATTCGGCAATTCTAGCCGCCAGAGGATGGGCTTCATCAATTCGTTCGCCGTTTATTTCTAACAAAATATCATTAGCTTTTAAGCCTGCTTGACCTGCAGAACTATCGGCCACTACCGCGGTTTGACCAGTTGGTGCCAAAACCACCGCACCATAATTAACCGTTAGTTTAAGTTGATTAACCACTTCAGGCGTAACCGTGACATAACGCACGCCTAATTGCGGTTTGATAATTTTACCGTTTTTCTTGTAGGAATCGATTGCCTGTTTAGCCTGATTAATCGGAATAGCAAAACCAATTCCTTGAGCATTACCAGCCACGGCCGTATCGATACCGATCACTTGACCAGCCAAGTTAACCAATGGACCACCGGAATTACCCGGGTTAATCGAAGCATCGGTTTGGAGTAAGTTATTCAATTGTTCCGAACTAGTCCCGTCGCCAGCGGTTAACTGACGTTCGCGAGCCGAAACCACACCGACTGTGACGGTATTTTGCAGTTCCCCGAGAGCATTTCCCACAGCAATCACCCATTGGCCAATCTGCAAAGCATCAGAATCACCCAATTGAACCACCGGTAAACCAGTCGCCTCGATTTTTAAAATCGCCAAATCGTTTGTCGGATCAAGCGCCGCCACTTTAGCCGGATAGGTTTTACCGTCGGAAGTCAAAACCGATAAGGTATCACCGGCTTGAGCCACATGTTTATTGGTTAAAATCAAACCATCATTAGTAATAATAAAACCAGTCCCGCCGCCTTGCTCTTGGCCGACTTGGCCCCAGAAATCCATCACATTCTTACTAGTGGTAATGGAAACGACCGCTGGTGTCACACTTTTAGCCGAATCAATCACCTTGCTCGACTCTTCTAAAACAATTTTTTGGTTAGTCGTTTGACTAATATTTAAATTTTGCAGATTAATTCCCAATTTTTCTTTAAGATATTTATTGTTTGACAAAAGCACCAAAGACCCAGCGCCGCCGATAATTCCCATTAGCAAAGCCACCACAACCAAAATAATCCAAAATTCTTTCGCTTTGGCTGGTTTAGCAAAATGACCAGGGATTGGTTCTTCGTCAAGATAAGTAATTTTTGGCATATTTTACTCCTTTTTACTCTGTTTGATCGTTAGCGGCATCTTGCGCCATTTTGCCAAGCAAGTAAGTTACTGTAACCGCTATCGTTGTCACTATTATAGCATAAATAAACTGCGATTTGAGTCCCGAACCAGGTTCAATGAAACGTTGAATCAAATTTTGGATAAAACTATTCCAAGCTAAAGCTGCCACCAACCCAAAACCAGCCGTCGCGAGTTGCGTCATGGTTTTTAAAAATTCTTCCTTCAATATTTTTTTCTTGTTAGCCATAAATCCTCCTTAAATTTTTTCGTTGATTATTTTGTTAACCATCGCCGGGTTAGCCTGGCCTTTAGTTTCCTTCATAACTTGGCCAACCAAAAAGCCAATGGCAGAGGTTTTACCAGCTTTAATACTAGAAACAATTTCTGAATTTTCGCTGATAATTTTATCAACAATTTTAGCAATTTCTTCTTCACTGCCGATCTGTTTTAGACCTTTTTCGGCAATGATGTCGGTAGCGGATTTACCGGTTTCCAGCATTTGAGGTAAAACATCTTTGGCAATCTTACCGGAAATTTCATTCGAATCGATTAATTTTAATAATTCGGCCAAATCTTCTGGTTTGATTTTTACTAAGCCATCGATTTTTAGTTCGTTAATAATCCAGTTGGCGGCCAATTTGGGACTAACAATTTCGGCTGTTTTTTCAAAATAATTAGCCATTTCTTGATCAATGGCGATTACTTCGGCGTCCTGAAGAGATAAACCCATTTCAGATTGATACCGTTTTCTTTTTTCGGCTGGTAATTCTGGAATTTCAGCTTTTAATTTAGCTAAATCAAACATTTTTGTTGGTTCAAATGGCGGCAAATCCGGTTCGGGAAAATAGCGGTAGTCTTGAGCGAATTCCTTCGACCGTTGCGAGTAGGTGATGCCTTTGGCGTCGTCCCAACCGCGCGTTTCTTTGGCGATCTTGTCGCCAGCATCCAACACTTCGCGCTGTCTTTTTTCTTCATATAACAAAGCTTTTTCCACCATCTTAAACGAGTTCATATTCTTGATTTCGACTGGTACACCCAATTTTTCGTCAGCTGAAACGCTAATATTAGCATCAGCCCGAAGGTGACCTTTTTCCATATCAGCACTCGAAACGCCTAAATAGCGCATAATTGAACGCAGTTCCTGCAAGAAAATTTTGGCCGAAAGAGGGGAGTCAATACAGGGTTCGGTCACGATTTCCATCAGCGGCGTGCCGGCGCGATTTAAATCGACTAAACTATCAGTACCGGCGTGGACCAGTTTGCCAGCATCCTCTTCCAAGTGAATTCGAGTCAATTCGATAATTTTTTTATCCCCTGCTACCTCGATTTCAACCTGACCACCAATTAAAAATGGCAAATCGTATTGCGAAATCTGATAACCTTTTGGTAAATCTGGATAAAAATAGTGCTTGCGATCAAATTTAGAATGTTCAGCAATTTTTGAGTTTAAGGCTAAACCGGTTTTAAGCGTCCACCCAATCGCCTGTTTATTGGCAACCGGTAAAACTCCAGGTAAACCTAAACAAACCGGGCAAACCAAAGTATTCGGCTGGACACCTTCGGCATTATTATCGCAACCGCAAAACATTTTTGACTTTGTCTTGAGCTGAACATGAATTTCTAAACCAATTGTTGTTTTATATGTCATACTAATTCCTCGATTGCTTTTTTGAAATTTTCGATAGCCGCTTTGGCAACAAAATCAGTGATTTGATATTCAGTGTTGTGGGCAATTTCATTTCTGACTTTGTGGCCATTCCAAGCCGCGTTATAGGCGTCTTTAGAGAATCTATGTTCTGATGATTTTAAGCGATCACCCATAGTTAAACCTGGCGCGCGATAACCCTTAAGTAAATGATCCAATAATTTGTCGGCTTCCAAGACTGCTCTTTGATAATTCGAAGGTTGTCCTAATTGGATTAATTGTTCGATTTCTTGCCATTTACTCAAGACAAACTGACGATCAATACTGATATTTTCCTGATGCTGATTTTGGCCTGGATTTCGTTTTTTTATAATCAATTTAAACGGCGTTGAAATTAGCCACCACAAACCCTTCAAGATAGTTTCGATCATCTGTTGCTCTGTCGATTGACGATGTTTATATTTTTTAACTTGATAAGACATTATTTTCAAACTCTTGGGCGATTTTTAAAATTTTACTATCTGACAATTGTGGACCAATAAGATGTAAACCGACTGGTAGACCATCGATATTTCCGGCTGGCACGCTCATCGCTGGCAGTCCAGCCAGGTTAACGGAAATTGTATAAATATCTGATAGATACATTTTGAGCGGATCATCGGATTTTTCGCCGATTTTGAAAGCCGTGGTTGGCATAACCGGGCCTAAAATCAAATCGACTTTAGAAAAAGCCTCTTCAAAATCTTGTTTAACCAAGGCTCGCACCTTTTGGGCTTGATTATAATATTGGTCAATATAGCCAGCGCTCGAGGTATAGGTACCTAAAATAATGCGGCGTTTGACTTCCGCGCCCAATCCTTCGGAGCGGGAATTAATATATTTTTCCAACAAATTATCGCCTTCGGCTGAAAAACCGTACTTAATGCCATCGTAACGCCCCATATTAGAAGCAACTTCCACCGGAACGATAATATAGTAACAGCTCAAAGCATATTTGGCATTTGGTAGTTCAATGTCGATAATTTCGGCGCCCATGGCTTTGAATTTACCAATCGCCGCTTCAATTACTTTTTTGACTTCAGAATCTAGTCCTTCGGCAAAATATTCGCGCGGGATGCCAATCTTAAGATTTCTAGATTCCAGATCCTGCGCCCCGCCGGTCTGGAATGACAACGAAGTCGAGTCTTTTTCATCATAACCTTTGATAAGATCAAACAAAATTTCGGCATCTTCGGCGGTTTTAGTCATTGGCCCAATCTGATCAAGCGATGATGCCATGGCCATTAATCCGTAACGACTGACTGCGCCATAGGTTGGCTTAAAGCCAGTTATACCACAAAAACTAGCAGGCTGACGAATTGAACCACCGGTATCGGAACCAAGCGCCGCGATACACATGTTGGCGGCGACGGCGGCAGCCGAGCCGCCTGATGATCCACCAGGAACGCGATCTAAATCATGAGGATTGCGGGTAACGCCATAGGCCGAGTTTTCGGTTGAAGAACCCATAGCAAATTCGTCAAGATTGGTTTTGCCGATAATGACCGCGCCAGCAGATTTAAGTTTCGATATTACAGTCGCATCATATGGCGCCACAAAATTTTCCAAAATTTTGCTACCAGCCGTTGTTTTCGTATCCAGCATACACATATTGTCTTTGATAGCGACTGGAATACCATCGATTTGGGATAACGGTTGATTATTTCGATATCGTTCGTCTGATTCCTTAGCCGATTTTATCGCTTCATCTTTTAGTACCAATAAAAAAGCATGGATATCTTTATCTTTATGCTCGATTTCATCTAAACAGGCTTGTGTTAACTCTTGCGATGTGATTTCGCCTGATTTCAACTTTTCGCTTGCTTCTTTGATTGTTAGTTCATTTAGTTTCATTCGAACACCTGCTTTACTTTGATATAACCTTTTTCTTGTGAGGGCGCATTGGTCAGTAGTTTTTCGCGATTATTTTCATTGGTAATTTTATCTTCTCGAACAATATTTTCCAGTCCGGAAATTTGCGAAACTGATTTGATTTTAGTCAAGTCAAGTTCATTTAATTCATCAATATAATTTAAAATCTCGCCGAGTTCTTGAGTAAACTTTTCTTCTTCAATTTTAGTTAAATTCAAACGGGCCAATTGAGCCACGTGTTCAACATCAGTTTTTGATATCTGTGCCATATGTTTCCTTTATATATATTCTACCCTGAAAAACAAAATTAGTAAATATTAAAAAAGGCTAGGTCAATCCTAGCCGGAGTTTTTGATAGTTATTCTTTAATTATCTTTTTTGCCAAAAACCACGGTGGCAACCAATTCAATTCTGGATTCGATAACCATTTTCAGATGGCCATCTAAATGCTGAATTGGATTAGCGAAGATTAAGATACATTTGAGTTGGACTGTTTTATTATGACTGATATGGGTTTCAATCAGATTGGTATAGATTTTCCGAATTGCATCCAGCGCCTCATACAAATCCGCGATTCGATCAATATTCGCCGGCACACCGGAAGCAACCACTTCAATCCCCCAATTTTCGTCAGAAGCCGGAACAATCATCCGCGCTTCCTGAATGAAATAATCGGCTGGACCAATTGTGCTTGGATTAACATTTAAACAGTGGGCCACGACTCGACGTTGAAAAGCGTCCGCAGTCCTTGGACTGTTAAGCGCTGCCAGTAGTTCGGGCGGCAATGTCCGAGTTGCCGAAACATCAAGTTTCATCTTTCCCCCTCCATCAATTCAAGGTACAGCCCATCGACTGATCGATAGACCAATTAGTTCAGACATTACCTGGATTATGTTCGATAGTCAAGGCCTTGACAGAACCTTGATTTCGAGAGAGAGAGAGAGAGAGTAAATTTAAAGTGGAAGGGATCACCTTTCTAAAATTAAATAAGGAGGCAAATCATGTCAGATGAAACTTTACAACCAGAAGCTGCTGAAGATTTTGTGGCAACGATTAATAATGTGCAAGATGTAGAAACAACAGAGAAAGTTAGAACCAAGGAATCAGAAATTCAAGCCAATATTGATTTTTGGAAAATTAATGGTAAAAAATATTTTGGTATTGAGATTGATGAACAGGAAATAAGAAATGCAATTGAATCATTGCCAGAAAAAGAAGGTTTTGATTGGTTAATTGCTATACCTAAAGGGTTAAAATTATCTGATGTATCTATGAATAAATGGTCGCACGATTATACTATTTACGATCCAATCAATGACGCAAATCCAGAAAAAAGGCAAGCCCACAGGGATTTAATTGATGCTATTCAAATGCCACGCAATGCACAGGAAACTTATGCCATCGCCGCTCGTTATAGTGCCGAACCAGATGATGGAAGCTATGAACATGATTATATGGGCAAAAATCATAAAAGCAGTTTAGAATGGGAACAGACAGGTAAAGCATTTATGTCTCCTATGGAATGGATAATTGCTGATATGCGCTTTAATGTCAATACTGATATGCGTTTTGATCTTAAGACCGATAACCACCTAGATACTGCTCACAGACTTCCTCTTGTTGTTCACAATAGTACACTTTGTGCTGGTTCAAGAACACCTGATGGCAAAGTACCTTATGTGAGTTGGAGCCAGTTAGGTGCCGGAGGACTTAGCTTTAATACTCTAAAACCAGAAAATAAGATTTTTTCAGATATTGGTGTTCGCGAAGTAATAACTAAAGATACTAAAACTGAAGCAGAACAAACTGAATAATAGTTTTTTTAAATTCAACCCGCAGAACAAATCGAAAGATTAATCTGCGGGTTTTTTAATCCCAAACCTGTCACGGCCCACTTCCAGGGTGGGATATATGGTTAAAATTTACCAAGTTACCACCTTGGAGGTGGTAACATATGGTTAGAAAACAAGCTAAACCCGCCTGCCGGTAGACAGGACTTGATCTACGGAAAATTTTAGTAAAGATCATTTCTTTTGGGTAAACGGCCGTGGATAATTGTGTTGGTAACCAAACGCACACCTTTGGGAATGAAAAAATATAAGTATTTCAAAAGCGCCATGATTGTCCAGTGAGGATGCATCGCTTGAGTTTGGCGATTCAAAAGTTCGCGTTTAAAATCATTAGTGGTTTGCCCTTGAAACAAAGTATAGGCGCGACCAACCGCTTCTTTAATATGCGCGTCAGACGAACCAGTTTCAGCTAAACCCAAAATAGTTCCATTCAAAAGCGCGGCGCGGAAATTTTGACTAGCCAAAGTTGGTGTGCCATTAACCACTTCCACACCGTCAAAATGATGTCGTTCTTTAATTAAGGTGATGGCGCCAACGCCGTCCATAGTAATCAGATTGGGATTTTTAAGCCGAGAGTGCTCAAACGGATGTGAAGCAATCGCAATTCCGCCTTGAGCGTGGATTTCTTTCAAAACCTGATGCGCCGAAAGACCGGCCGGAATGGTGTGAGTTAAAAACAAACCTAAAATATGACCTTCCAGAGAAGTAACTTCTTCGCCGATGATGACTTCAAAACGATATTCCTTTTCCTTAGTCATTTGATGAGCTAATTTTGCACCAGCTACTGTATCATGATCAGTAATAGCAATCACAGCCAAATCAGTTTCAGCTTCAATATAAGCCAAAAGTTCTTCGACCGTCGGCTCGCCGTCAGAATAATTAGTATGAATATGAATATCAGCCTTGGATAGCTTGATTATTTCTTCAATTTTTTGCAAACCTTGTTTTTGTTTCATTTGATTAGTTTTAAAAATTCTGTTTCGTTAATCACTTTTACCCCAAGCTTTTCCGCTTTAGCTAATTTTGAACCAGGTTCAGCGCCGACAACTAAATAATTTGTTTTGCTTGTCACGGCTGTACCGATTTTGCCGCCTAATTCGACGATTTTTTTATGAGCATCGTCGCGAGTTAAACTTTCCAAAGATCCAGTCACTACAAAAATTTGACCATCAAGTTTATTGACTTTGACCGGCGAGTGATATGTTCCAATTTTTACACCCAGATCAATCAGTTCTTGAATAAATTTTTTGTTTTGAGCCGATGTAAAATAACTTTTCAAAGATTCAGCGACTTTTTGACCAATGCCATAAATCTGGTTAAAATCTTCGGTAGTGGCGTTTAATAATTTGTCGATATTGCCAAACTTGCGAGCAATATCAATTGCGGTTTGTGTGCCAGAAAGCGGAATTCCCAAGGCATAAATAAATCGATCAAGAGCAATGGTTTTACTATTTTCAATACTGTCGATCGTGTTTTGAGCCGATTTTTCAGCAAAACGTTCCAATGGCTCCAAATCCCCGACCTTAAGTTTAAACAAATCTGCCGCGTTTTTAATTAATCCGGTATTCATCAGTTGTTCGATGATCTTTGTACCCAGTCCATCAATATCAAAAGCAGCTTTGCTCACAAAATGTTCAATCGCTCTTTTTTCGACAATAAAACAATTTTTGTTAGCGCATTTATAGGCCACTTCACCAGGAATTTGAACCACTTTACCGCCGCAAATCGGACAAGTTTTTGGCATTTGAAAAACTTTTTCGCGGCCGGTGCGAAGCTCTTTAATCACTTTGACTACTTCGGGAATAACATCGCCGGCTTTGCGAATTACGACTGTGTCGCCGATTCGAATATCTTTAGCTTTGATTTGATCTTCATTGTGTAAAGTAGCTCTGGAAACTGTCGAGCCTGCCACCTCCACCGGTCGCAAGACAGCCACCGGCGTCAATGTTCCCGTTCGTCCGATTTGGACGATAATGTCTTCCAAAACGGTTGTCACCTCTTCGGCCGGCCATTTGAAAGCAACCGCCGCACGCGGAGATTTTCCAACAATGCCTAATTTGGCATAAAGTTTTTCATCGTTTAAATTTACGACCATGCCATCGATTTGATAAGGTAGTTTTGCCCGAATTTTTGTCCAGTCGTGCCATAGAGAAATTACCTGGTCGATATTTTTGCAAAATTTATTATATTTATTGGTTGGAAAACCCAAGTCTTTGGCAATTATATGCTCTTCTTCGTGAGTTTCGGTGGCAATACCAATCAAAGCATAGGCCAAAAAATCCAGGTTTCGGGAAGCCGTGATTTTAGAATCGAGTTGTCTTAAAGATCCGGCCGCCGCATTGCGCGGATTAGCAAAGGAAACTTCGTTGTTTTTAGCTCGATCAAGGTTTAGTTGTTGAAATGATTTAAGCGGCATGTAAACTTCACCACGAATTTCGACTCGCTTGTCGGTATAATATTTTGATTCTTTTCGGAGCTTTAAGGGAATGGCCCGAACAGTTTTTAAGTTTTCGGTAATGACTTCGCCGACTTGACCGTCGCCGCGAGTGGCACCATATTGGAGTTCACCATTTTCGTAGACAAGCGATACTGCCAACCCATCCATTTTTATTTCAGCGTAATATCCGGATTTTTGAACTTCTAAACCAGCCATGCGTTCGATTTTGGAAGCCCAGTCACGAAATTCGGTTTCATTAAAAACATCGTTTAAGGAAATCATTCTGTTTTGATGGGTCACGGTTTGAAATTTTTCCAAAGGCTTGCCACCGACTTTTTGACTTGGCGAAGTTGATAATCTTAAATCCGGATATTCAGTTTCCAAACCAACTAATTCGTGCATCAAAGAATCATAATCAGCGTCAGTCACAGTTGGATCGTCAAGTACATGATAGCGGTAGCGCAAATCATCGATTACTTTGGAAAGTTTTTCAATTCTAAGTTTGGCATCAGTTTTGTTCATATATATTTCCTGGATCCCAGATCAAGGATTCCATCCTGTCTGGGATGACATTAATAATACCCCTTAATGTCATTTTACCTTTTAAGGTATTGACATTCAAGCGGTTTTTGAAGGGCGCCTTTCTCATATCAAAAAAACCGCCTCATTTAAGACGGTTGGAAATTGATTGACGTAAATTAGCTTGAAGATATTTGAAACCATCGATTTCAAATTCTTCCTTTAGGAATTGGGCCAGCCGGCAACGAAAATTATTTATCTTGATTGAAACAAACGCATTAGCATTAATTCTTAAATAACCTCGAATATTGTTCTCGATATATTTATCGATATTATCATTAGCCACAATCAATCTGGCTCGATCCATTGTCGCTTTAAAACCTAAAAACGTTTCCCCGTATAACGTAATCACGAAATAGTTCTTTAAGTTATCAATGTATTCAAATTCAATTTTTATTTTTCTTCGTTCATTGCGCTCAATTTTATAATCTCGCTCTTCTTCTTTGACCTGCCAAACAAATCGTCTCCTCTCTATTTGTTTGACAACTTGGGTGTCAGTGTAGATTACATCTCCCGGTAAGAGAAAAATAAAACGTTTGTAGCGATCCATTGGCTTCACCCCCTGTTTTTCGCTCCAATAAGATTGTAACTTAAAATTTAAAAAAATCAAACCTTTTCTGGTTTGATTTTTTAGACCATGGCACGGAGTTTTTTAATTCGCTCGACAATCGGCGGATGAGTGTCAAACATTCCCGCAAACCAACTTTTGCCGCCGCCATCTTCTTTATCTTTAAACGGACTGGCAATATACAAATGGGCCGTGGCTTTGTTAGCCACTTCCAGTGGTTCTTTATCATTAGAAATTTTTTCCAAAGCTGAAGCTAAACCTTCAGGATAACGGGTTAAAAGCGCACCAGTGGCATCAGCCAAATATTCTCGTTTCCTGGAAATCGATAACTGAATTAGAGTAGCGATAATTGGCGACAAAATCACCAAAACTAAACCAATAATCATTAAAATCGCTTGAATTTGGCCGCCACCTTCAGAATCATTACTGCGACGTCCACCAAACCAAGTCCAACGTAAAAAGAAATCAGCCATCAAGGAAACAACGCCGACTAAAACCACAATCACCATCATTAGACGAATATCGTAATTACCGATATGACTCATTTCGTGCGCAATCACGCCTTGAAGTTCAACATTATTGAGTTTCTGTAGTAATCCGGATGTCACCGCAATCGAGGCGTGTTGAGGATCGCGTCCGGTGGCAAAAGCGTTTGGCGCCGAATCGTTAATAACGTAAATTTTTGGTTTGGGAATGCCTGCCGTAATCGCCAAATTTTCCACCGTTCGATGTAAACTTAAATATGGTTCGGCGCGTGGTACTTCTTTGGCAGCCGAAATAGCCAAAGTGATCGAATCAGAATAATAATAGGAAACTAAAGTTTGAACCACAGCGATGATTAAGGCAATAATCAAAATTGCTGGATTATTAAAATACCAGCTTAAAAAATAACCTAGCCCGCTGACAAACAGCAAGAAAATCGTCATAATGACAACGGTTTTAATTTTATTAGAATCTATCTCTTTGTACATATTAAAAAAGTAGTCTAAACTCGTGTTTTCTCTAATTTACTAATTCTGATTTCATGATTATCAACTCGATTTAACTCTGATCGTTGCAAGGTTTCGATTCGATTGGTAGTTAATTGCAAATCATGAACATCTTCTTTTAATTCATTAACATCATTTTTTAATTCTCTAACATCTTCTGCTAGCTCATCCTGTTTTTCCAAAATCCGGTCTAAAACCGGCATCATCACGGTTGTCATTACGTCGACAACCGTTTCTTTGACGATCTCTTTAACTCTAATTTCATCTTGAGTATCTAACATTTTTTCTCCTTTATAAATCTATTTCGTAAACTGAAAAGTCTGGGCGATTTGAGTGTAAACATCTGCCTCTGGCACGTCGGTTGGTACAAAAACAATTTGAACAACTTGTTTATCTTTAGCTAAATAAATATTTTCATCACCACAACGCGGTCCGTCACAAGAAAAAATAATATTCGATTTCAGGGCATCTTGACCGTTAATTTTGACTACTTCGTGTTTATAACGAATATCTTCGGCATTTTTTTCCGCGGCAGTGGCAAAAGCGTCAAGCGCTAAATTTTTCGGATTATCCAAGACTAAAACCATTACACCGGAAGCATTTTGGCATAACATATTGGCCGCATGAGTCGTATTTTTATTAATACAAAGACTGCTGTCGGAATTAGCCGCGTTATTTTCGACAATATAGTCTTGGGGAATTTTGATTGAAAAATTATATTTAGAATTAGTATATGGTTTCCAACTGGCAGTAGAAATTGGCGATGATGTCGTCGATGGCGACGGCGTTGGAATCGGATTTGGCCGATTTGGCGTTAGTATTTTCCAACTGAAATAGCCGACAACAATTATTATAATGATAATTGGCCCAAGCCAAAGCCATTTTGACGGTTTTTGTGGTGGAAATTGATACATTTTAATCCTTTTAGAATTTTACTTCCGGAGTGGCTTTTTCACCTTCAGCGGCTTCGAAAAGTTCAAACGGTTTGGCGGCAATCATACCAGCAGCAATAGAATTTGGAAAAGTTTGGATTTTAATATTGAAATCGCGAACATTGCCATTGTAGAAACGGCGGCTGGCTTCGATTTTATTTTCTGTATCAGTTAATTCATCTTGGAGTTTTTGAAAATTTTCAGAAGCTTTTAATTCTGGATAAGCTTCGGCCACGGCGAAAACCGATTTTAAAGCGCCAGTTAAAACATTTTCTTTATCTGAAATATCAGCCGGAGATTTAGCGGAAATCGCATCAGCGCGAGCCTCGGTTACTTTTTCAAAAACACTAGATTCGTGTGTAGCATAACCCTTAACAGTTTCGACTAAATTAGGGATTAAATCATGGCGACGTTTTAATTGCACATCGATATCCGACCAAGCCTCTTGGGTTCGATTTCGAAGAACGACGATCCCATTAAAGACACCGACAAACCAAAGTACTAACAAGACAATGATCCCAAGGATGGTCCAGGTAACAATCATTTTAACTCCTTTAGATAAATTAATATTTTTATTTTTTTACAAACCTGAAGTGGCGCTAGCCGAAGCACTGGCATTTGTTCCTGAAGTCGAAGTATTCGAGCTACTACTCGACATAATACTCGGCGTTGGGCCAGTTAAAGGAATAGTTGATGGTGTTACTATTGGAGTGAAAATTGGCGATGGATTACTGGTATTTGGTGTTTCAGCTGAAGATTCAGTTACAGTATAAATAAAGTAATTTCCGATAATTACACCGGCAGGATCAGTTCGATCTTCCAATATTGAGGTTAATTGGAAAGTCTTACCGTCTGATTTATAACTGTAATAATTATTTGGTGACAAAGGATCGAGCGGTAAACTAGAAACGTAAGTTGGAACCAAAACCTTCAGAGCCGTATCTGGATCAGATGTTTTAGTTGAAGTCGTTGCCACTGGATATGACTGTTTGTCATTATAATATCTTTGCAGAGCGGTTTTTAAATTTGCCAAATCAGTTTTGCGTTGAGCGTCGTTTTGATTCACCACTGGTTCGGGTGTAATCACGACCGATGGAGTTGGCGTCGGTTTTTTAATCCCCAATATTGCTCCCAGATCAATTAGATGGAACCAAGAAGCGGCAAAAATTGCGCCGCCAATGACTAAAACTGCTAAAACAAGATAAAGCACAACGTTGCTTTTTTTGCCAGCTGGTTCCATCATTACTGGCGAAGAACTGGATCCAGCCGGCGCGCTAGATGGACCGGTTAGATCAGGGATTGGCGAGCTACCAAAAGAAGAGGTCGAGGTAACTGTTGGTGTAGCTGGCGGAACAGTTGGTGGAGTTTGAGCCGGCGTCCAGCTGGAGGTTGGCGGTATTGATGATGTTGATGAGCCAAAACTACTGGCTGGAGTTGGTGCTGGAAATGGTTGAGCTGGTGGCATCGTCGATGGTGCTGGCGCCATCGGATTTGTTGGTTGTTGGTTACTACCAAATGGTTGTTGATTCATGTTATCCCCTCCAAAATATTCATCGTTTTTTTACTATACATTTTTATTTTACTACTTTTCTTTTTCAACTACAATTTTAATTTGGGCATTTAAATTTTGACCAAAGCTAATTGAAAGAGGATACTCCCCGATTTTTTTAAATTGCTCCTTAATCATTTTTGCATCCACCCCAATTTTTTCCGCCAATTCTTTTGCGCCTAAGGCACCATACAAGTGACCATCTTTATCGGCCTTACGCGCAAAGACAAAAGTTTGGCCGTCTAGTTCTTTAATTCTTTCTTCCAAGGCTTGACGATGTTTTTTAGTTTCAGCCTGATGAATTTTTTGTTCAGCCATAATCTCGTGAGTTTGATTATCACTCGGCAAAGTGGCTAGGTGTTTGGCAAATAAAAAATTCCTGGCATAGCCATCGTTTACTTCTTTAATTTCCCCTTTTTTTCCTAAATTTTTAACATCTTGGATTAAAAATACTTTCATTGATTTGCTAACTCCATAGCTTTAGTTAGTTGCGGATCGCGATTATTTTTAGTATCATCTTCAGTTAAACTTACTTTTACATCTGGGTCAATCCCCTTGTGACTAATCTGACGATCTTTTGGCGTCAGCCATTCAGCAATCGTTAATTTTAGACTAGCACCTGAACCCAAATCTAACATTTCTTGGACTGAACCTTTACCAAAAGAAATAGCTCCAACCAAAGTTGCCCGATTATTGTCTTGCAACGCGCCAGCGACAATTTCCGCCGCCGAAGCCGAACCTTCGTCGATTAGAACAACCAACTTGGTTTTGGCGAGAATCGGTTTATCAACTGTTTTTTCGATTTGAACTTTGCCATCTTTATCTTTTTCTTTAACTACAACTGTTCCTGGATCACTAAACATTCCAACCATATCGACTGCTGATTGTAAATAGCCACCCGGATTATGACGTAGATCCAAGACAATTGCTTTAGGATTTTTGGCTGCCAATTCAGTTGTCGCCCGCTGCATCAGATTGGTCGTGTCATCGCCAAATTGGCTCACTTTAATATAGCCAATGTTATTATCCTTCATACTCCACTCAACAGATTTGACGGTAATTTTATCGCGACGAATTTCAATTACTTGCGGCTCGGTCCAACCGTCACGACCGACGGTTAGTTTTACCGTTGTGCCCGCTTTACCCCGAATATTGTTTATGGCATCATTTAAAGTCAAATTTTCCACAGCCACATCATCAATTTTTAAAATTTGATCATTCGGTTTTAATCCGGCCTTTTCCGCCGGCGAGCCAGCTAGTGGTGTCACCACAATTAACTTTCCATCTTTAACCGAAAGTTCGGCGCCAATGCCTTCTATTTCACCAGATAAATCATCGCGAAAAGTTTTGTTATCACTTGGCTCCATAAAAACCGAATATGGGTCGCCAAGTCCAGACATCATCCCGGAAATCGCACCATAAACCATTTTTTGTGGATCAAGTTTGTTGATCGATTTTTCAGCCACCAAATTCCAAGCCTTCCAAAACATCGAAAAATCAACGGTTTTTGGCTTAAAAAGTTCCTGATTAACCACTTTTGGCACAAAGTTTTTTTCAAAAACTAGATTCTTATGACCAACCACGAATCCGGCGAAATAAAAAATGAGAGCAAAAAGAATTAAAGCAATGACTTTACTAAGTTTTGAAAGTTTCGATAATTTTTTCAGTTTATTCAAGACTCTCCTTTGTGAAAATGGATTATGAATTATGAAGCATGAAGAATGGTTTTTCCATGATCCATAATCCATGATCCATAATTCTATTTAATAATTCCTCCACCCAGAACCTCTTCTTTGTAATAGAAGACGACTGATTGACCAGGCGTAATTGCTCGTTGCGGTTTCTTAAATATTACTCTAACTTCTTCATCATTAATATGTGTAATCTGACAAGGTTCGATTGGATGACCATGACGGATTCTGGCACTTATATTATTTGTTTTTGGTTTATTAATCCAGTTTAAATTTGTGGCCACCAGTTCTTTTTGGAATAAATCTTCATCTTGACCGACAATTAATTCATTGGTTTTACTCTTCAATTTTATCACATAATAAGCGTTCGGACCACCCAAACCCAAACCTTCGCGCTGACCGATTGTGTAATTTATTAAACCGTCATGCGTGCCGATTTGGGTTTTGGTTTTGATGTCAATAATCGGACCAGGCTCGGTTAGATTTTGAGCGTAGCGGCGTAAAAAGCCGCCAACATTTCTGTCCGGAATAAAACAAATGCCTTGGGACTCACGGCGCGTCGCGGTCGGAAGTTGCATCTCGAGAGCCAGTTGGCGAATTTGCGGTTTAGTATAATCGCCACAAGGAAATAAAACGTGGGCTAATTTTTCTTGTGTTAGCGTCCACAAAAAATAAGTTTGATCTTTAACTTTGTCTTTCGGTTGCAAAAAATGATATCCGGTTTTGTCTTTTTTGATTCTGGCGTAGTGACCAGTCGCTAAATATTCGGCATCTAACTCAAAGGCTTTTTGCATCAAAAGTTCGCCTTTAATATCACGATTACAAATCACGCACGGATTTGGCGTGCGACCCGATTCATATTCTTCAATATAATAATCCACCACTAATTTTTTAAATTCTTTTTCAAAATTAACAACATAAAAAGGAATGCCCAGCTTTTTGGCCACCGCGCGAGCGGCAGTCGAGGCGTCCACCGAGCAACAGATATTTTCGCGCAAACCAGATGTTACCACCTTGGAGGTGGTAACTTGAGGTTCAGCCCAAAGCTTCACGGAGTCTGAATCTTTGTCGCCGGAATCGCTCCAAAGCTTCATAAAAATTCCCACGACGTCAAAGCCCTGTTTTTTTAGTAGCGCGGCGGCAACCGATGAGTCCACTCCGCCAGACATTGCGCACACTACTCGTGGTTTCTTTCTGTCATTGCGAGCCGCCGCAGCGGCGTGGCAATCTTTCTTTAAATTGTCATTTTCTTTTTTCATCAGGTCTATTTTACCATATTTTTCAAAATTTTACCACCTTTACCACCGCCACTTCGGAAGTGGCGGTGAGGTTTAATTGAATAGTATTTAAATTAATTCTACTACCTAAAAAACCGCCTGGACTAACCAAAGCGGTTTTTTGATATTTTCTTTGTCATTCCGGACTTGATCCGAAATCTAGTTTATTTAGCCCGCCCCGTGATGAACGAAGTGAATTTTACGGGGTGAATCGGAAACTAGCAAGAATCGCTTTTTGAGTCTCGGATAAATTAGCTTTATTTTCAGCTGATGCGTCGAAATTAAAGAAGTTGCCACTGTTTTTTACAATAACCTCGTACTGAGTTTTAATTCCCGTAGCCATATCTTCGTAGGCCGGCAGATTAGCAAACGTTATTTTCTTCGGCTCAAAAATATTGCCAGTTTCAGCTAACTTCGTAACCAAACCATCTAAATCTAAACTCGAAAGCTGAATTTTTTTACCCGTCGCACTATAAGTAAATTCATGATTAATATAAATTGTTAGATCACTAGCACTATCCTGATTATTAATCATAATTTGACCCGAGCTATCATTAATATCAACGATATAATTTTTTGGATATTTAAAACTAAATCCCAAATCCTTATTTTCATACGTTTTCCAGTCAGCGGTGGAAATAACTGATGATGTTGGAACAGGCGGTTTTGGTGTAACGATTGGTTTAGTCATTAACCAATATCGCCAGCCGAAAAAGAAAGCGACGATGACGATGACGCCGATTAAAATTCCGAGTAACCATTTTGTTGATGTGTGCATTTCTCTCCTTTGATTTGTTATAATTATCATCTCATCATTTTAAACAAAAAGAAATATCACACGCTAGCGCCACAAAGAAATTTTCTAACCATATAGCGTACACCCTGGAAGTGTACATTGAGGTTTAGCCGGAGTAATTATCAATCAAAATATTTTTGATTAGCGCCAAATCGCGTTGATATGATTTTTGGTCAAGAACAAACTTCTTGTATCTTTTTGGCGACATATCAATGATTTCTTTAAATAAGCAAATCGGATTATTCACTTCCTCGCAAAATTCTTTTAGAGAAGAAAAAGGCCAATCAAACGGATTATCAACCAAACCAGCTGAACTCGGATTTAGGTGCACATAGCGTGTTGAGTGTAATAATTGATTATCATTTTCAATTAAAACATTCCTGAAATGTCCTTCCCATAATGGACCGTTTCGATGATGTTTTAAGTTAAAATATCTAGTATAACTATTTAAAATTTTACCGATATATTTTGAAATTCCATCATCTTTTTTCTGCTTTAAAATAAGATGAAAATGCGTCGGCATAATACAATAAGCCACAATTTCGACCAAAACATCGTTATTCTTTTTTAGGCTATTTAAAATAGCCGTTTGAGCCATCATCTCCAGTTCTTTAAACCTTGAGTACTTATGATTAAATTCCGCAAAACGGTACATATCCAAGAGTTCTAAAATCCTATAATAATCATCGTCATCATTAAAAATCTGATATTTAGCGATACTCCGACTAAAGATATGATAATATTGGTCGGTTGCTAAAGGCGTTTTTCTAATATTCATAAGTCGATTATACCACAATGTACACCCCGGGGGTGTACATTGGTTTAACAATCATTAAATCTCCAACCTATTGAACTGGAGCGGGTTGGATATTGATGTTTGTAGCGGTAACTGAACCGTCGGAATTGGCCGTGCCGACAACCATGACTTGGGTACCAGTGGCTAAATCGGTTTTAGTACCAGCGGTTGATTTGGCAATTGCTGTTGAGTTACCAAACAAAACGATTTTCGAACTACCATCTTTCATTTTAACTGTCACGCTTTTATCATCAGAACTGATAATTTGACCTGTCACCGGTCTGGCGCCATTCGCGCCTTGGCCACCGCGCGCAAATTGTCCGGCCACCGCGCCATTTCTCATCATACTATTACCACTCCCAAAAGCCGCTCGAACCTTAGAGGTTGTTGATTTTTGATACACCGTTCCACCGTAGAATGCGCCGCCGGCGATTACAATCATAATGCCGATAGCTAGAATTAGATTGATTTTTGTCTTCATCTTGTTCCTTTCATTTATTATTTTTTTATGATATGGAAATATCTTCTTATTCATATCTTAAGGCTTCGATTGGTGATAATTTACTGGCGCGTTGGGCCGGATACCAACCAAAAACAATTCCAATCACTGCCGAAACACCAATGGCTAAAAAGACCGAACTTAACGATATTGTAAATGGTAATTTCATAAAGTAATCGACAATATAAGATAAAACCACACCAACAACCATACCGATTAGACCGCCGACCAAAGTCAAAACCGTCGCCTCGGTCAAGAACTGCAAAATAATAACTTTACTCTCTGCACCAAGCGCTTTTCGTAAACCGATTTCACGAGTGCGTTCGGTTACAGTCACAAACATAATATTCATAATCCCAATCCCACCGACCAACAAAGATATGGCGGCGATACCGGCCAATAAAGTTGTCAAAGTGGTTGTCACCGAGGAAGCCGCGCCAGCCACATCATTTTGAGAAATAATCGTAAAATCGGCTTGAGCCGGATTTGCAATTTTATGGCGCGCCAGCAAAAAATAGCCAACTTGATCTTGAGCGACCACAATTTGATCTTTGCTTTTGGCTTCCAAAGAAATGGCGGTTAGATAATTAATTCCAAACAAAGATTTTTGAGCGGTAGTTAGCGGTACATAAATCATATCATCTTGATTTTGAAAACCAGTCCCACCTTTACTGGCAGTCACGCCAACCACTCGAAAAGCGATTCGATTAATCCGAATCGTCTGACCAACCACATTAGTATTGGTGCCAAACAAATCGGAAACCACTTGCGGGCCAATCACTGCAACTTTAGTTTGACTATTGACATCGTTTTGAGAAATAAAAGTGCCGGTTGATAAATTAATATTATGAACGCTCGGATAAGTCGATGTCGCGCCCACGATTTGAGTGTTGGTATTTTTGCTGCCAGTTGTAACTTGACCACGACGGGAAACTTCCGGCGAAACCTGACTGATCGTATTAATTGTAGCTGATGTTTGAATCGCTGTGCCATCTTCATTGGTTAAAGTGGTAGCTGCATTAGCCGACCTTACACCAGCAGACGATTGTAGACTGGGAGAAATTGTCAGTAAGTTTGAACCCAAAGTAGCAATTTGGTTTTCCACCGCCATTTTAGCTGATTGGCCGATGCTAACTAAAGCAATCACGGCCGTAATGCCGATGACAATACCTAAAGCAGCCAAAGCCGTCCGGGTTTTTTGTAATCCCAAGGCCTCGATGGCTGATGCTAAAATTTCACTAAAATCTGACATAAATACTTAAATCCTAATTAATTAATGCAGAATGCAGAATTGAATAATTTTTTTTAATTCTGAATTATGAATTCTGAATTATCTAATTTTTTTGGTCACTCACAATATTACCATCTTTAATCGTGATCACTCTGTGAGCAAAAGCGGCCACGGTCGGTTCATGGGTAATCATCACAATGGTTTTGCCTTCCTCGTTTAATTTGGTAAAAATTTGCATAATTTCTTCGCTTTGATGAGTCGCCAAATTTCCGGTTGGTTCATCGGCTAAAATCATCGCTGGATCATTAGCTAAACTTCGCGCAATCGCTACTCGCTGTTGTTGGCCACCGGAAAGTTGCGCTGGTGTGTGTTCCAGCCTATCGCCCAAATCCACCATTTCCAGTAATTTTTGGGCTTTCATTGGCCGCTCAATCTTAGGAACGCCACCATACATCATTGGTAACATCACGTTTTTTAAAGCTGAAGTTCTAGCTAACAAATTAAACGATTGAAAAACAAAGCCAATTTTTTGATTACGGACTCGAGCCAACTCATTTTCCGACAAGTCACTTACCTCCTTACTATCAAGTTTGTAATTTCCAGTCGTCGGTTTATCGAGTAATCCTAAAATATGCATCAAAGTCGATTTTCCTGATCCTGATGGACCAACAATGGCCACAAACTCGCCATCGGTAATTTCCAGATCGATTTTTTCCAAAGCGATTGTTTCGACATCACCGGTCGTATAAATTTTCGAAATATTTGTTAGTTGAATCATATAGTATTTTTGATTTAGTGTTTAGCCGCCGGTTCGAGTCCGCGTCGCGCTACCCGATCCACCAAGACTAGCGCCACTAAAACCACCGCCGCCAGTCGTTCTAAGTCCGCCAAAAACCGAAGTTGTACTTGATGCTGTAGTAGTAGTTTTACTAACCGTACCAGTTACCACTGTATCGCCTTCATTAACGCCGCTCACAATTTCAATATCCGAATCGGAACTAATCCCAGTTTGAACGGTTTTAATTTGCGGCGCATTATTAACCATCACTTGAACCGTAGTATCGCCGTTTGTTGAAGTGGAAACCGCCGCGGCCGGCACAGTTAAAACATCAACTTTTGTGTCCAAAATAATATTGGCTGTAGCACTCATATTTGGTAAAATATCGCTGGCCTGATCATCAAACTGAATCGTAATCGGATAATTAGTCACCCCGGAACTAACCGTGCCGGTTTTGTTTATACCAATTACTTTACCAGTAAAAGTTTTGTCGGAAATGGCATCAACCGTAATGGTCGCTTTTTGATCGGTTTTGATTTTATTAATATCGCTTTCGGAAACATCGGCGCTCATCACCGGATTAGATTGGTTGAAAATAGCCAAGAGCTGACCGCTAGTACTTTTCGCATTAGAATTACTCGATGAAGTTGTTTGCGTAATCGACATACCAACATAACAACTCATACCACTAACTGTGCCATCAATCGGCGAAGTAACCGTCGCTTGAGTCTGTTGATAAGCGATATAAGCCGCTTTCAAATTAATTTGGGCCTGGCTGATACTATTACCGGAATCATCAAGTTCGGCTTGAGCCACTTGCGCATCAGTATTGGCGTTATATTGTTGTTCGGCAAAACTCAAAGCATCTTGAGCCTGTTTTAGGGCTAGTTTTTTCTGAACTCTAGCAGCCGAACCAGTCGCATTATTTAAATCGATTTCTGCTTGTTTGACGGCCATTTTAGCTGAAGTTAAATTTTTGCCACGATTAAAATTAGCTTGATCAACTGATTGTTGAGCAGTCAGTTGATTATTTTGAGCGGTTTGGAGTGAGCTTTGAGCCGCTAAATAAGCTGAATAGGCTTTGGCTTGCGCCTGTTGGCCATCCTGATCGAGTGAAATTTGTAGGAGTTTTTGCCCAGCGTAAACTTTATCGCCGTCTTTAACATAAACGGAGCTAACCAAACCGCTGGCACCGGTGGTAATACTATAATAATTTGAGCTCAAAATTGAACCAGAAGCGGCAATCGAAGAAACAATCGTCCCCTTTTGGACTTGGCTAGTTGTATATTGCATGGCCAAACTGCCGGCTTTAACCTTTTGATAAATTAAAATTCCGGCCACGATTAAAATAATTACTCCACCAATAATCCACCACTTTTTGTTTTTCATAAAATTTCCCCGATTAATTAGATATTTTAATATTATAAATAAAAGCTGAAGAATTGCTTAATCTTTTAACTAAGCGGCAAAGAAACCGTAAAAGTCGTGCCAAGATTCGGCTGACTTTTTACTTCAATAGTTCCATTATGAAGCTTAACAATTTGCTTGGCAATTGCTAAACCGAGGCCGTAGCCAGCATAATCTTCTTTAGAGCGCGACTGATCGGCGCGATAAAACCGGTCAAAAATATGCGGCAAATCTTGCGCACTAATACCGATACCTTGATCTTGAATTTTGATTAACAAATGATTTTTTTGCAAGTTAGTTTCAATTTGAACAATCGTTTTAGGTTTGCTATATTTAATTGCATTATCAACCAAAATAGTGATTAGTTTGGCGATTTGCGTTTCATTGCCAATGATTTTTAAATTAGATATTTTGGTTTTAATTTTAACGTTTTTAACGGCGGCAATTTTAGTAAATTTTTGTACGATTGACACAATTAAATCTTTGATTTTGATTTTGTCGCTCGATAAATCTTGGTTTTTATTTTGACCAATTTCATATTGAGCTAGTTCTAACAAACCATTGGCTAAGTTTTCCAACTTGGCCATTTCTTCCAAATTACTTTGGAGCATGGCTTTGGCTTCCAGCAATTTTAGATTCTTACTTCGTAAAGCCACTTCTGTTTCCAACTTCATTGCCGCCAAAGGCGTGCGCAATTCGTGGGAAGCATCAGCTGTAAACTGATTTTGCAATTCCACCATTTCTTGAATCGGTTCTAAAGTTTTCTTGGCAAAAAAGTAACTAGCGAGTCCGGCCAAAAGCCAAATTGCCAAATTAGTCATTAATAAATTTCGAATCATCCGATCTTTTAGCTGATCGAGTTGTTGCTGACGCAAAGTTTCGAAAGCATCAATATCGAAATTAGTTTGTAGTTGCCGCGGCGGCGGCATTCGAAGAACAACCGATTGATTATGATTAAAAATTCCAATTTCATGAAAAGACACCAAGTAAACCAAACCACTAAACATGGTACTAATAATCATCACAATTAAAATATACCAAAGGGTCAGTTTTAGTTGAGCGCTTTTAAACGGCATCGCTGCCTCCAATTCGGTAGCCAAAACCATGAATAGTTTCAAGCAAATTTTTAGCTTCGACAAAAGGCTTGTCGATTTTTTTTCGCAAATAACCGATATAAACTTCAACTGTGTTTGGCAAAATATCGGCATCAAAATCCCAGACATGATTAATAATCATATCTTTGGAAATAATTCGCTTGGGATTTCTCATTAAATATTCCAAGAGCGCAAATTCCTTGCGACTTAATTTAATAGTTTTATCAAAACGTTTAACAACAAATTTTTCCGAATCCAAAATCAAATCATTAATTTGTAAAACTTGATTAAGCGATTTGGCTGGCCGTCGTAACAGGGCTTTAACTCGAGCCAAGAATTCTTCAAAGGCGAAGGGTTTAACTAAATAATCATCGGCGCCCATATTCAAGCCTTCGACTTTGTCGCGAGTTTTGTCCTTAGCAGTAAGAATTAAAATTGGCGTATGAATTTCTGATTCGCGCAATTTTTTACAAATCAAAAGTCCATCGACTTTTCCCGGCAACATCCGATCGAGCACAATTAAATCATATTTAATCGTCATAGCCGAACCCAAACCATCTTCACCATTAAAAGAAAGATCGACTGCAAACGATTCCTGTTCCAAACCCTTTTTTAAGGCCGTGGCAATTTTATGATCATCTTCAACAATTAATATACGCATATATTTATCCTAATTTCTAATCCTGAAAAATTACTGAGAGAATATCGTATCAAGAATTAAATTAGATTACAAATATCTTTAACCATTTCTATCACCTACGAGGTGTTAAGAATGGTTAATTAGAGCTCTTTCCCTACAGCTGATTTTTCTCTGCCGCTTCGACCACGTTTTTCAAAAGTTTCATCACTGTAATCGGACCAACACCGCCGGGAACCGGCGAGTAACTGGCAACTTTAGTATAAACTTCGGGATCAATATCGCCAACGGTTTGACCGCTACTTTCGGCTGTGCCGGCGTCGATAATAATCGCACCTGATTTTACCATATCCGCTTTAATTAGGCCGGGTTTTCCGACGCCGGAAATAATAATATCAGCGGTTTTTGTAATCGAGTTTAAATCAGCCGTTTTAGAATCACAAACGATTAAATCAATATTTTTTTCTGATAGGATTTTTTCCAACGGCTGGCCGACCAACTTTCCATGACCAACTAAAACTACTTTTTTCTGCGCTAAGTCAATTTTATGAAAATCTAAAAGTTCCAAAATCGCCCCGGCGGTAGTTGGCGCGTACCTGCCTGCCGGCAAGGCAGGTCCACAATTTAGACCGTCAACATCCTTTTTTGGATCAATGTTGGCCAAAATTTTAGCTGTATCAAAGTTTTCTGGTAGCGGTAATTGAACAATAATGCCTGAAACATTTTTATTCAAATTCAAGTCATTAATTATAGTAATAATATTTTCTTCAGCAATGTCATCAGGAAATTTGTAAAGTCGATAACCGATACCCAAACTTTCTGCTTTTTTTTGTTTCATTTGGGTATATAAAACACTAGCCGGATCATCGCCAACTAAAATCACCGCTAAAAATGGCAAAATATTTTTCGCTTTTAAAACTTTTATTTTTTGTTTTAATTCTTCTTCGATAGCTTGAGCTACTGGTTTACCATATAGAATCATGAGTCATAGTTCCTTATTTAAAATTAATATTGTCATTCCAGACTGGCTGGCAGCAAGATCTGGAATCTGTCTAATCTAAATAATCTGGATTCCCGATGTCGGATTGCCATCTGGCTCGAGAATGACAAATAAATATGATAGACCTTGCCAGATCAATTTGCGAAATCTTCTGTTACCATTAAACCATATTGACCGGCATTTTCTACACCGAGACCAATTCTGGTAAAATTCGGATTTAAAATATTCGCTTTATGTTTTGGACTATTCATCAGTCCAGTATGAATTGCGTCAGCAGTCGGCGCCAGAGCAATATTTTCCGCCGCTTCCTGAAAACTTACATTAGCACGAACGAGCCGATCAAACAAGGTTTGACCGTCATTACCGGTATGTGAAAAATAACCGTTAACCAGCATGTCGCGTGAGTGAGAGCGAGCCACGTTACGGATTAAATTATCAGCGACTAACTCTGGCGCGCCAACTTTTTTTCTTTCCAGATTAATTTTATTTAAAATTGTATTTTCAGCTTGCTCGTCAACCGTCATATTGGTGGTTTTAAACTTTAACAAAATTGTTTCTTCGGTTTCATTTTGAATCACGATTTTCCCAAGATCATTCCCAAAAATCTTTTGTAAATCATTTTCCACATTCATCGAATATTTACTGGTTATACCAACCACAAATGATTGATTTAAAACTTTTTGTTGTGAGGCTGACAAAGGCAAAGCTAAAATTAAAATAATCGTAATTACAATAAAAGCTAGAGCTTTCAAAGTTGCCGGAATATAAGCCAAAATTAAATTAGCTTTTGACTCTTTGATGTGAATCGAGGTGTAGTAAGAAATAATTTTGCTGATACCAAAAAAGATAAGTTGCAAGATTAGCCAAACCAACAAAAAACTCATTGTATTGGCAGTCGAATCATTTAAAGCAAATTTCTGGGCCAACAATCCACCTAAAGGTAGATAGAAAATCAGCGCGCCGGCAAAAGCCACCACCAGGCCGATTAGGTCGGCGCAAAGTCGCAAAAAACCGCGACGAGAATCTTCAATCACAAAAAAGAGAAAAATAAGAATAAAAACGACATCAATCCAATTCATGTCTTTATTATATCACTTTTTGTTTTGGAAATCTGCGATTGCTTTTTGGAGTGCTTCCTCGGCCAAAACTGAACAATGACGTTTGACTGGCGGTAAACCGTTTAAAGCTTCAACCACTGCATTATTGGTCACTTTTAGAGCTTCTTCAATAGTTTTACCAATCACTAAATCGGTTAAAATCGAGGAAGTGGCGATGGCGGCCGTGCAACCAAAAGTCTGAAATTTGGCATCAGTAATAATATTATTTTCAACTTTGATTTGCAGTTCCATTAAATCGCCACAAACCGGATTGCCGACCCGACCGACGCCGGACGGATTATCTAACTCTCCCATATTGTGCGGGTTTTTAAAATGTTCCATCACTTTATCCGAATAAAGATTTGAGATATTGCTCATTTGTATTCCTTTGGACTTAAGGGACTTATTTTTCTTAATTTGGCGATAATTTCTTTTAAATTTTCGATTGTATAATCGATTTCTTCTTTGGTTGAATTTTGACCCAAGGTAAAACGAATTGAACCGTGAGCCCGTTCGGCATCACTGTAAACCGCCATTATGACGTGCGATGGTTGAAGCGACAACGATGTGCAAGCCGATCCCGAGGAGGCAGCAATCCCGACTAAATCTAAATTCATTAAAATTGATTCGCCTTCGACATATTTAAAATAAACATTGACATTATTTGGGCTACGAAATTCCTTACCACCATTTAATTCTGTTTCTGGAATTTCTTTTAGAATTCGGCCGATGAAATAGTCTCTGATATTCTTTATCTCATTTCTTATTTCTAATTTCTCGTTTCTTAATTCTTCGACGGCTTTTCCAATTGCCACAATTGACGCCACATTTTCTGTGCCAGCGCGACGGCCGAACTCTTGCTCGCCACCATGCATCATTGGCATAATATTCACGCCTTTTTTGACAAACAAAACGCCAACGCCTTTGGGCGCGCCGATTTTATGACCGGAAATAGTCAATAAATCAACATGTAAATAATCGACATCCATATTTTGATATTCAGCCGCCTGAACCGCGTCGGTGTGAAATAATATTTTGAGTTCGCGAGCGTCATTTTCTTTTTCGATCATTTTTCCAATGGCACGGATCGGATTAACTGAACCAATTTCATTATTAACATACATAATAGAAACTAAAACAGTATTTTCTTTAATCGCCGCTTTAACCGCATCAACTTCGATTATGCCGTCTGTATTTGGTTTTAAGTAAGTTACTTCCACACCGCTTTTTTCCAATGTTTTACAGGAATTCAAAATCGCATGATGTTCTATTTGGGAAGTAATGACATGGAATTTGTCATCCTGAGGCTTAGCCGAAGGATCTAGATTCTTCACTTCGTTCAGAATGACGCTATTAACCATTCCTTTAATCGCCAAATTATCAGATTCGGTGCCGCCAGAAGTAAAAATAATTTCCGCCGGATCGGCATTTAAAAACTTAGCGATCTTAATTCTTGATTCATCAACCGCAATCCGAGCGGCACGGCCCCATTCGTGCATACTCGAAGGATTACCGTAATCCGTTGTCAGATATGGCATCATTTCAGTTAAAACTTCGGCTTTTATTGGCCCAGTCGCCGCATAATCAAGATAAACCTTCATTATTTATCCTCGTTCTTAACTAGTTTTCGTAAGTCTTCGATACAACGTTTGCATTCGCCTTTTAAAGTTAGATATTTTTTGTACGACACAACCACCGCAATCGGTTCAGAATAGCGCATCACTTCATATGCAGTGTCATCTTGAACATCTTTCAAAATACTGGAAATTTGCGCCTGAAGTTCGTTAACATTAATTGTTTTTGTTTTCATTTTTACCTCATATATATAATTCTATATACAAATAAAATATATATGAATATATATAACTTGTCAACCCCTATTGATATATTATTTAATTAGAGCTCATCGCTTGTTTAATTGATTGAATCGAATCGAAAGTAAATGTCCTGGCTTGCCAATAGCCATAAAATAGTCCGGCTAAAATTAAGAAAAATATAATTAGAAAAATTACACAACACGTTTTTCGGCGCTTTTTGGCTTTCGGCGATTGTTGATAAATAATTTTTACTTCCTCTTCCATTAATTTATTATACCAAATAAATATTAACCCTCAAAGTACACCCCGGGGGTGTACTTTGGTTTAAAAAGATATTTTGTGCTAGAATAATTGTATGAGAATTTCCTATTCGGCGTTTGATACCTACACCAAATGCCCGCTCAAATACAAATTTCAGTACATCGACTATATTAAAGTACCGGAAAAACCGGAATTCTTTTTTGGTTCTTTGATTCATTTGGTTGTTCAAATGGCCTTGCGACGCGATCCAATTATTCCGCCGATTAGTGATTTAATTAAGTTTTATGAAAGTAAATGGCGCGAAGATATTTTCCCCGACAAACTCACTGCCGATCAATACTTAGATTCGGGCCGTCAGATGATTACCAAATTTCATGAGGATTATAAACCCGGGCTTCGTAAAGTCATAGCTAGCGAAAAACGCTTTCAAATTCCGCTCGAAAATCATATTTTAAGCGGCGTGATCGATCGAGTTGATAAATTACCTTTTGGCGCCTATGAAATTGTTGATTATAAAACCAGCAAAAGTTTACCGTCGCAAGAAGATGTTGATAATGATAAGCAATTGGCCACATACGCCATTGCCGTGCAAACTCTTTGGCCGGAAGCGCGTGACGTACGACTGACTTTACACTACCTAAAACATGGCCAACTGTTAACAACTTCTCGCACGTCAGAACAAATCGAACAAATGAAATTTGCACTGGTTGAAACCGCCAACAAAATTCAAACTGCCAAGAATTTTAGGCCTCGTGAAAATCAATTTTGCGACTGGTGCGATTATAAACATCTGTGCCCCAAAAAAATGAATAATGTATCTGAAAGTATGAATATTGAAACTAAGGAAATTGATATTTTAGTAAAAGATTATATTTCATGCTATAAAAAAATTGCAGATATCACGCCGCAACTTCAAACACATTTTGATCAAGAAAAAATTGATAAATTCGAAACCAAACTCGGCACAATTACTCGCGACCACCAGCGAAATTTTTGGGTTGAGTGATTAAAACAAAAAATAAAACTAGAAGTAACGCGTTGCGGAAAGTTAAGGCATAAATTCCACCAGCGGAAAAAGATAATAAACCGCCGGAAATATAATAATAAGGATACATCAGACTGGTTAGAAAAGTTGCGAGAATAAAAATTATTGTTGAGATAATAATTACATTTTTATTTTTAATTTCAATAAAAATTAATGGAAAAAGCATAATCAGCCAGGCCAAATATTGCGGTGAAAAAACTCGGTTGGTTAAAATAAAAAGTAAAATGGCTAAAAATGAAATCGTCAAAAGTTGGCGATTTTTAAAGTATAAATAAACTAAAAATAAATAGCCGATGATCAAGAAAATAAAAGAAAGTGGCACAAAATAATGCGGAAATGGCACCACGCCGATGGCGCCAGCTTCGGAAATTAATTCAATTGGCTTAGCAAAAAATTGATGATTTAATAACAATAGATTTGACCACAAACTTTCGATTTGGACGCCACGATTGGTTTGATATTTAATAAAAACATCCAGACTTTTTAAACAATTAAGCCACGGCAAAATTGCCAGAAAAATGCTTAAGAAAAATATTATAATATTGCGAATTAAAATTTTAATATTTTTAATATCATCAATTAGAAAAAACGGTACTAATAAAATTGGATAAAGCTTAGTTGCTATTGCTAGCCCCAAAACAAACCAAGCCCAGCCCGACTTATTATTTTTCTTTAGCCATAGAGCAATCAAAACTAAAATTCCCGGAATTAAATCAAACCGAAATAAAGCGATCGGACCTAAAATTGGTAAAAGAAAAATATAGAGCAAAATAACAAAATATTTTTTTGTTATTGATAATTTTTCGGTTAAATCAATCGTAATCCAAAGGCCAAATAATCCTAAAAGACAGAGTATAATCCAAAATAGAATTTGGTAAATTGCAAAATTAAAAGTGAAGAATCTGGGAATGATCATAAACAGAATGGCAAGCGGCGGATATTCAAACAAAAAATCGCGGTACGGTAAAAGATGACCAAAAACAAGATTAGAATAATAAAAAAATAAACTGGTGCCTGGATCATTGGAAGTTAAAAACCACTGACTTAAAAATATTAGTACACAAATAAAAACGAGAATATAGATTGTTGAAAAAACAATTTTAGTTTTAACTTTAGTTTTCATTCGAACTCAATTTAAATAATTTAATCGCATTTTTAGTTGTTTGCGCTTCGACTTCCGAAAGCGGAATTTTTTTAATTTGGGCGATTTTTTTGGCTATTTCCACCACATAGGCCGGTTCGTTTTGCACACCGCGATAGTTTTCCGGCGCCAAATACGGACTATCAGTTTCAATCATAATTCGCTCAAGCGGCGTATTTTCCACCACTTTGGCCAATTCCGGACTTTTACTAAAAGTAATAATCCCGGTAAAAGATAAATATAAACCCATATCTAAAAACATTTGCGCATGCAACCAGTCGCCAACATAGCAATGAACCACGCCAGTCGGCAATTGGCCAAAACTCATTAATTCGGTCATTAAATCATCGTAGGCCTCGCGACAATGTAAAATAATCGGTTTGGAAACAATTTGCGCAATTTTTAAGTGTTTAACTAATATTTCTTTTTGCAAATCAGCGGTATTTTTATCATGAAAAAGATCTATTCCGCATTCGCCAATCGCCACCACTTTGGCATTTTTAGCTAATTCTAAAAATTTAGTTTCATCAAATTTTTCTTTTTCAATATGAATCGGATGAAAACCAACCGCGGCAAAACAATTCGGATATTTATTCGCAATTTCAATCGCCTTTTTGGAGTTTTCCAAATTCGAGCCAGGAATAATGATTTTTTCTACACCAGCAGTTTCAGCTCGGCTAATGGCGCCGGCAATATCATCGTTAAAAGCATTAAAATTTAGATGCGAATGTGTATCAATAAAAATAGTAGTCTCCTATCTGATGAATGTGGCGTAAACAACGCAAAGAAAAATAATAATAGTAGCGGCAGTCAAGCGAAATTTAATTCGTTCGTGCAACCAAATTGTGGAAATAATATAAACTAAAATTGGCGCCAACATTAAAACTAAAGAAGTATAAACAATACCTAAAGTTTCAAAACCATAATATTTACTAACCATTTGAACTGTGCCAAAAACGCAAGTTAATAAAACCAGCCAAGCATTAGTAGTGGAAACTTTGGTTAATTGTGGGCGGTAATAAAAATAGAAAAATACAAACATAATAATCGTTCGGAAAAAATAAAATGCTACTGGTGAGAAAACAGTTAATAATGGTTTGGTTAAAATCAATTCCACGCTCATTAAAACGACGGCAATCAAAAGATAAATTGAACCTTGTCCAAATTCAAAATGTTTTTTCTCGGCTCGCGAGTAAATAAGCGCCACGGCGGCAACTACAGCAGCGATTAAAACGTGGATATTTCGTTCACTACCAAAAACCAAGGCAGCCAAAGCCACAGTCAAAAGCGGTTGAAACATAATAATTGATTCATATTCATGAACTTTTTCCGCTTGAACACCTTTGTAATAAAAAATATTCCAGACAATCGCTGTCACAATCATGGCAACGAATAATAAAATTTCGTTTAAATTAAATAAATCTAATTTAACCGTACCTAAAAATGGAAATAAAATCGCGCTCAATAAAAACAAAAACATAAAAACCAATGGAATGAAAACATGAATTTCCATTTGGCGGCGTGTTAAAACAATTTTGTCGATGATGATGCCACCAGTTTGACTAATCGCGGCTAAGAATGCTTGAATCAAATTTATCCTCCAGAAGCTAGGGTTTTAATTTCTTCATCAGTTAAAACTCGATTATAGACTCGAACGTCGTCAACTGTGCCAGTAAAACTTCCACTATCTTTAACAATCGAAAAAACACCAGCTAAATTAGCTGTAAAATTAGCGCTTGTTTTACTAATAAAATTTCCATCAAGATACAAACTAATGTTATTACCATTTTTAATCCCGACTACGCAGTGCCAGTTTCCGTCAGTATATGAAGTTGAAGTTTCCACGGTTGCACTAGCCGTGCCGAATTTATCGCGGACAAAATAAGAAACTTTACCATTATCTAACGAAATTTGATCAGCTGTACTATCGGAATTTAATCCATTTAAACCAAATAAAATCAGAGAACTGTTACTTTGACTAGTTTTAAACCGACCGGAAATAGTTAGCGGTTCGGCCGCTACATTTTCAGAACCAATAATATTAATTAGTTTGTTATTATCTATTTTCCACCAAGAAATCAGGCCAGCATATAAAGTCGTGGTAAAACTAGTACCGTCCGACTTTACTACAAAAGATTGAGTATTATTTGTTGACGGCAACGTCGTATACGCCTGATAAGTGCCATCAGAATTAGTCATAATAGTCAAATCACTACCTTGAGCTTTGATGTCCGCGGCTACAAGGTTCAATTTAACCAAAACATCGGTTGAGTTTGAAAAATTATCGCAGTGGATTGATATGATTGGCGAACAATTTAAATTACTAGCAGGATTAGCATCTAAATAAGTTTTGACTAAATTTTTTATCTGACTTAGATCATTTTTAATTCGGGCGTCTTTGGCTTTAGTTTTACTAGAATTTATAAACACTAAAACCATCACCGCCAAAATGCCGATGATAGCTATAGCAACCAAGAGTTCAATCAGTGTGAAACCGTGATTAGATTTTTTAAACATTTTCCCCTCACTTAATTATTACTTCTTGCGTGGAAAGAGTGGTTCTTGTTTGCCGGTTCGAAGTTGCTCAATCATTTTGTGCGATGTTTCCGGCATGAACGGTTCCAAAAGTCCGGCAATATCAGATAAAGTATCTAATAAATTTTGTAATAATTTTTCGTTTTTTTCCGGGTCAACTTTGGCTAATTCCCACGGTTTTTCCGCATCGATTCTAACATTGGCTTCGGAAATCATCTTCCAGACAAAATTCAAAGCTTCGGAAAATTTGAGTTCTTCCATCGCTTGATCGAACTCCGGATACTTTTTGGTCATTGGTTCATATTCCCAATGAACTTTGGCATTTTTAGCCATCACAATAACGCGTTGGAGTAAATTTCCCAAATCATTGGCTAAATCAGCACGATAGCGTTGGTCAAATCGGTCAAGCGAAAAATCGCCATCAGCGCCAAACGGCACTTCGGCCATCACAAAATAGCGAAGCGCATCAACGCCGTAAACTTTGGAAATTTCTACTGGGTCAACCACATTACCTAAAGATTTACTCATTTTTTGACCATTGATTGTAAAATAGCCATGAATAAATAATTTTTCCGGCAGTTCATAACCAGTCGCTAAAAGCATAGCTGGCCAAATAATGGCATGAAAACGGAAAATATCTTTAGCAATGATTTGCAATTGTGGCGGCCAGAAACCTTTGCTCCCAGAAATATAGTTTAATAAAGCATCAACCCAAACATAAATCGTCTGATTTTTATCCCAAGGAATTGGAATGCCCCACTCGACTTTACTCCGAGAAATCGCCAAATCGCGGAGTGGCTCTTTGGCAATGAATTTAAAAATTTCATTGCGGCGCGCTTCCGGCTCAATTAAAAACTTTTTGCTTTGAATCGCTTCGATAATCTTGTCTTGATATTTGCTAAGTTTGAAAAAATAAATATTTTCTTCAACTTTTTCGCAGGGTTTTTTGTGCAAAGAACAAATATTTCCAGGCTCAAGTTCATCTTCTTTTTTATATTCTTCGCAACCAACACAATACAAACCTTCATATTTATCTTGATAAATATCGCCATTGTCATGAAGTTTTTGCACAAAATCTTGAACAAATTTTTCATGCTCCGGATCAGTCGTACGAATAAAATTGCTGTATTTTAAGTTGAGCGCTTGCCAGACTTCTTTGTATTTATCAGTGACTTTATCAACAAATTCTTTCGGCGATTGGCCGGCAGCTAGTGCCGAACGAGCGATTTTCATGCCGTGTTCGTCAGCGCCAGTCAAAAAATATGTTTGGGCGCCGCGGCCTTGCCAATAACGCGCCAAAATATCGGCCGCAATAGTCGAATAAGCATGCCCGATATGCGGGTTGTCGTTTACATAATAAATTGGGGTAGTGACAAAAAATCGTCCGTAATCCATATGGCTCCTTAATTTAATAATTCAGAATTTTTTAAATTATTTTATTTAATTCTGCATTCTGCATTAATTAATTCTATTATACCTTAAAATTTTCTAAAATACAAAAACAGACTTGGGCTACAAGTCTGTTTTTGTCCCTCTTTGTCATTCCCGACCGGATGGCGTCCGGATCGAGAATCTAGATCCCCGATATCGAATTACCATTCGGTTCGCCTTTAGGTAAATTGGATGACATTTTTATTTAGTGAATTGGAAAGTGGAAACAATTTGATCTGCAGTTGGTTTAAGATTGTCGTCACCATTACTAAATTCAATAGAAACAACATAATATTTATTATTTTCCTGAATTTGATATTCATAGCCATTAGCATAAGTATATTTGGTTGCTTGTTTGCCAGCGAAAGTAGTAGCTGTCCCTTCACTTCCTTCTTGGATCGTTTTACCATATTGACTAGCATTATCGACATTAACTGTCACAGTCCAATTAGCCGAAGTCGATGGCGGCTCAAAACCATAGGTATCTGCTACACCAAAGGTCGTATGCATATCTTTAGCTGTCCAATCGGACGGATATTTAATCGAATAACCATAAGTTGTATTTGTATACGTTTTCCAGTCAACCATAGAAATTGGTGATGCAGAAACTGAAGGCGAGACTGACGGTTCGATGGTTGGTAACTCGTTGACGGAAACTGGAGTAACGATCGGTGTAGCCACTGGTTTATTTTGATTCATTAAAACCCAAGTCCAAAAACCGGCGCCGATTAAGATGACGATGATAAGAATAACCCAGAGCCACTTGTTCGATGATTGATCTTGTTCCATTTTTCTCCTTTTTTTAATTAATATTTTAACCTTATAATGTACACCCTGGAAGTGTACGTTGGTTTTAATTACGTAAATAATGAGTAAATTGTGGCGATGCCGGCGATAATCATGACGGCCGTACCGAGCCAGCCAAAGAATTTTGATAGTCCGCCACTTTGCCACTGCCCCATCACATTTTTATTGCTGGCTAACAAAACAATCAAAACCATCACCACTGGCGCAACTAAACCATTGCCGACTGCCGAATAAATTAGAGCTTTGATTGGATCAAGCCCGACAAAGTTGATAATCAAACCAACAACCATGGACAAAATAATCACACCATAGAAAGCGCTAGCTTGAGCAAAGCGGCGATACAAACCTTCTTTCCAACCAAACGCTTCTGAAATAGCATAAGCGGCGGAGCCGGCTAAAACCGGGATACCGAGCAAACCAGTACCTAAAATCCCGATAGTAAATAATAACGAGGCGTATTTTCCGGCCAATGGTTCCAAGGCCTTAGCCGCGTCAGCGGCGGTGGCAATATTGGTAATCCCACCTTTATACAAAGTCGCCGCACAAACAGCAATGATAAAGAAAGTAACGATATTAGAAAAAACCATGCCAGACCAGTTGTCCAAGCGCATTTTGCGCATTTCGTTTTTGGTTGTACCTTGACGCGAGGCCAAAGTCGTATCGCCACCCAAGATTTCTTCTTCCACTTCTTGAGAAGTTTGCCAGAAAAATAAATATGGGGAAATTGTTGTACCCAAAATGCCGCAGATTAAAATAATCTGTTCCTTGGAAAAATCTAAATGCGGAATGACTGAACTTTTTAACGCTTCAGCCCAAGGAAAACCCTTGATTACAAAAGCAGTGATAATATAAACAACCAAAGTTATGGCTAAATATTTTAAAACGCCGGCGTATTTTTTGTAAGAAACAAAAATCTGCATCAGTAAACTCAAAGCCGTGAAGCCGAAAATCAAAACCCAAAACGGCACGGTCGGTGTCATTAATCGCGTCGCCGCCGCCAACGCACCTAAATCCGCACCAATATTAAAAATATTGGCCAGTAAAAGCAAAGTAGCCGTGATAAGTAAAACCCAGCGCGGAAAATATTTTTTAATATTAGCGGCCAAACCGCGGCCGGTCACTAAACCAATTCTGGCGCACATTTCTTGAATCGCGCCCATCAAAGGCAAAGTTAATGGCGCAAACCACAACAGTTTAAAACCATATTGGGCGCCGGTTTGCGAGTAAGTTGCCACACCAGATGGATCATCATCGGCCGCGCCGGTGACCAAACCTGGACCTAAAATCTGCCAAAATTTCCGAGATTTTTTGACCGTTTTTTGAGCCGCTTCCCCTGTGGCATCAACCGTATCTTTAACTGTTTCAGCGCCGACCTCAACCATATGTCGACCTAAATCCAAAACACCTTCCGGTTCCTTAGATGATGAGGATATTTTCTCATCGTTTTGATTTTGAATGTTATTGTCTTGTGTATTCATTAATTTTATTATACAATACGACTATCCGAAACGCTACTTTCGAAGGAGATGTTGCCATGCCTGACCGCAGTTTCGAAGCTGTTCGTAGTTTAAAAATTCGCTCTACTGATCGCGAAAAATTAGATAGTTTAGAATTATCCGAAAACCAACGTAAATATGCTGAGGCATGGATAATTTTAGGCATAATCATTATCGATGAAATCACTGCTGGTGAATCTGAAAACCTCAGTAAAGAAGAAATCGATTTTAATGTTTGGCGAAAAATGCATGACGAATTTACTTTGGTCACACAAGTTTATCTGGATGTTAGTTTAACTCTAGATGAAAATGAAGCCGAAACATTTCGCACAAAAATAAGAGAGAATTTCTCTTACTTTAAACCAAAAATCATGAGTATGTTATTGAAAAATTTAGTCTGAATTGGTACTTAATGTTGATAAACCTTCGTCAATCTTTCCCAATCTTCCAAGCTCAAATCTTCGGCCCTTAAGGTCGGCGCGATTTGAGCTTTTTTTAATAGATCTAAAACTTCGTCTTTTGTTAGTCGCAATGTACCAGCCAAGGAATTGTGAATTTGCTGGCGCTTGGAGCTAAATCCGGCTTTAACCATTTTGAAAAATAAAGCCGGTTCAATATTTAATAATTGCTTTTTTGGTGTGATTTTAATTACCGCGCTATCGACTTGTGGCACCGGGTAAAATTCTTTTTTATTAACTTGGAATAGAATTTCAGCCTCAGCGTAAAATTCGACGATAATAGTTAAAAGTCCGCGGCTGGAATCCCCTGGCTTAGCACAAATCCGCTCGGCCACTTCTTTTTGAACCATCAAAATTAAAAGTTCCGGACGAGGTTCGTTCTCGATGAATTTGCGAATCAAAGGCGACGTAATATTATAAGGAATATTAGCCACGACTTTGTATTTGGATAAGGAGAAAAGGTCGAACCACAAAGCATCTTGATGAATAATTTTGATATTTTTTGTGCTTTTGTAACGATTTAGTAATTTTGTCACCAAATCAAAATCTTTTTCCACAGCCAAAACCTGACCAGCAGCTTTAACTAATCTTTCAGTTAAAATACCAGTGCCGGGACCGATTTCCAAAACCGTATCGTCGGTCGTCAAATTGCTCGCTTTGATAATATCATCAGCGATTTTTTCATTAATTAAGAAATTTTGGCCTAAAGATTTTTTTGGAATCATATATTTGAATTTATTTATTTGCACATGAAGTGTAGCCAGTTCTTGGACAACCTTTGGCAAAGGGTGGCCAACGGCGACTTTGACCGATGGATATTAATCGAGCGGTGGTAAAAATTTGGGCTTTGGCGTCAGTCCACAAAGCGTTAGTAAAGCCAGCGGCCATTGAAGCTGGTCCCCAAAAACCAGGATCGTATTGGAATAAACCAATGTAACCGGCAGCCGCTTGCGAATCGGTATGGCCATTGGATTCGCACAACATTAGACATTGCAGAGCGGTGGCATTAACATCGTATTTTTTGGCCGCCGCGTTTAACAAATCCATAAAAGGATCGGAATGAACCAGTTTCGGTCCAGTACCCACAATCAAAATTTCGGTCACTGGTTGGGTTAAAATATTAGTATTGGTAACCTTACGCGAAGTCTCGGTACCATCAACTCGTTTGATGTGGTAGGTGACCTCTTTTTGACCTTTAGCACCTGAAACTTCGACAGTGCTTTGACCACGTTCCATATCGTGATTATTTTTCTTAATAATCGGAAAATCAATATCTTCATTTTGAGTTAAATCAAATTCGGCGATTCGAGTGATTTTTATTTTCAGATCTGAAGATATCGGTATCGAAGCTGTCGGATCAACCGTATCTTGAGCGATTAATTCAATCTTCTGCTCGGTTAATAATTCGCCAATGGTCTTGGCCCAAGTTCGATAGGTTTTTTTAACCTTAGCGTCGGTTACTTCGACAGGTGTAGCCCGAACAATCGTAATGCGACTGCCTAAACCCATATCCGGCGGCGGGAAAGCCGTTACTTTATCTTCCGGATAAACTTGAACTTTTAAATCGGTAATCATCGCATCGAGGGTTTTAAATTCATCACTGGCTAAATAAACTTCGGTTGGATGATTCGGATCGTTGACGGCTTCAGCAGCCAAAACTTTTTTCTCATTCTGATGTTTTGGCCACAAAAAAAATGCTCCTAAAATTAAAATAGCGATAAGAGAAACGACGACAATTTTTATTTGCCGAGACATATTATGCATTTGTATCTAGTTTACCCTTTTATGACACAAGGGTCAAGAGAGAATCTACGGGCAGGAAGTTTGAGTCGACGAAACAGAATTGACTTCTTCTCCAGAACCGTTATAATCAGCGCAAAAAACTTTTTTAGTATCTGGTAAAGTCGCATAAATTACGTATGTAGTATCGGTTGTATTTTCATTTATTTTTGAACCGGATTTTTGAACATCGCTTAAAATAGTTTTAGCAGTGGGATCAGTTTCAAAACCTTTATATGTTGAATGCTGACTATTATAATTCTCGGCTACATTCCGCATTTGGCTCACATCGCTCATGATGCGAGCGTCAGTGGCTTTACCGCGAGCGGAGCTCAAAGATACTAAAACCATAGCCGCTATAATACCAATTGGCACAATCATGACTAAAAGTACAACAATAACGATAAGCCACCAAGGAATTTTTGATTTTGGTTTAGCTTGAACTGGCTGTGGCTCCATCGATTGAATCGGTTGTGATTCCGATTGTTGATTTTAATCGTTCATTTTTTTCTCCTATTCTTTTTTATTCAAAGGCCATTGATTTAATTTTCTAATTCCTTTTTAATTGGTTCTGTAGCATTCGGCTCAAATTTCTTCTTGATCAACCACCAGCCCTCCGCGATAGTACCTTTACCACCAAATTCCCACAACCGCATTTCTTTATTTTTGCGGCCTTCTTGCCAAACCAGATTTGGATTATTTGAATCATTCGGTTGATTTTTAATTTGATTCATGATGACCTCGATTTTCCAGCATTAATCTATTTTTATTCACTTTTAGTAAATTCTTTTCTCTCCAACCAGAGGTAAGTAAAAATAACAATTTCAACCAAAATAAAAAGTATGACAAAAATTGTAATACCAGATCTTGAAAACCAATATCCACCAGTATCAAGAATAGATAAATAATCTTGAAAGCCTTTTGAAAAATAAGCTAAAACAAGAAAAATGAACTCACTTATGAGAAAAAATAAATATAAAAATAAACCTAAAATTTTACGCCTAATCATCACGATAATTGAAATGATAAGTAGAATTTGAATCAATACAAAAGGCAATAGCCAAGTAATTGTTAAATAGCCTACAAACAATAGACCTAAAGATACGAATGCAATTATGCCTAA
Source organism: uncultured Candidatus Berkelbacteria bacterium (assembly GCA_903877885.1). Classification (GTDB taxonomy): domain Bacteria; phylum Patescibacteriota; class UBA1384; order UBA12157; family UBA12157; genus CAIRFN01. Next base: position 66,541 of record CAIRFN010000013.1, read on the forward strand.
TAAGAAAAAACGTCCGCTAAGACATGAAGCAAGTAAAGTTGAAATCTTTCGCCAATCGCCAGATAGATTATTATTCTTTCCTGGATTATCCATTATCCTCCTTTTTCTTTTATTATATCATTTTTTAAACTCTATCAACTAAATATCCGGGGATTTCGTTGATAAAGCGCGAGGGCTGATTGTACTGCAAGCCGCCGTACAAAAGTCGGCATTGGGTATAAGTTAAATATAGTCGTTCGCGGGCGCGGGTCATGCCAACATAGCAAAGGCGGCGCTCTTCTTCCAGATCCGAGGGATCAAGCAAAGAATTGGCGTGCGGCATTAAACCTTCTTCCAAACCAACAATAAAAACAATCGGATATTCCAAACCTTTGGCATTGTGCAATGTCATCATCGTCACCGCCTCGGCGTCGCGATCGAGGGCGTCAATGTCAGAGGCGAGCGCCACTGATTCCAAAAATTGTTCCAAATCTTCCGATTTGGTAGCCACCGATTTTAATTCCTCAATGTTTTCCCAGCGGCTTTCCCCTTCTTCAGTCCCATCTAAAATATAATTTTTGTAACCAGTTTCGCTGATAATCAAATCGATTAATTCGACAATTTTGAGTTTCGTTTGTTGAGCGCGAAAACCTTCAATCATAGCAAAGAAATTTTTGATTTTTGGGTTTTCTAAATTCATTTCTTTAACACTTTTAGCGCCAATGCCGCGCGTCGGCACATTAATAATTCGTTTTAAACTGACTTTGTCTTTTTCGTTGGCAATCAATTTTAAATAAGCCAAAATATCTTTGACTTCGCGGCGTTCATAGAAACGCAAGGCGCCGATCAAGCGATAAGGAATTTTGTGTTGCAAAAAAACTTCTTCCAAAACACGCGATTGAGCGTTTGTGCGATATAAAATCACAAAATCGTTAAGCGAGCGCGAGCGAAGCAAACTTTCAATTTCCAGCAAAATAAATTCGATTTCTTCCAACTCATTTTTGGCTTCAAAAACTGTCGTCAACATTCCTTCTTCATTTTTAGTCCATAAAGTTTTGTCTGACCGTTGGGTATTTTTTTCAATCACATGTTGGGCCGCAGCCAAAATATTTTGAGTTGAACGATAATTTTGCTCCATTTTAATCACTTTAGCTTTGGGATAATCTTTTTCAAAATCCAAAATATTTTTAAAATTCGCCCCGCGGAAGCTGTAAATTGATTGTGCGTCATCTCCAATCACGAACAGATTTTGATATTTTCCAGCCAATAAATTAACCAGACGATATTGAGTATGATTGGTGTCCTGATATTCGTCGATTAAAATATAGCGAAACAAATCTTGATAGCGCGCTAAAATTTCCGGATACCTCTCAAAAAGTTCCACCACTTTCAAAAGTAAATCATCAAAATCCAAAGCATTGGCATTTTTCAGTTCTTTTTCGTAAGCAGTGTAGACTTTCTGGACCACTTCGCCAAAATAACCCCGACCATATTTTAAATACGCGCTGGCCGAAATCATTTCATTTTTAGCCCCGGAAATAAAATTACGAATCGATTTAGGATTGTATTGTTTCTTATCAATATCAAGCGCGTCCATGGCGTGCTTAACCGCGGACAAAGATTCTTCGGAATCATAAATCGAAAAACTCCTGGTGTAACCCAAAGGCAAAATTTCGCGGCGTAGAATTTTAACGCAAACAGAATGGAAGGTGCCCATCCAGGGAAGTTTAGTAGATAATAAATAGTCGGTAGCGGATAGTAATTTATTTATTCGCGAAATCATTTCTTGCGACGCTTTGTTGGTAAAAGTCACAGCCAAAATATTTTCAGGATTAACTTTTTTTTCTTCAATTAAATAAGCAATCCTGTGAGTCAAAGCTTTAGTTTTACCAGAACCGGCGCCGGCTAAAATCAAAACCGGACCTTCAGTGGTCGTTACCGCTTCGAGTTGTTCTGGGTTTAAATTGTCTAAAATATTATTTGGCATGGATTTTATTCTATCATATTTTTAATCAGTTAGCTACCTTAAAATTAAGAAAAAATCGATATTTTCATGTCAGACTCTGCAGAAGTTGAGATACATCGGTAATACCCCTAATATTATATTTGAGGTATCCGATGAACAAAAAACTTCCAGCTAGCCTGCTTCATTATTTTAGATCCAAGCCAATTATTCTAATGAATAAATACGAGCGGTGGAAAAAG